>NZ_JBHXTE010000013.1:0-191831 GCF_042677545.1 Streptomyces sp. NPDC127108 | reverse complement strand
CCGGTACGACAAGAGGGCCTACGTCTTCCACGGCACCGTCACCACCGCAGCAATCAGACTCTGGCTCCGACCATGATCCGCCGGACAGAACCTAGTCGGCGGGTACGCCGTAGCCCGGTTCACCAAGAAGCGCCCCCTCGGCGGAGCCGTCCTCGCCGTGGCCGGGGTCGCCGCCGCGCAGCAGTGGCGGCGGCAGGCCGGGCCGAAGACGGCCGCCGCGCTCAGCGCCGCGTACGTTGCGGGGTTCGCCGGGTCGCATCCGCTCGCGAAGAAGGTCGGCGCCTGGCCCGCGGTGCTTGGGGTCGCGGGGAGCGTGGCGCTCGCCTCCTGGGTGGCCGTCGACCGCCGCGGTTGATTCCGGCGGGCCCGAAGCCGGGTACGTGGGCCCCTGAGGGGCCTACGCCGACCGCGACCAGCCCCCAGCACCCCGCGCAGACGCCGACTCCACCCTGAACTGCCGCGCGAACCCCGCCACCGCGAGCACCACCGCGCACCCGGCCATCACGAACACCGCCCACGCCACCGGCCAGATCGACGCGTCCGGGGGCTCGTGCGTGGCGAAGGACGTGAAGAGGAGGGCGGCGGGTGGGACGGCGACCACGGGGAGGGTCCAGCGCAGGCGGTCGCGGAGGCCGAAGTAGGCCGCGAGGGCCAGGACCGTCGCCACCAGGAACGCGATGTCCGCGTCCGACACCGGCGAGGTCTCGTTGATCGCGCCGGGCGTCTCGGCGCGGTTGCGCAGGTCCCAGGGCAGGAAGAGGAGGTACGCGGCGGCCGCCAGGCCCGCGCCGAGCAGGCGCGTCGCCAGGCGTTCGGCGGCGGGGCGGCCGCGGAGGGGGCTCAGTGCGTTCATGTGTACGACGATCGCGCTCGCGGGGGTGGGATGCCTGAGTACGCGTACTCAACCTCAGCTGTCCGCCCGGCCCCGGGCTCTCCCGTATGCCCACGCCCCGGCCCCACCTTTACCCGGCCCCGTACCCCCCTACCCCCGCCCCCTGAACGTCGCCCGATAAGCCCCCGGCGACACCCCCACCCCCGCCTGGAAGTGCGCCCGCAGCGACGCCCCCGTGCCGAAGCCGCACTCCGTCGCGATGCGGTCGACCGTGTGGTCGGTCTCCTCCAGGAGTTGGCGGGCGCGGTCGACGCGGCGCTGGGTGAGCCACTGGACCGGGGTGAGGCCCGTCTCGGCGCGGAAGCGGCGGCTGAAGGTGCGGACGCTCATCGAGGCATGGGCGGCCAGTTCGGCGAGGGTCAGGGGTTCGCCGAGGCGGGTCAGGGCCCAGGCCCGTGCCGCGCCGGTCGACGTCGACTCCCGCTCCGCGACCGGGCGTTGGATGTACTGGGCCTGGCCGCCCTCCCGGTGCGGCGGCACCACCGTGCGGCGCGCCACGGCCGCCGCGACCGCCGCCCCGTGGTCCTGCCGGATCAGGTGCAGGCACAGGTCCACCCCGGCCGCCTCCCCCGCCGACGTCAGCACGGCGCCCTCGTCCACGTACAGGACATCCGGGTCGACCGAGACGGCAGGGAACGTGCGCGCGAAGCGGTCCGCCGACAGCCAGTGCGTCGTGGCCCTGCGTCCGTCCAGGAGGCCCGCGGCGGCCAGGACGAACGCGCCCGTGCAGATCGAGGCGATGCGGCGCGCTGACGAGGCGAGGGCGAGGGCCTCGGCGAGCGGGGCGGGCAGGGCCTCGGGGCGCAGCGACTCGTCCTCGCGGTGCGACGCGGGCACGATCACCGTGTCCGCGACCGCCAGGACCTCGGGGCCGTGCGGCGCGCGGATGGGGAAGTCGGCGTCCGTGTCGACCATGCCGGGGCGCAGCGCGCAGGTCAGGGGCGTGTAGAGCGGCGCGCCCGCCGCGTCGCGCGCGCTGCCGAACAGCTGGTGGACCAGGCCGAGTTCCATGGGCAGGACGCCGTCCCGGACGAGGACGGCGACGGTACGGCGCCCCGCTCGCGCCGCCGTACGGGGTTCCGTGGTCCCTTGTGCCGTCATGGCCAGATCCTTGCACACCATGGCCATCTGGCCACTCGTCGCGCTCGCCCCGCCGGACGGACGCTCGGTCCATGAGTACGCCGTCGAGTACGTCACCCCGCACATCGAGCACCTCACCGCGCAAGCCACCCCCCGCCCCCGCCCCGAGCAGGCCCCGTCTCCCCCTCACCCCCTGGACCATCGCCGCCACCGCCGCCCTCGCCATCGTCACGGCGGGCACCTTCACCACCCTCGCGGGCCTGCTCGTCGGGCCGCTGCACTCCGAACTGGGCTGGTCGCGCGGGGCGATCGGGGTGGGCGGCGCGGTGAACATGGTCGTGTACGGGGCCACCGCGCCGTTCGCCGCGGCGCTGATGGACCGGTTCGGGATGCGGTACGTGACGACGGGCGCCCTCGGCCTGGTCGGCGCCGGGGCCGTGCTCACCGCCACGGCGATGACGGCGGCCTGGCAATTCGCGCTCTACTGGGGCGTGTTGGTGGGGCTCGGCACCGGCGCCACGGCGATGGCGTTCGCGGCGAGCGTCACCGAGCGGTGGTTCGTGGCGCGGCGCGGGCTCGTCACGGGGCTGCTCACGGCGGCAAGCGTCGTGGGGCAGTTCGTGTTCCTGCCGGTGCTCTCGGAGGTGGTGGGGCGGCACGGGTGGCGGGCGGCGGCTCTCGCACTCGCGGGCGCGGCCGCGCTGGCCGCGCCGCTGGTGTGGCTGACGCTGCGGGACCATCCGGCGGACATCGGCCAACGCCCCCACGGGTCGGCGGAGTTCGTACCGCGGCCCGCGCCGGTCCGGGGAGCGGCAGGCCGCACCGTACGCGTCCTCCTCCGCGCCGCCCGCACCGGCCCGTTCTGGCTGCTCGCCGGGACCTTCGCGATCTGCGGGGCGTCGACGAACGGCGTGATGTGGACGCACTTCGCGCCCGCCGCGCACGACCACGGCATGCCGATGACGGCCGCCGCCTCGCTGCTCGCGCTGATCGGGATCTTCAACGTGGCGGGCACGGTGGCCTCCGGCTGGCTCACCGACCGCCGGGACGCGCGCCGGCTGCTCGCCGCGTACTTCGCCGTGCGCGGCCTCGCCCTCCTGGCGCTGCCGCTGCTGCTCACCGCGACCGTGCAGCCGCCGCTGGTCGCCTTCGTGGTCGTCTTCGGGCTCCTCGACGTGGCGACGGTGCCGCCGACGATCGCGCTGTGCCGCGCGTACTTCGGCCCCGACGCGGCCGTCGTGTTCGGCTGGGTCAACTCCGCACACCAGGTGGGCGCGGGCGCCGTCGCGTTCCTCGGCGGGGCGGCCAGGGACGCGTTCGGGTCGTACGACCTGGTGTGGGTGGGGACGGCGGCGCTGTGCGCGACGGCGGCGCTGCTCTCGCTGGCGAGCCCCCGGGCCGGACGGCCCTAGCCGCCAAGCGCCCGCGACACCGTATAGATCAAAAGCCCCGCCAACGACCCCACCACCGTGCCGTTGATCCGGATGAACTGCAGGTCGCGGCCGATGTGGGCCTCGATCTTCTTCGAGGTGTGCTCGGCGTCCCAGCTCGCGACCGTGTCCGTGATGAGGGACGTGATCTCGTTGCGGTACGTCGTCACGACGTACACCGCCGCGCCCTCGACCCAGCCGTCGACCTTCTCCTGGAGGCGGGCGTCGGTGGCCATGCGCTGGCCGAGGGAGAGCAGGGCGGCGCGGACGCGCAGGCGCAGTTCGCTGCGCTCGTCCTCGGCGGCGGCCACGATCATCTGGCGGACCGCGGACCAGGCGGAGGTGATCAGGTCCTGCACCTCGTCGCGGGCGAGGACCTCGCGCTTGAGGTGCTCGACGCGGGCGCGGGTGTCCGTGTCGGACTGGAGGTCGGCGGCGAAGTCGGTGAGGAAGCGGTCGAGGGCGCCGCGGGCCGGGTGTCCTGGCATGTCGCGCATCTCGGTGACGAAGCGCAGGAGTTCCTTGTAGACCCGCTCGCCGACCTTCTTGTCGACGAAGCGCGGGGTCCAGCCGGGGGCGCCGCCCTCGACGGCGTCCATCACCGAGTCGGCGTGCTCCACCAGCCAGTCGTGGGCGCGCACGCACACCAGGTCCACGACCCGCTTGTGGCCGCCGTCCGTGACGACCTTCTCCAGCATCTTGCCGATGCCGGGCGCGATCTCCTGGGCGTCGGCGCGGCGCGTGATGGCCTCCCCGACGACGGCCTGCACGTCCGAGTCGCGCAGGACGGTGAGGGCGCCTCGCAGGGCGGTGGCCAGCTCGGCGGTGACGCGGTCGGCGTGCTCCGGCTCGGCGAGCCAGGCGCCGAGGCGGCTGCCGATGCCGACGGAGCGCAGGCGCTGGCGCACCACCGTCCGGGAGAGGAAGTTCTCACCGACGAAGTCACCGAGGGAGACGCCGAGCTGGTCCTTCTTCTTCGGGATGATCGCCGTGTGCGGGATGGGGATGCCGAGGGGGTGCCGGAACAGGGCCGTCACCGCGAACCAGTCGGCGAGCGCGCCGACCATGCCCGCCTCGGCGGCCGCCGCGACATATCCGGCCCACGCCCCGGCGCCCGTGTTCTGCGCCCACTTGGCGAGCACGTACACGACCGCGACGAACAGCAGCAGGCCCGTCGCGGTCAGCTTCATCCGGCGGACGCCGCGCTGCTTCTCGGCGTCGGCCTCGCTGAAGGCGCCGGGTCCGCCCGGTCCCGCGGGTCCGCCGCCCGCGCTTGGGGAGCGGCCGTCACGGGCATGCTGTTCCGTGCCCGCCTCGGCCGTTTCCTCCGTGTTCGTACCTTGCATTCCTGGAGCCCCGTTTTCGCGTCGCTGTTCCTGCGCGTCCCTGGGGACGCGTACGTCTGTCGTACGCCGTCTTCGTACCCGTTCGCATTGTCCCTTCCAGTCCGACTCCTGGAACGAACCACAAGTTCCCGGCGTCTGAGTGAGCGGAGGGGGGCAGTGTCGGCCCCCTCGCGGCCCATGACGCATCATGGGGTGTTCACACCGGAGCCTCGGGCTCCCCCTGCCCGAGGAGAAACAGCCCGCATGACCAAGCGTCACGGTTATGCACTGCTGGCCGCCGTGCTCGCGGTCATCGTGGTCGTGTCAGCGGCCATATACATCGGCGTCACGGGCGCCGACGACGACACGAAGGACCAGCTCAGCGCCTCTCCGCGCGGGCCGCGCAACTCCGCGGCCCCGGCGTCGGCGGGCACCTGGGTGGGCACCTGGTCCGCCTCCCCCGCGGGCGCCGAACCCGGCACCGAGGCGCGCGGCATGGCGGGGCGTTCCGTACGCAACGTGGTGCACACCAGCGTCGGCGGCGAGAGCACCCGCATCACCCTGACGAACCTGTACGGCACCCAGCCGCTCACCGTCACGCACGCCTCCGTCGCCGTCGCCACCGCCTCGAACAACCCCACCGCGGCCGCCGGCACGCTGCGGCGCCTCACCTTCCGGGGCGACACCTCCGTGGTGATCCAGCCCGGACAGCAGATCGTCAGCGACGCCGTCAGGCTGCGCGTGCCGCACGACTCGGACCTGCTTGTCACGACGTTCTCGCCGACCGCGTCAGGGCCGGTGACGTACCACCCGCACGCGCGTCAGATCTCGTACGTCGCCGACGGCGACCACACCGAGGACCCGAGCGGGTCGGCGTACCACGAGCAGAGCCCGTACTGGCGCTACCTCTCCGCCGTCGACGTGCTCAGCAACGACACCGACGGCACCGTCGTCGTCATCGGCGACTCCATCACCGACGGCATCACCTCCACCATGGGCGCCAACCGGCGCTGGACCGACGTCCTCGCCGACCGGCTGCGCCAGGTCTCCGGCGCGCCGCGCTACAGCGTCGTGAACCAGGGCATCAGCGGCAACCGTGTCCTGTCCGACGGGAGGCCCGGTGCCCGTGGCGGGCCCGGCGCCAACCCGAGCGGGCTCGCCCGCTTCGACCGTGACGTCCTCGGCCGCACCGGCGTCAAGGCCGTCGTCATCGCCCTCGGCATCAACGACATCCTGCGCAATCCGCAGGAAACCGACCCCCGGCGCATCACCGAGGGGCTGCGCGAGCTGACCCGGCAGGCGCATGCCCGCGGGCTGCGGGTCGTCGGGGCGACGCTCATGCCCTTCGGGGGGCACCGTGGGTACACGCCCGCCCTCGAGGGCGTGCGGCAGGCCGTCAACAAGGAGATCCGCTCCGGCAAGGTCTTCGACGCGGTCGTCGACTTCGACAAGGCCCTGCGGGATCCGTACGACCCCCGGGCGCTGCTCGACCGGTACGACTCCGGGGACAACCTCCACCCCAGCGACGAGGGGTTCCGCCGGATGGGCCAGGCGTTCGACCCGGCCGCCCTCAAGGGCTCCTCGGACGCGGAACTCTAGCCACACCGGGGCGCACGCCGATCGGCGCTCCGCGCCTCGTCCTCAATCGCCGGACGGGCTCTCCCCCACCCACCCGCCCGAACTCGCACCGGCCCACCCAACAGCCCGGCACCATCAGCCCCGACCGGATCACCCCCGATCGCGCTCCGCGCTCGTCCTCAAACGCCGGACCGGCTTTCTCCCACCCACCCGCCCCCACCATTACTTCGGCCAAGGCGGTCCGCACTGCCTGCCCGGTGCACTTTCAGCCCACCCCGGCGGAGTTTTCAGCCCGTCCGGCGTTTGAGGACGAGGCGCGGAGCGCCGATAACGGGGTCCGGGGCGGAGCCCCGGTTTCGGAGAAGGGGTGGGACTGGGGCGCCCCCGCGAGGGTCAGTCCCGTCGGCGTTCCTCCCTGCGGCGCTCATGCAGCGCATGCCGCTCCTCCCGCCGCCGCGCCTGCAGCTCGCGCCGCTCCGCCTTCAGACGGGCCCGCTCCTGCTTGCGCAGCTTGCGTTCGACGCCGACCCCGCCCATGAGGGCGAACCCGGTGACGACGACGCGCGGCGACCCCGGCGTGCCGGGCCCCGTGGCGTCGTCCCCGAAGCCGCCCATGATCCCGAACCCCTTGACGGTGACGTTCAGCTCGGGCGGCACGGTGACCTGGATGCCGCCCATGAGGGCGAAGCAGCGAATGACGACGTCCCGCTCGGCGAACCGCGCCTCGCGCAGGTCGATCTCGCCGCCGCCCCACATCACGAAGGACGTGAAGGCCCGCCCGATCGTCCAGCCGCCCTTGCGGTTGAACCCGCCCCAGATGGCGACGCCCCCGGTGGACGAGGGCTCGCCCCCGACGACCCGCTCGTCCCAGTCGATCTCGTCGCTGTCCGCGCCGCCGGACCGCTTGACCATGGACACCTTGGGCCCGGGCGTGACGGCGGACGGCAGATCCCGGGTGAGGGGCGCGAGTTCGCCGTACGTACGGGCGCGGTAGGCCGCGTCGAGGCGTTCGCCGAACTCCTCCATGTCGAGCCGCCCCTCGGCCAGCGCCTCGCGCAGCACGTCGGCGACCTTCTCGCGGTCGGCGTCGGAGGCCCGCAGGTCGGTGGGGCTGACCTCGGCGGGGCTGACCCCGGTGGAACTCACCTCGGCGGGGCTCAACTCACCGGCGGGCGGCTCCGCGGAGCCCGGCCCGTCGGCTTCGGGCAGCTCGTTCGGCGGCTTGGGCTCGGCGTCCGTCATGCTGAGGTTCACCTCATGATGTCCGTGCCGGTGGATCCGGCCGACCTGCTCTTCCTGCTGGGGTCCGGGGGGCCTCCCCCGGAAGAACGCAGCACACACGCAGCCTACGAGGTCCCCCGGTCCGCGTACATCTTGGCAATCACGGCCTCGATGTCGGGCTCGCGCACGGAGAGGTCGAGCAGCGGATAGCGGGCGGCGATCGCGGCGACCAGCGGCGCGGCCGACGCGGCGGCCGGGAACGCCAGCCACTGCCGGGGCCCCTCGACCTTCACGACCCGGGCCGACTCGACCTCCAGGGGCGGAAGTTCGAGTTCCAGGTCGACCACGAGGGTGCGCTCGCTCGCCCCCACCTCGTGCAGCCCGGCCAGCGGCCCGTCGTACATCAGGCGCCCGTGGTCGATGACCATGACGCGCTTGCACAACTGCTCGATGTCGGTGAGGTCGTGGGTGGTCAGGAGCACGGTCGTGCCGGACTCGGCGTTCAGGTCGCGCAGGAAGCCGCGGACCTTCGCCTTGCTGACGACGTCGAGGCCGATCGTCGGCTCGTCCAGATAGAGGACCTCGGGGTCGTGCAGGAGCGCCGCCGCGATGTCGCCGCGCATGCGCTGGCCGAGGGAGAGCTGGCGTACGGGCACGTCCAACAGGTCGCCGAGGTCGAGGAGTCGGACGCAGCGGTCGAGGTTCTCGGCGTAGCGCCGGTCGGGGATGCGGTACATGCGGTGCATCAGGCGGTACGAGTCGATGAGCGGCAGGTCCCACCACAGGGTGGTGCGCTGGCCGAAGACGACGCCGATGCGCCGGGCGAGCCGGGTGCGCTCGCGGGCCGGGTCGATGCCCGCGACCCGCAGCCGGCCGCCGCTGGGCGTGAGGATGCCGGTCAGCATCTTGATGGTGGTGGACTTGCCCGCGCCGTTGGGCCCGATGTAGCCGACCATCTCGCCGCGCGGCACCCGGAAGGTGATGCCGTCGACGGCCCGCACCTGGTGTCGCTCGCGGCGCAGGAAGCCGGTCTTCCTGCGTACGTCGAAGATCTTCTCGATCCCGT
Source organism: Streptomyces sp. NPDC127108 (assembly GCF_042677545.1). Lineage (NCBI taxonomy): Bacteria > Bacillati > Actinomycetota > Actinomycetes > Kitasatosporales > Streptomycetaceae > Streptomyces > Streptomyces sp. NPDC127108. The sequence goes on along the minus strand of NZ_JBHXTE010000013.1, from coordinate 183,239 downwards.
CGAGGGCGATGAAGTCGGCGTCCGGGTCGTGGTCCTGGACCGTGTCCATGACGTGTCAGCTCCCTGTGCTGCGGTACGAGCGGAGTCCGGCGCGCCAGGCGAGGCCCGCGAGCGCGCAGCACGCCGCGGCCACCAGCGGCGGCGTGAAGGCGGCCCAGGAGGGCAGGCCGAGCGGATAGGGGCGGCCGAGCACGTACAGGCCGGGCAGCCAGTTCACGAAGGCGATGGGCACCAGGAAGGTGGCGCCGCGCACCAGGTCCTTGCCGAAGACGGACGGCGGGTACTGCAGGAGCGTGTTGCCGCCGTAGGTGAAGGCGTTCTGCACCTCGGAGGCGTCCTGCGCGACGAACTGGAAGGCGGCGCCCGCCACGAAGACGGCCATGAAGATCCCCGCGCCGCTGACCAGCATCAGCGGGACGAGCAGCACCTTCAGGGGCGTCCAGACGATGTCGAGGGCGGCGCAGGCGTACCCGAGGATCAGCAGCCCCTGCACCACCCGCCCCAGCCTGCGCAGCGCGAACTGGTCCGCAGCGACCTGCGCGAGCACCGGCGCGGGCCGCACCAGGAGCGTGTCGAGGGTGCCGTCGCGCACCCGTCGGCCGAGCCGGTCCATGGAGCCGATGGTGAGATCGGCGAGGCCGAAGGCACAGGAGGCCGCGCCGTAGAGGAAGGCGACCTCGGGGAGCCGGTAGCCGCCGAGCTCGTCGACCTGGGAGAACATCAGCAGGATCGCGACGAAGTCGAGGGCGGTCGCCGTGAGGTTGCCGAGGGCCGTCATGGCGAAGGACGCCCGGTAGGCGAGGGTGGAGCGGATCCACATCGCGGTGATCATCCGGTAGGCGCGCAGCCCGTCCCTGGCCCGGTCCAGCGGCCCGTCGGCGGTGCCCGCCCGCAGTCCGGACGGCCGGTCCGCCGGGTCCACCGGGCCCCCGCCCCGCCCCTGCTCCCGCGTCCGCCGGGTCTCCTCAGCCACCCTGCACCACCACCCGCCGCGTCGCCACGGCCTGCAGCAGCCGCCCCGCCGCGAGCAGCACGGCGGCCCACCCGGCCTGGAAGGCGTACGCCATCGCCAGCTCCGCGCCCGAGCGCTCGCCGAGCAGCACGTCGGCGGGCACCTGGATCAGCGCCGACCAGGGCAGCGCGCGGGCGACCTCGCCGAGGGCGCCGGGGAAGACGTTCAGGGGCAGCAGCATCCCGGAGAAGAAGGTGCTCGCGAGCCACGCGATCTGGGCGACTCCGGTGCCGTCGAGGAGCCAGAAGGCGCTGAGCGCCACCAGGAAGCGCAGCGCGAAGCTCACCACCACGCCGAGCAGCACGGCGACCGCCGTGGCCAGCCACGTCAACACGTCGCCCGGAAGAGCCAGTTGAAAGATGATCGCGCCGAACAGCATCGGCGTCACGCCGCGCGCGAGCAGCTGGAACAGCGCCCGGCCGAGGTCGCCCGCGAGCCACCAGGCCTGGAGGTCGGCGGGGCGGTACAGGTCGATGGCGATGTCGCCGGTGCGGATGCGCCGCATCAGCTCGTCCTCGAAGCCGCCGCCCATCACCGCGACGGTCGTCAGGAGCGCCTGCCCGAGCCACACGTACGTGAGAGCCTGCGCCTGGTCGTATCCTCCAAGTCCAGGCTTCTCGTCCCACAGGGCAATATAGGTGTAGGTCAGGATCACTCCGAAGACCGTGTTGGTGAACACACCGGCCATGGTCGCGATCCGGTACGTGGCGAATCGCCGGAAGCTGCCGGCGGCGACGGCCGCGTACAGGCGGAACCGTCCTGATCTCACGAACATCCCTTTCAGAGAGCCTCGTACCGCTCCAGGCCACCGCGCCCGGGCCCGTGCCCGGGCCAAAGCGCAGGAGCCTAGTGCGGTCGGGGCCGACCGTGCCAGGCAATTTCGCCCCACGGAGCGTGCCTGGCCTGAAAGGCATGCGGCGACAGTGTGCAATGGGTCGTACGAGGCGTACTGGATGTATGAGGCGTACGAGATGTACGACGCGAACCGGGAGTTCCGCGAGACATGAGCAGCGACGAGCCACAGCGGCGGCCGGGCGACGGGCAGGAGGAGCCCACCGCCCGGCGGAGCGAACCCGCTGCCCGGCAGGACGGGCCCGCCGAGGGACCGGGCGAGCGGGCCTCCCGGCCGAGTGACCCCGCACCGGGCGGCAAGCCGGGCGACCGGGCTCCGGTCGGCGGCCCGACACCGCCGAAGGGCACACCCGGCCCCGGCACACCCAGCTCCGGCACACCCAGCTCCGGCGCTCCGGGCGCTCCCGCCTCCGGCACACCCGACAGCGGCCCCTCCACCCAGCAGCTCCGCCCGCTGGGCCGTCCCAAGGGCGCCGTGCCCCAGGGCTCACCCCAGGGCGCCCCCGACCCCTCCACCCAGCAGCTGCGGCCCATCCCCCCGGGACCGGGACCGCGCCAGGGGCAGGGGCAGAGCCAGGGGCAGCAGCACCAGGGCTGGGCGCCGCGCGAGCCCGAGCAGGGAGCGGCCGGGGCCGAGGGCGCCGCCGCTTCCGTGGCCGCCGCCGACGCGCCCGGTGACGGCGGCACCGGCAAGGCGGGCAAGAAGAAGCGCCCCAAGCGCAAGGGCTGGCGGCGCCTCTTCCCGACCTGGCGGATGGTGCTCGCCGGGTTCATCTTCGTGGTCCTGCTGTGCGTGGGCGGCTTCACCGCGGGCTATCTGCTGATCGACATCCCGCCCGCGAACGCCACGGCCACCAAGCAGGCCAACGTCTACCTGTACGCCGACGGCACCGAGCTCGCCCGCGACGACAGCAAGGGCATGAACCGCGAGAACGTCCCGCTGTCCAAGGTCCCCAAGCACGTGCAGCACGCCGTGCTCGCGGCCGAGGACCGGGACTTCTACGGCGAGTCCGCCGTCGACCCGAAGGCGATGCTCCGCGCCGCCTGGAACACGGTCACCGGCAAGGGCAAGCAGTCCGGCTCCACCATCACGCAGCAGTACGTGAAGAACTACTACCTGGGCCAGGAGCAGACGGTCACCCGCAAGGTGAAGGAGTTCTTCATCTCGATCAAGCTGGACCGCGAGGTGAGCAAGGACGACATCCTCCAGGGCTATCTGAACACCAGCTACTTCGGCCGCAACGCCTACGGAGTGCAGGCCGCCGCGCAGGCGTACTACGGCAAGGACGTCGAGGACCTCACCGTCGGCCAGGGCGCGTACCTCGCGACGCTCGTGAACGCCCCGAACGCCTACGACGTGGCGGCACACCCGGAGAACAAGGCCAACGCGGTGGGCCGCTGGAACTACGTCCTGAACGGCATGGTCAAGGAGGGCTGGCTGTCCTCCGCCGACCGCGAGAAGCAGAAGTTCCCGGCGCCGGAGCAGGCCAGGGGCAACCAGGACCTGTCCGGGCAGCGCGGCTATGTGGTCAAGGCCGTCGAGGACTACCTCATCGAGAACAAGATCGTCGAGGAGGACGCCCTGCACCGGGGCGGCTACCGCATCACGACCACCCTGCAGAAGCCGCGGCAGGACGCGTTCGTGAAGGCCGTCGACGACCAGGTGATGTCGAAGCTCGACAAGAAGGCCCGCAAGATCGACCGGAACGTGCGGGTCGGCGGCGCGTCCGTGGACCCGAAGACCGGCAAGGTCGTCGCGATGTACGGCGGCATCGACTACACCAAGCAGTTCGTCAACAACGCCACCCGACGGGACTACCAGGTCGGTTCGACCTTCAAGCCGTTCGTGTTCACCTCGGCCGTGCAGAACGGCTCGACCACGCAGTCCGGCACCCCGATCACGCCGAACACGATCTACGACGGCAACAACCGGCGTCCGGTGCAGGGCTGGGACGGCGGCCAGTACGCGCCCGCCAACGAGGACGACGGCCAGTACGGCGACATCACCGTGCGCGAGGCCACGGACAAGTCCGTGAACTCCGTGTACGCGCAGATGGCCGTCGACGTGGGCTCCGACCGGGTCAAGGACACCGCGGTCGCGCTCGGCGTGCCGGAGAAGACCCCGGACCTCACGGCGTCCCCGTCGATCGCGCTCGGCCCGTCCACGGCGTCGGTGCTCGACATGACCGAGGCGTACGCGACGCTCGCGAACCACGGCCAGCACGGCTCGTACACGCTCGTCGAGAAGATCACCAAGAACGGTGAGGACGTCGTCCTGCCGGAGCGGGGCGAGAAGACGGCGGTGAGCCGCGAGGCCGCGGACACCACCACGTCGATCCTGCGCAGCGTGGTCGACTCCGGCACGGGCACGGAGGCGCTCGCGGCGGGCCGTCCGGCGGCGGGCAAGACGGGTACGGCCGAGGAGGACAAGGCGGCCTGGTTCGCCGGCTACACGCCGGACCTGGCGACGGTCGTGGCCGTGATGGGCCAGGACCCGAAGACGGCCGTGCAGACGCCGCTGTACGGCGCGCTCGGCGAGCGGCGCATCAACGGCGGCGGCTATCCGGCACGGATCTGGGCGCAGTTCACCAAGGACGCCCTGGAGGGCAAGTCGGTCAAGGAGTTCGACCTGGAGCTGGAGGAGGGCGCGGACGTACCGGTGCAGCCCGATCCGTCGGAGGGCGCCGAGGAGCCGGACCCCGACGAGAACACGGGCGGCGCCACCGGCGGCGATGAGGACACGGGCGGCGCGGCCGACGGCGGCGCGACCGGCGGCGACCAGGGCGGCCAGAACCAGGGGCAGAACCAGGGCCAGAACCAGGGGCCGACCGGCGGGCAGGACCAGGGCGGCCAGAACCAGGGGCCGACCGGGGGTCAGGACCAGGGCGGTCAGACGCAGGGCCAGGACCAGGGCCAGACGCAGGGGCAGAGCCAAGGGCCGACCGGAGGGGCCGACGGGGGTGCCGCGGACGGCGGCGCGGCCCAGGGCGGCCAGCAGGGCGCCCTGGGCGGGCTCACCCAGGGGACGGCCACGGGGCCGCGCGGCCGCGGCGACGACTGACGCCGCCGGGCCGCTGATCCGGCCGGACTTCCGGTCCGGCCGGACAGTCCGTCCGGCCGGGCCTCAGTGGCCGCTCGTCGCCTTCAGACCCACGACGGCGACGAGCAGCAGGCAGACGAAGAAGATCCGGGCGGCGGTGGCGGGCTCGCCGAGCGCGACCATGCCGACCACCGCGGCTCCGGCGGCCCCGATGCCGACCCACACGCCGTAGGCCGTACCGATGGGCAGGGTCTTGGCGGCGTAGGACAGCAGCAGCATGCTGGCGACGATGCCCGCGCCGGTGAACACGCTCGGCCACAGGCGGGTGAAACCCTCGGTGAACTTCATGCCGATCGACCAGCCGACCTCGAGCAGACCGGCGACGATGAGCAGGACCCAGGCCATGACGGCACCTCCGGAAAAGGGACTTCAGGGGTGCGTCGTCTTTGCGGATCCCGGTACGGCGCGTCTCGTCGGGGTCCTTCCAAGGTAGCAAAGGGCATGCAAAAGGGGCTGGTGACGATGGTCACCAGCCCCTTCTCGCCGTTACAGGTAGAGCCCGGTGGAGTCCTCGGACCCCTCGAAGCGGTCCGCGGCCACGGCGTGCAGATCGCGCTCGCGCATCAGGACGTACGCCACGCCCCGCACCTCGACCTCGGCGCGGTCCTCGGGGTCGTACAGGACCCGGTCGCCCGGCTCCACCGTGCGCACGTTCTGTCCCACGGCGACGACCTCGGCCCAGGCCAGGCGCTTGCCGACGGCCGCGGTCGCGGGGATCAGGATGCCGCCGCCGGAGCGCCGCTCGCCCTCCGCGGTGTCCTGACGCACGAGCACGCGGTCGTGCAGCATCCGGATCGGCAGTTTGTCGTCGTGGGTGCTTGGTTCAGATGTCTTGGCGCTCACGCCCCGAACCTACCTGCCCTCGCGCGCCCTGTACGCCTCCGGGTCAGCCCTTGCGGCGCCTGGAGCCCGCCGCGAGGAGCCCCACCAGGCCCACCACGACCAGGGCCACCGGCACGATCCGCTCCACGCGGGGCGCACCGTCCGCCGAGACGAACTGGGCCTTCACATCGGAGACGAAGCGATTCGCACCGACATAGGCCCGCCCGAGCGACTGGTCGACGCTCGAAGCGATCTTGGCCTTGGCGTCCCCGACGATCGTCTTCGGGTGGACCCGCACCCCGATCTCATCGAGGGTCTCGGCGAGCTGGTCGCGCCGGCGCTTGATGTCCGCCTCGATCTGCGCAGGGGTCCTGGCATCCGCATCCGACACCGCGCTGCCTCCGTGGGTGTGTGCTGTTTCCGGTCGTTCCGGTCTTTCCACAGTCTGTCAGCTTCACCCCCGTCGCACCCCATGGCACCCCTATTACGCTCGACTCCGTCACCACACCCCTGATGCGTGCGCGCCCGCGCGTGCTGCCCACGAGGAGACCGGAAATGAGCGAGCGACTTCAGCCCGGGGACACCGCCCCCGCCTTCACCCTGCCCGACGCCGACGGCAAGGACGTCTCCCTCGCGGACCACAAGGGCCGCAAGGTCATCGTGTACTTCTACCCGGCCGCCCTGACCCCCGGCTGCACCAAGCAGGCCTGCGACTTCACCGACAACCTGGACGTGCTCGCGGCCGCGGGCTACGACGTCATCGGCGTCTCCCCCGACAAGCCGGAGAAGCTCGCCAAGTTCCGCGAGAAGGAGAACCTGAAGGTCACGCTGGTCGGCGACCCGTCCAAGGAAACCCTGGAGGCGTACGGCGCCTTTGGTGAGAAGAAGCTGTACGGCAAGACGGTGACCGGTGTGATCCGGTCGACGGTCGTCGTGGACGAGGCGGGCAAGGTCGAGCACGCCTTCTACAACGTGAAGGCCACCGGCCACGTGGCCAAGATCATCCGGGATCTGGGCGTCTGACCCGCCCTTTCCGGCGCCGGTCCACCCGCCGCCCGCAGATGTGACGAAGCCCCCCTCACAGGGGGCTTTCGTTTGCGATCGCGGACTGCGAGCAAGTGATCCCGTGGACCATCGTCAGCGAAAGGATCAGCTCCATGGCGGCCAGCCGGCACCCGGCCGACCCCGAGGCCGACGTCCTGCCCGGCGCCGACCCGGCGGCGGTGAAACGTCACCGCGCACTGTTCCGGGCCATCAGACGGCGCCGGAACCCGCCCCTGCGGCGCACCGACATCACGGTCACCGACGAGGCGGCCGTGCGGCGCGCGGTGAAGGCGGCCTCGCTCGGCAATGCCATGGAGTGGTTCGACTTCGGCATCTACAGCTATCTGGCCGTCACCATCGGGCATGTCTTCTTCCCGTCCGGGAACGACACCGTCCAGCTGATCTCGTCGTTCGCCACCTTCGCGGTGTCGTTCCTGGTGCGGCCGCTCGGCGGCATGGTGTTCGGCCCGATGGGCGACAAGATCGGCCGTAAGAAGGTCCTCGCCCTGACAATGATCCTGATGGCGGTCGGCACCTTCGCCATCGGCCTGATCCCGAGCTACGCCACCATCGGCTTCTGGGCCCCGGTGCTGCTGATCCTCTTCCGCCTGGTGCAGGGCTTCTCCACGGGCGGCGAGTACGGCGGCGCCTCCACCTTCATCGCCGAGTACGCGCCGGACAAGCGGCGCGGCTACTTCGGCAGCTTCCTGGAGTTCGGCACCCTCGCCGGGTACGTGGGCGCGGCCGGTCTGGTCACCGTCCTGACCACGACGCTGGACGACGGCGCCATGGAGGCGTGGGGCTGGCGGATCCCGTTCCTGGTCGCGGGCCCGCTCGGCCTGGTCGGCCTGTATCTGCGGCTGCGTCTGGACGAGACCCCGGCGTTCCAGAAGCTGGAGGACCAGACGTACCACTCGGCGACCGAGGCGGCCTCCGCCGTCGAGACCTCCGCCAAGGGCGACCTGGCGAAGATCTTCCGCGAGTACTGGCCGACGCTGATCCTCTGTGTCGCCCTGGTCGGCGCGTACAACATCACCGACTACATGCTCCTGTCGTACATGCCGACGTACCTCACCGACGAGCTCGGCTACGACGACACGCACGGGCTGCTGATCCTCATCGCCACGATGGTGGTCCTGATGCTGGTGATCAACCGGATCGGCGTCCTGTCGGACCGCTACGGCCGCAAGCCGCTCCTGATGACGGGCATGGCGGGCTTCTTCGTCCTGTCGGTCCCGGCCTTCCTGCTGATCAAGCAGGGCGCCCTGGTCGCCGTCTCGGCGGGCATGCTGATGCTCGGCCTGTCCCTGGTGTGCCTGCTCGGCACGATGTCGGCGACGCTGCCCGCGCTGTTTCCCACCCCCGTGCGCTACGGCTCCCTGTCGGTGGGCTACAACCTGTCCGCCTCGCTGTTCGGCGGCACCGCGCCGCTCGTGATCACCGCGCTGATCAGCGTCACGGGTACGGACATGATGCCCGCGTACTACGCGATGGCCGCCGCCGTCGTCGGCATCGTCGCGGTGGCCTGCATGAAGGAGACCGCGCAGCGGCCCCTCAGCGGCTCGCCGCCGTCGGTGGAGAGCAAGGAGGAGGCCGCCGAGCTCGTTGCGGCGCAGGCCACGGCGCCGAAGTTCTGACTCCCCCGGCCGTCCCCGCGGGGCGGCGATTACGATGGGCGCGGCACGCGGCCGTGGTGGAACTGGCAGTCACGCTGGGTTTAGGTCCCAGTGGGGTAACACCCGTGAGGGTTCGAGTCCCTCCGGCCGCACGCGACACGAAGGGCGCCTCCGAGGAGGCGCCCTTCACCGTGTCCGGTCCGGGTCCGGCCGAGTCCAGGACAGGTTCTGTCCGGGTCAGCCGAGTTCTGTCCGGGTCAACCGAGCAGTTCGCGCACCACCGGCACCAGCGCGCGGAACGCCTTGCCGCGGTGGCTGATCGCGTTCTTCTCGTCCGCCGTCAGCTCGGCGCAGGTGCGCGTCTCGCCCTCGGGCTGGAGCACCGGGTCGTAGCCGAAGCCGCCCGTGCCCGCCGGGGTGTGCCGCAGGGTGCCGAGGAGCCGCCCCTCGACCACCCGCTCGGTGCCGTCCGGCAGCGCGAGGGCGGCCGCGCACGCGAAGTGGGCGCCGCGGTGCGGGTCGTCGATGTCGCCGAGCTGGGCGAGCAGGAGGTCCAGGTTGGCGCGGTCGTCGCCGTGGCGGCCCGCCCAGCGCGCGGAGAAGATGCCCGGGGCGCCGCCGAGCACGTCGACGCACAGGCCCGAATCGTCGGCGACGGCGGGAAGCCCGGTGGCCCGGGCCAGGGCGTGCGCCTTCAGGAGCGCGTTCTCGGCGAAGGTGACGCCGGTCTCCTTGACGTCGGGGACGTCCGGGTAGGCGTCCGCGCCGACCAGCTCGTGGTCGAGCCGGGCGGCGGCGAGGATCGCCGTCAGTTCGGTGAGCTTTCCGGCGTTGCGGGTGGCGAGGATGAGGCGGGTCATGGGACCAGTATCGCGGCCCCGTGACCGGCCGTTCCGGCGCGCCCCCGTCCCGTCGGCGTGACACGTCGTGCCTCTCACCGTGTCCCCCGGAACGGGACGCGCCACCGTCCCCGGTCAGTCGGTGCAGACCTTCGTCAGCTCCTTGGCCGCGTCGACGGCCGGGCTGAGGTCGGGCGACTTGTCGCCGCCGTCCTTGGAGGCGTCGCGGATGTTGTCGATGGCCTTGTCCAGGTGGTCGAGGGCCTTGTCCACGTCGGCGTCGTCGGACTTGTCGCGGATGTCGTCGAGGTTGTCCTCGATGTCGTCCAGCGAGTCGTCGGCCTTGCTGGGGTTCAGCGCGGCGTCCTGCGCGGCCTCCTGCATGTCCTGGACGTTGTCGTGGATCGCGTCGGCCGTCTTGACGCAGTCGACGGCCTTGTCGACGGGGTCGCAGGCCACGAGGCCGGAGACCGCCGGAACTGCGATCAGAGCGGTGATGATGGCGGTAGCGGTACGGCGGTGGCGCGCGGCCATGCGGAATTCCCTCCCCGGTGCGGACGGACGTACGGCTTGGCCCGTACGCCCGCATCCGTAAGAACGCCCGTCCGGGCCCCGAGGGTTGCTTCCCCCACCGGGCGGGCCGAACCGCGACCCGCCCTCATCCTTGACGCAACTCGACCGCGCCGCACGGCACTTGGGCCGCGCCCGGCGTTATGCCCTACCTGACCGCTTCGAGCGCTTCGCGCTGGTACGTGGCGAGGTCGACGCAGCCGCCGACGGCGAGGTCGAGCAGCGCGTTCAGCTCCTCGCGGGCGAACGGCTCGGCCTCGGCGGTGCCCTGCACCTCGACGAAGCGGCCGTCGCCGGTGCACACGACGTTCATGTCGGTGTCGGCCTTCACGTCCTCCTCGTAACAGAGGTCGAGCAGCGGTACGCCGCCGACGATGCCGACGGAGACCGCGCTGACCGTGCCGGTGAGGGGCTTGCGGCCGGCCTTGATCAGCTTCTTGCCCTGGGCCCAGGCGACGGCGTCGGCGAGGGCGACGTACGCGCCGGTGATGGCGGCGGTGCGGGTGCCGCCGTCGGCCTGCAGGACGTCGCAGTCCAGGACGATGGTGTTCTCGCCGAGGGCCTTGTAGTCGATGACGGCGCGCAGCGAGCGGCCGATGAGGCGGCTGATCTCGTGCGTGCGGCCGCCGATCTTGCCGCGTACGGATTCGCGGTCGCCGCGGGTGTTGGTGGACCGCGGGAGCATCGAGTACTCGGCGGTGACCCAGCCCTCGCCGCTGCCCTTGCGCCAGCGGGGCACGCCCTCCGTGACGGAGGCCGTGCAGAAGACCTTGGTGTCGCCGAAGGAAACGAGGACGGAGCCCTCGGCGTGCTTGCTCCACCCGCGTTCGATGGTGACCGGGCGGAGCTGTTCGGGGGTACGGCCGTCGATACGAGACATGGCCCGAGCCTATCGGGACGAACGCCGCCCTCGGGCCGGACGGGGGTGCCCCCGCACGCAGTGAGGGCCCCTCCGACGAGCGGAGCGGGCCCTCACTGCGCGGCTCAGCGCAAGCGTTACATCATGTCCTCGATGTCGGCGGCGATCGGGTCCGCGTCGGTCCCGATGACGACCTGAACCGCCGTGCCCATCTTCACGACCCCGTGCGCACCCGCGGCCTTCAGCGCGGCGTCGTCGACCAGCCCCGGGTCCTTGACCTCCGTGCGGAGGCGGGTGATGCAGCCCTCGACCTCTTCGATGTTGTCGATGCCGCCGAGCCCGGCAACGATCTTCTCAGCCTTGCTGGCCATGGTGTTCTCCCTGCTCTGAAAAGGACGCGGCCACGACACCGTAGGTCCGCTTTGTCACGGTAACGCACGGTTGGCCCATCTTCGCGGGCGGTCACGGCACTCGTACCCAATCATGACGATCAAGGTGTCACCCCTAGTGGGGGCGGTGCCGACCACCGTCCACAACTGGTCTACACCAGTTTTCAACGACCGCCAAACCTGGCCGGTTCCGGGAGGAACGCCGATGAGTTCCACTGCCGCCGCGATACCCCAGAAGAAGTGGTGGAACGGCCTGTTCCAGGGCCTGCAGAAGATGGGCCGCAGCCTGCAACTGCCCATCGCCGTACTGCCCGCCGCGGGCATCCTGAACCGGCTCGGCCAGCCGGACGTCTTCGGCGAGGACGGCCTCGGCTGGACCAATGTGGCCAAGGTCTTCGCGGCCGCGGGCGGCGCCCTGCTCGACTCCTCGCTCGGCCTGCCGCTCCTCTTCTGCATCGGCGTCGCGATCGGCATGGCGAAGAAGGCGGACGGCTCCACCGCGCTCGCCGCGGTCGCGGGCTTCCTCGTCTACTACGCGGTCCTGCGCGCGTTCCCCGAGGACTGCCCGGCGGGCGCCGACTTCGCGGGCGCCGGGATGTGGAGCGGGGTCTGCGTGGCCGAGGACGGCACCTCCGCCCAGGCCGCGTACCAGAATCCAGGCGTCTTCGGCGGCATCGTCATGGGCCTGCTCGCCGCCTGGTTCTGGCAGCGCTACCACCGCGTGAAGCTGGTCGACTGGCTCGGCTTCTTCAACGGCCGCCGCCTGGTGCCGATCATCATGGCGTTCGTCGGCCTGGTCTTCGCGGGCCTGTGCGTCTGGGTCTGGCCGCCCATCGGCGACGGGCTCACCAGCTTCTCCAAGTGGCTGGTCGACCTCGGCTGGCTGGGCTCGGGCATCTTCGGCGTGGCCAACCGCGCGCTGCTCACGGTCGGCCTGCACCAGTTCCTGAACACCTTCGTCTGGTTCCAGTTCGGCGACTACACCAAGGCGGACGGCACGGTCGTCCACGGCGACATCAACCGCTTCCTCGCGGGCGACCCGACGGCGGGCCAGTTCACCTCGGGCTTCTTCCCGATCATGATGTTCGCGCTGCCCGCGGCGGCCCTCGCGATCACGCACGCGGCCCGCCCCGAGCGGCGCAAGGTGGTCGGCGGCCTGATGCTCTCGGTCGGCCTGACGTCCTTCGTCACCGGCATCACCGAGCCGATCGAGTACTCGTTCCTGTTCATCGCGCCCGCGCTGTACGCGATCCACGCGCTGCTCACCGGCGTCTCGATGGCGGTCACCTGGGGCCTCGGGGTGAAGGACGGCTTCAGCTTCTCCGCCGGCCTCATCGACTACGTCATCAACTGGAGCCTGGCCACGAAACCCTGGCTGATCATCCCGATCGGACTGTGCTTCGCGGTGGTTTATTACTTCTTGTTCCTCTTCGTGATCAAGAAGTTCAACCTGGCCACTCCGGGACGCGAACCGGAGGAGGAGGCAAAGGCGTTGGACGAGGAGCAGACCAAGGCGTAGGCAAGGAAGCGGAACCTCCCGCGATACCCTTTGCCTGGCCCTCGGACCCTTCGGTCCGGGGGCCTTTCGCCGTGGATGCGGTGTTATGGCCGACCCCACAGGAATCGCGGGTTCCTTATGTCGCCTTAACCGTGTTACAACAGGTCTACACCACTGAGTGGTGTAGACCACCTGGATGCTGTCGCACCCCCTGAACTGTCCCCTGACAGCACCCGCACATGGAGGAAGTCATGAGTACGGCCACCGCCAAGGCGGCGCCCGCGAAGAAGCGGGGCTCAAGTGTGTTGCAGGGTCTGCAGAAGGTGGGACGCAGCCTGCAGCTGCCGATCGCCGTCCTGCCCGCGGCGGGCATCCTGCTGCGCCTCGGCCAGCCGGACGTGTTCGGCGCCGACGGCCTCGGCTGGGGCAAGGTCGCCACGGTCTTCGCCACCGCCGGTGACGCCGTCTTCGCGAACATGCCGCTGCTGTTCTGCATCGGTGTCGCGATCGGCTTCGCGAAGAAGGCGGACGGCTCGACCGCGCTCGCCGCGCTCGTCGGCTTCCTGGTCTACAAGAACGTGCTGACCGCGTTCCCGGTCACCGAGGCGAAGATCACCAAGGGCGCGGACGTCGCCGCGACGTACAACGACCCCAAGGTCTTCGGCGGCATCATCATGGGCCTCATATCCGCCGTCGTCTGGCAGCGGTTCCACCGCACCAAGCTGGTGGACTGGCTCGGCTTCTTCAACGGCCGCCGCCTGGTCCCGATCCTGATGGCCTTCATCGGCACCGCCCTCGGTGTCGTCTTCGGCCTCGCCTGGGGCCCGGTCGGTGACGCCATCACCAACTTCGGCGAGTGGATGACCGACCTCGGCTCGGTCGGCGCCGGCATCTTCGGCGTGGTCAACCGCGCGCTCCTGCCGGTCGGCATGCACCAGTTCGTGAACACCGTCGCCTGGCAGGAGATCGGCTCCTTCACCGACTCCGCCGGTGCCGTCTGGCACGGCGACATCCAGCGCTTCATGCACGGCGACCCGACCGCGGGTCAGTTCATGTCCGGCTTCTTCCCGATCATGATGTTCGCGCTGCCCGCCGTGGCCCTGGCCATCACGCACACCGCCCGCCCCGAGCGCCGCAAGGTCGTCGGCGGCATGATGATGTCCCTCGCGCTGACCTCGTTCGTCACCGGCATCACCGAGCCGATCGAGTTCGCCTTCATGTTCATCGCGCCGGTCCTCTACGTGATCCACGCGATCCTCACGGCCGTCGCCATGACCGTCACCTGGGCCCTGGGCGTGCACCACGGCTTCACGTTCTCGGCGGGCGCCATCGACTACGTCCTGAACTGGAAGTTCGCCGAGAAGCCCTGGCTGATCATCCCGATCGGCCTCGTGTTCGCGGCGGTCTACTACGTCGTCTTCCGCTTCGCGATCGTCAAGTTCAACCTGCCGACCCCGGGCCGCGAGCCCGAGGAGGAGGTCGAGGACCTCACCAAGGCGTGAGCCTCACCCGAGCGGCATGACGTGGGCCCCGGAACCGAACGGTTCCGGGGCCCACGTCTTGGTACCACCGACTCTCAGATCTCGTACGTCGCCCCCGCGGCCGCGAGCTCCGTCGGACCGGTGGTGAAGACCTCCCGGGCGTCGGCGAGGTTCACCGCCGGGTCCGTCCACGGCGGGATGTGCGTGAGCACCAGGCGCCGCGCACCCGCGCGACCGGCCGACTCCCCGGCCTCACGGCCGTTGAGATGCAGGTCCGGGATGTTCTCCTTGCCGTGCGTGAACGCGGCCTCGCAGAGGAACAGATCCGTGTCGGCGGCCAGCTCGTCGAGGGCCGCGCAGGTGCCGGTGTCCCCGGAGTACGTCAGCGACCGCCCGCCGTGCTCGACGCGGATGGCATACGCCTCGACGGGGTGGCACACCTTCTCCGTACGCACCGCGAACGGGCCGATCTCGAAGGCCCCGGGCTTGACCGTGTGGAAGTCGAAGACCTCGCTCATCGACGACGCGGAGGGCGTGTCGGCGTACGCCGTGGTCAGGCGCTGCTCGGTGCCCTCGGGGCCGTACACCGGGATGGGGGCGCAGCGGCCGCCGTCATGCCGGTAGTAGCGGGCCACGAAGTACGCGCACATGTCGATGCAGTGGTCGGCGTGCAGATGGCTCAGGAAGATCGCGTCGAGGTCGTACAGACCGATGTGGCGCTGCAGCTCGCCCAGGGCGCCATTGCCCATGTCGAGCAGCAGCCGGAAGCCGTCGGCCTCGACGAGGTAGCTCGAGCAGGCCGAGTCCGCGGACGGAAACGACCCCGAGCAGCCGACGACGGTGAGCTTCATAGAGCTGGAACCTCCACGCTGGCGATCGGGGAAACGGGGGCGTGCGGTCCGTCGAGCGTAAAGCGCGAAAGGGCGGCTCGCTCCTTCGTCGTGGGCCGTTGTGGGCGAACTCACCTGGGGTGTCACCGGTTCGGGGGCGCCCGAAGGGGTCCGGTGCGGCGGCGCGGAGTGGGGGGCGCCGGTACCGTCGGGGCCATGGACACGTCGTGGTGGCCGGCGCTGGCCGCCGTGGTGGTACTCGCCCTTCTCGTGGCCCTCGTGGACGGGTGGGCCCGCTCCGGCCGTCCCGCGCGGCGGCGTCGGCCGGCCGGGCGGCCGCGGGGGTCGGAGGGGGGCGGGCGGCCTCAGGTCGGGGAGATCTGGTGGGCGCGGGTGCCCTATGAGGGTGGGGCCGGGGGGAAGGACCGGCCCTGTCTCGTGCTCGCCGTGCACGGGGAGCGGGTGCGCGTCGCGAAGATCACCAGTAAGTACCGGGACGAGCGGGCCGGGGTGATTCCGTTGCCGCCCGGGGCCGTCGGGGACGCGCGGGGGCGGGCGAGCTTCCTGGAGACCGATGAGCTGCGGGAGGTTCCTGTGTGGGACTTCCGGCGGCGGGCGGGGGTGGTGGATCCGGTGCTGTGGGATCAGGTGCGGCATCTGGCCGGGTAGGCCTTGCGGGGGCGCTCCCCAGCCCCGCCCCTTCCCGTAACCGGGGCTCCGCCCCGGACCCCGTATCGGCGCTTCGCGCCTCGTCCTCAATCGCCGGACGGGCTAGATGATGTGCGGGTAAGTTTCAGCCCCTCCGGCGTTTGAGGAGCGGGGTCCGGGGCGGAGCCCCGGGTTCGGGAAGGGGCGGGGTTGGGGAGCTCCCAGCCGGGCTACGCCCACAGCTGGCCCTGGACCGTCGCGATCGCCTCCTCGTCGGTCGCCGCCGTGTAGACGCCGGTGGACAGGTACTTCCAGCCGCCGTCGGCGACGACGAAGACGATGTCGGCGGGCTCGCCCGCCTTGACGGCCTTGCGGCCGACGCCGATGGCGGCGTGGAGGGCGGCACCGGTGGAGACGCCCGCGAAGATGCCCTCTTCGCGGAGGAGTTCCCGGGTGCGGGTCACGGCGTCGGCGGAGCCGACGGAGAAGCGGGTGGTGAGGACGGACTCGTCGTAGAGCTCGGGGACGAAGCCCTCGTCGAGGTTGCGGAGACCGTAGACGAGGTCGTCGTAGCGGGGCTCCGCTGCGACGATCTTGATGTCGGGCCGCTGCTCGCGGAGGAAACGTCCGACGCCCATGAGCGTGCCGGTGGTGCCGAGGCCCGCCACGAAGTGGGTGATGGAGGGCAGGTCGGCGAGGATCTCGGGGCCGGTGGTGGCGTAGTGGGCGCCCGCGTTGTCCGGGTTGCCGTACTGGTAGAGCATCACCCAGTCCGGATGCTCGGCCGCCAGGTCCTTGGCGACGCGTACGGCCGTGTTGGAACCCCCCGCCGCGGGCGAGGAGATGATCTCCGCGCCCCACATCGTCAGCAGGTCGCGCCGCTCCTGGGAGGTGTTCTCCGGCATGACGCACACGATGCGGTAGCCCTTGAGCCGGGCCGCCATGGCGAGGGAGATTCCGGTGTTGCCGGAGGTGGGCTCCAGGATGGTGCAGCCGGGCGTCAACCGGCCGTCCTTCTCGGCCTGTTCGACCATGTGGAGGGCGGGGCGGTCCTTGACCGAGCCGGTCGGGTTGCGGTCCTCCAGCTTGGCCCAGACGCGGACCTCCGGGGACGGCGACAGACGCGGGAGGCGGACCAGCGGCGTGTTGCCGACGGCCGCGAGCGGGGAGTCGTAACGCATCGGGGAGCCGGGTCCCTCAGGCCATGCCGCCGGCGACGGCCGGCAGGATCGTGACGCTGTCGCCGTCGGTGAGCTTGGTGGAGACGCCGTCGAGGAAGCGGACGTCCTCGTCGTTGAGGTAGACGTTCACGAAGCGGCGCAGGCTGTTGCCCTTGTCCTTGTCGATCAGCCGGTCCTGGATGCCCGCGTGCCGCGACTCGAGGTCGGCGAAGAGCGCGGCGATGGTGTCACCGCTGCCCTGGACGGCCTTCTCGCCGTCGGTGTAGGTGCGGAGGATGGTCGGGATGCGGACCTCGATGGCCATGCGGGGCTCCTGTCGGGAGTGGATCGGGAGTGGATCGGAAGTGGAGCGGGGGCTGGTGCGGGGGCGCTGCGTGGGTGGTGCCGTGCTGGTGCGGAGCGGGGCGCGCCGCGCGAGGGCGGGCGGCGGGGTGCGGGGGCCGCGGGTACGGCGCCGTGGCTCACCGCCGCGGTGCGGCGGGCGGGGCGGCGCCCGTCAGGGCCGACAGATGGCGCTGGCGAGACGGCACAGGTCGACGTGCAGCCGGCCGACGAGCAGGGCGCCCGGCGTCGTATGGATGCTCACGTCGTTCGAAACCATGCGGTCATCGTAACGATTCCCGGTCCGGGACCCGGAATGTGATCTCGGATGCCGGACGGATCGCGTTCGGTGGCCGGACGGGGCGGGGTGTTCCGGCCGTCGGGCACAGGGCGTTCCGGCTGTCGGGGGCAAGGCGTTCCGGCCGTAGGTGGCAAGGCGTTCCGGCCGTAGGGGGCAAGGCGTTCCGGCCGTAGGGAGGCAGGGTGCCGCGGGCTCAGGCCCGGGGCTCCCCCACCACCCCGGGCAGGTACGTCACCGTCGGCGCCCCCGTCGCCGGATGCACCGCCACCTCCGCCGCGACCCCGTACACCTCCGCCAGGAGCTCGCCGGTGAGGACGTCCCCGGGCGGCCCGGAGGCGACGACCCGGCCCGCGTCGAGGACGTACAGGCGGTCGCAGTAGTACGCGGCGAGGGTCAGGTCGTGCAGGGCGAGCAGGTTGGCCGTGCCGAGGCCGCGGACCAGGCCGAGGATCTCCAGCTGGTAGCGGATGTCCAGGTGGTTCGTCGGTTCGTCTAGGACGAGGACGGCCGGTTCCTGCACCAACGCCCGTGCGGTCAGGACGCGTTGGCGCTCGCCGCCGGACAGCCGCGCGAAACCGCGCCCGGCCAGGGCCGCGGCGCCGACCCGCTCCAGGGCGTCGCGGACCAGTTCCTCGTCGGCGGCCGTGTCGCCCTCCCAGAAGCGTTTGTGCGGGGAGCGGCCCATGGCGACGATCTGGCGGACGGTGAGTTCGAAGCCCGTCTGGCCGTCCTGCGGGACCGTGGCGATGCGGCGGGCGCGGGCCTTGACGCCGGCGTCCGCCAGGTCGTCGCCGTCGAGCAGGACCCGGCCGCCGGTGGGCGTGAGCGCCCCGTACACACAGCGCAGGAGCGTCGTCTTGCCGCTGCCGTTGGGGCCGACCAGGCCCACCGTCTCACCTGCGGAGACGGAGAGTGAGACGGCGTCGACGAGGCGGCGGCCGGACGGGGTGTCGTAGGTGAGGTTCTCGGTACGGAGCTTCATGCCTCCGCCCCCTCCCGCGTCCGGCCGCGCCGCAGCAGCCACAGGAAGAACGGGCCGCCGGTGAGCGCCGTGAGCACCCCCACGGGGATGTCCTGCGGCGCCGCGACCGTGCGGGCCGCGAGGTCCGCCACCACCAGGAACACCGCCCCCATCAGTGCCGCCACCGGAAGCAGCGCCCGGTGCGCGGCGCCCACCAGCATCCGGGCCGCGTGCGGCACCATCAGGCCGACGAAGCCGATGGCCCCGCTGTGCGCGACGAGGGCGCCGGTCACGAGCGAGGCGAGGACGAACACGGCCGCGCGGAACCGGCCCGTGTCCAGGCCGAGGACGGTGGCGCCCTCCTCCCCGACCAGGAGCAGGTCGAGCGGGCGGGCGAGGGCGATCAGCAGGGCCGTGCCGACCGCCAGGACCGTCAACGGCAAGGCGAGCATGTCCCAGCGGGCGCTGCCGAGGCCGCCCAGGGTCCAGTACAGGACTTCCTTGAGGTGGTCGGCGCGGGCCGAGACGACCAGGATCAGGCTGGTCAGGGCCGCCAGGACGTATGAGACGGCCACGCCCGCGAGGATCAGGCGGCTCGTCGTGAAGCCGCCGCCCGGCTCCCTGGCCAGGGCGTACACCACCAGCAGCGCAAGGAACGCGCCCACGAAGGACGCCGCCGGGATCGTCACCGTCGTCGCCATGCCCGCGCCCAGGCCGAGCACGATCACCGCGACCGCGGCCGCGGAGGCGCCCGAGGAGACGCCGAGCAGGAACGGGTCCGCGAGGGGGTTGCGGACCAGGGCCTGGAGGGTGGTGCCGACCACCGCGAGGCCCGCGCCCACGGCCGCGCCGAGGATGACCCGTGGGAGGCGGACGTCCAGGACGATCGTGCGGTACGGGGAGGGGTCGGCGTTGCCCGTCAGGATCTGGACCACGTCGGCCGTGGGGATTCTGACCGAGCCCCACGCCAGTGCGGCGAGGCTCGCGGCCGCGAGGGCGAGGACGAGGGCGGTGATGACCAGGCTGTAGGGGAGGGTGCGGGTGGGGTGCCCTGCCGGGGGCTCCCCTGTCCCGCCCCTTCCCGAAACCGGGGGCGCTGCCCCCGGGCCCCCGGGGGTGGGGGGTCCCTTCGGGTCGGACGGGCCGCCCCCGATCGGCGCTCCGCGCCTCGTCCTCAAACGCCGGACGGGCTCAAATATGCCGCCCCCAGGCCTCGCCCCCGAGCGCCGGACAGGCCGAAATTTGCCGCCCCCAGGCCTCGCGCCCGAGCGCCAGACGGGCTGAAAGTTGCCGCTCCCAGGCCTCACCGCATCTGCTCCGCCAGCTTCTTCACCGCCCCCGGTGCCCGCACCCCCAGCACCACGTCCGACAGCGGCAGCACCGCGAACCTCTTGTTCTTGATGGCGGGGACGTCCTTGAGGGCCGGGTCGTCCAGGAGGCGCTTCTTCTTCTGGGCGACGGTGGAGGCGCCGTAGTCGTAGATGACGATGACCTCGGGGCGGCGGTCGACGACCGTCTCCCAGGAGGCGTCGCCGAAGGACTTGTCCAGGTCGGACATCACGTTGCGGCCGCCCGCGCGCTCGATGATGTCGTTGCCGATGCCCCGGCCGCCCGCGGTGAACGCCGTCTTGTCGCCGCTGTCGTAGACGAAGACGGAGGGCTTCTTGCCGCCCTTGGCGGACTGCTTCGCGGTGGCGGCCAGTTCGGCCTTCGCGTCGCGCACCCACTTCGCCGCCCGGTCCCCGACCCCGAACGTCGCGCCCGCCTCGCGCACCTCGCGGTACACGTCGTCCATGGTGACGGGCTTCTTGGCGCAGCCCTCGATGTTGAGGCGGGTCTTGATGCCGGACTTGGCGAGGGCGTCGCGGGAGCGGCCGTCGCCCGCCGCGAAGGCGCTCGCGTAACCGCCGTACACGAAGTCGGGGTTGGCGGCGAGCAGCTTCTCGTACGAGGGGTACTCCTTGGCGATGACCGGGCGGGAGTCGTACGCCTTCTCGTACTCGGGGAGCACCTTGTCGTCGAGGTAGGCGGTCCCCGCTATGCGGTCCTCCAGGCCCAGTTCGAGGAGGATCTCCGTCACGTGCTGGTTCATGGTGACCGCACGCTTCGGGGGTGCGTCGTATGTCGTCTTCGTCCCGCAGTTGGTGACGGTGTACGGGAATCCGGCGGCCTTGGCGTCGGAGTTTCCGGAGTCGTCGTCGGACGACGAGGACGACGAGCACGCGGTGAGCGGCAGCAGGATCGCCGCCGCGGCGAGCAGGGCGCGGGTACGCATGGGGTGCGGGCCTCCTCCAGGGGATTTCCGCGTCCCCTGAGTGCATGTGGAGGAGGCGGCAGGTCAGTTCCTGACTCCCGGGCGCGGGCGCGGCCGGTCACAGTGGCGGGACCGCGCCGGATTTCCACCGGCTTCCTGGGTCCTGCCGCCTCTAGGGTCGTAAAGCTCCCGCTCAGTATGCCTGGACGACCCTGACCTCCTCCTCGGTGACCTCGCCCTCGACGATCCGGAACGAGCGGAACTGGAAGGGTCCGGCGTCGTCGGTGTCGGCGGTGGAGACGAGGACGTAGTGGGCGCCCGGCTCGTTGGCGTAGCTGATGTCGGTGCGGGAGGGGTAGGCCTCCGTGGCCGTGTGCGAGTGGTAGATGACCACGGGCTCCTCGTCGCGGTCGTCCAGGTCGCGGTAGAGCCTCAGCAGGTCGGCGGAGTCGAACTCGTAGAACGTGGGCGAGCGGGCCGCGTTCAGCATCGGGACGAAGCGCTCGGGACGGTCGGTGCCCGCAGGCCCCGCGACGACGCCGCACGCCTCGTCGGGGTGGTCCTTGCGCGCGTGCGCGACGATCTGGTCGTGGAGGGCCTGGGTGATGGTCAGCATGTCGGCCAGGATAAGCAGCGGGGCGGCCCCGTACCGAAGTGTGGTACGGGGCCGCCCGCATGCTGGACGTGAGGCGTCCGGGGTCAGTCCTTGGCGACCCCGGACGGGTCAGTCCTTGGTGACCGGTGCGGCGTCCTCGGCGGCCGGGCCGCCGTGCACGCGCTTCTTGAAGGCCGCGGCCTCCGGGTCGCGGCTCTTCAGGACCAGGTAGGACACGCACAGGATCGCGGCCCAGATCGGCGCGCAGTACAGCGAGATCCGCGCGTCCTTGTCGATGCCCATCATCACGATGACCATGCCGATGAAGGCGAGGGCGAACCAGCTGGTGTACGGGGCGCCGGGGGCGCGGAAGGTGGACTGCGGCACGATGCCGCGGTCGGCCTTGCGGCGGTAGTTGATCTGCGAGACCAGGATCATGATCCAGGCCCACATGCCGGAGATGGTGGCGAAGGAGACGACGTAGTTGAACGCCTCGCCCGGCCACTGGTAGTTGATCCACACGCCGACGAGCATCAGCGCGGCGGAGAAGGTGGTGCCGACCAGCGGCAGGCCGTTCTTGGTGAGCTTGGTGAAGAACTTCGGGCCCTGGCCGTTGAGCGCGAGGTCGCGCAGCATACGGCCGGTGGAGTACATGCCCGAGTTGCAGGAGGAGAGCGCGGCGGTGAGGACCACGAAGTTCACGATCGCGGCGCCGACGCCGAGGCCCATCTTCTCGAAGGCGGCGACGAACGGGGAGACGCCCGGCTGGAACGACGTCCACGGCACGACCGAGAGGATCATGATCAGGGCGCCGACGTAGAAGACGGCGATGCGCCACGGCACGGTGTTGATCGCCTTGGGCAGGGTCTTCTTCGGGTCCTTGGACTCGCCCGCGGTGACGCCGACCAGCTCGACGGCGAGGAAGGCGAACATCACGATCTGCAGCGTCATCAGCGTGTTGCCGATGCCGTTGGGGAAGAAGCCGCCGTTGTCCCACAGGTGCGAGACGGACGCGGTGTCACCGGCGTCGGAGAAGCCGATGGTGAGGATGCCGGCACAGATCAGGATCATGCCGATGATCGCGGTGACCTTGACCATCGAGAACCAGAACTCCAGCTCGCCGAAGAGCTTCACGGAGATCAGGTTGGCGCCGTACAGGATGACCGTGAAGATCAGCGCGTACGCCCATTGTGGAATGGAGTCATGTGTCCAGTACTGCATGTACTGGGCGGCCGCGGTGACTTCGGTGATGCCGGTGACGACCCAGAAGAGCCAGTACGTCCAGCCGGTCACGAACCCGAAGAACGGGCCGACGAACTCACGGGCGTACTCCGAGAACGAGCCCGACACGGGCCGGTACATCAGGAGCTCGCCGAGCGCGCGCATGATGAAGAAGATCACGAGGCCCGCGATGGCGTACGCGAGGATGAGGCTGGGACCGGCCTTGTGAATGGCCTTGCCCGCGCCGAGGAACAGGCCGGTGCCGATGGCACCGCCGATCGCGATCATCTGGATCTGCCGGGCGCCTAGCCCGCGCTGATAACCCTCGCTGTCGCCGGACGCGCCCTCCGTGGCCGCCGCGGAACCATTGCCGCCGTGCCCGTCGTGGTGTTCTTCGACCTGCACTGAGGTCATGGTGACGCCTTTCTCCATGCTGATCCGCGCCGCGAACTGCGGTTTCGCCGCGGACCAGGTCCTGATCCCCCCGGATGGTGATGGAGTGCCGCCGACGGTCTGCCGGCCTCTAGCGCCCCCGGTGACATGGGTGGCGTCACCGAGCGGTCGTGAAGATTTATCACGACCGTCACAGTGATCGAATGAGCCATATGTGGCATACGGCACAGGAAGAAGCGGACAAAGAAACCTCGACGCCCCAAAGAGGGCGCCGAGGTGACAGGATCGTTATCCGGATTTGAGCGTCCGTTGAGCGAACGTCTGTGATCTTCAAACCGACGTCACGCGAACGTCGGAAAACCGTCACGACATCGGCGGCGGGCCGTCACGGCACCGGCGTCACGGCATCAAGGTCTCGACGAGCGTCTCCTGGAGCCCGCCCAGCCACAGATAGGCCATCACCATCGGCTTGCGCGGGTCGGAGTCCGGCAGCCGGTAGAGGATGTCGGTGTCCTCCTCGTCGGTCACGTCGAGCCGGGCGCCGATCGCGAGCCGCAGGTCGTTGAGCGCGCCGAGCCAGCTGCGCGACTCCTCCGCGGACAGCTTCAGGACGGCACCGCCCTCGCCCGCGACGGTGAGCGCGTCCAGGGAGCGGATCACGGCGAGCGCGTCGTCCCGCTTGCGGGCCCGCAGGTCGTTCTCGGTGAAGCGGCGGAACTCGGCGGAGTACGCCCGCAGTTCGTCGGCCTTCTCCAGGGATCCCGGCTCGCTGCCGGGACCGCCGTACGCGTCCGGGAGCAGCCGCTTGAGCACCGGGTCGGTGGGCGGCTCGCTCGGGCCCTCGGCGAACAGCTCCGCGAACGGGTCGCCGTCGTCGCCCGCGGGCTCGTCCCCCGGGCCGATCAGCTCGAGGAGCTGCACGGCCAGCGAGCGGATGATCGAGATCTCGACCTCGTCGAGCGCGACGGCCGCGCCGCCGCCCGGGATCGGTTCGAAGTGTCCTGGCATCAGTCGCGTCGCTACTTCCGGTCCTGCTGGAGCGTTGCCCACAGCCCGTATCCGTGCATCGCCTGCACGTCGCGTTCCATCTCCTCGCGGGAACCGCTGGAGACGACGGCCCGGCCCTTGTGGTGCACGTCCATCATCAGCTTGGTGGCCTTGTCCTTCGAGTACCCGAAGTACGTCTGGAAGACATAGGTCACATAGCTCATCAGATTGACCGGGTCGTTGTGCACGAGCGTGATCCACGGAACGTCCGGCTCGGGGACCGCGAAGGTCTCCTCTTCCGCGTCCGGGCGTGTGATCTCTACGGGAGCAGCGCTACTCACTTGCCCCATGCTGCCACCCGGGAGGGCCGGGCGCACAAACGGACCCCCGAAATCGTCAGAGTGACGAGATGCGGGGTAGCATCCTTGTCATGAACTCTGGGGAGCATGACCTGGGGCTGCCGGTGGATGTCCCCTCCACCGCGCTCTTCACGGATCACTACGAGTTGACGATGCTGCAGGGCGCGCTGAAGTCGGGCACCGCCGACCGGCGCTCGGTCTTCGAGGTGTTCACCCGCAGACTGCCCGAGGGCCGCCGCTACGGCGTCGTGGCCGGAACCGGGCGGGTCCTGGACGCCGTCGAGAACTTCCGCTTCGACGCCGGTGTCCTCGCCTTCCTGCGCGAGCGCGGCGTCGTGGACTCACCGACGCTCGACTGGCTGGCCTCGTACCGCTTCAGCGGGGACATCTGGGGCTATCCGGAGGGCGAGACGTACTTCCCCGGCTCGCCGATCCTGCGGGTCGAGGGCTCCTTCGCGGAGTGCGTGCTCCTGGAGACGGTGATCCTCTCCATCCTCAACCACGACTCGGCCATCGCCGCCGCCGCGTCCCGCATGGCCTCCGCCGCGGGCGACCGGCCGCTGATCGAGATGGGCGCCCGCCGCACCCACGAGCTGGCCGCCGTCGCCGCCGCCCGGGCCGCCTACGTCGGCGGCTTCACCACCACCTCCGACCTCGCGGCCGGATTCCGCTACGGCATCCCGACCGTCGGCACCTCCGCGCACTCCTTCACCCTCGTCCACGACAACGAGCGGGACGCCTTCCGCGCCCAGGTCGACGCCCTCGGCCGGGGCACCACGCTGCTCGTCGACACCTACGACGTCGGCGAGGCCGTCCGGATGGCCGTCGAGATCGCCGGGCCCGATCTTGGCGCCGTCCGCATCGACTCCGGCGATCTGCTGCTCGTCGCCCACCGGGTGCGCAAGGAACTCGACGAGCTGGGTGCCCCGAACACCAAGATCGTGGTCACCTCCGACCTCGACGAGTACGCCATCGCCTCGCTCGCCGCGGCGCCCGTGGACGCGTACGGCGTCGGCACCCAGCTGGTCACCGGCTCCGGGCACCCCACCTGCTCCATGGTCTACAAGCTCGTCGCCCGCGCCCGCGGCGCCGACCCCAAGGCGCCCCTCGAACCCGTCGCCAAGAAGTCCCTCGGCGGGAAGTCGTCCCTCGGCGGCCGCAAGTGGGCCGCGCGGCGCGTCGACGCGAACGGGGTCGCCGAGGCCGAGGTCATCGGGACCGGGCCCGTCCCCGCCGACCTCGCCGACCGCCAGCTCCTCGTCGAGCTGGTCAAGGGCGGCGACGTCGTCGCCCGTGAACCCCTCGACGCGGTACGGGAGCGGCACGCGGCCGCGCGGGGGCGGCTGCCGCTCTCGGCCACCCAGCTGTCGCGCGGGGAGGCGGTCATTCCCACCGAGTACCTGGCCTGAGCACGTCGTCCGCCCTCTCCCGCAACGGACCTGAAGTCTCTACGCTCGGTTCATCCAGCTAGCTGAAGGAAACCCGCCATGCGTCGCGCCCTGATCGTCGTCGATGTACAGAACGACTTCTGCGAAGGGGGCAGTCTCGCGGTGTCCGGCGGAGCGGATGTGGCTGCCGCCATCACCGAACTCATCGGGCAGGCCTCCCCCTGCTACCGGCATGTGGTGGCCACCCGTGACCACCACATCGACCCCGGTGACCACTTCTCCGACCAGCCGGACTTCGTCCGGTCCTGGCCGCCGCACTGTGTCGCCGGGACGGAGGGGGTCGGGTTCCATCCGAACTTCGCGCCCGCCGTGGCGTCCGGGGCGATCGACGCCGTCTTCGACAAGGGGGCGCATTCGGCCGCCTACAGCGGGTTCGAGGGGGTCGACGAGAACGGGACCTCTCTTGCCGAGTGGCTGCGGGCGCGGCAGATCCGGGAGGTCGACGTCGTCGGGATCGCCACCGATCACTGCGTGCGGGCCACCGCGCTCGACGCCGTCCGCGAGGGCTTCCGCACCCACGTCCTGCTCGACCTCACGGCCGGGGTGGCCGAGGACACCACCCAGCGGGCCCTGGACGAGCTCCGCACCGCCGGGGCCGAACTGACCGGCAAGCCGGTGGTGTGACCTTCGCGGGGCGCCCCAGTCCCACCCCTTCTCCGAAACCGGGGGCTGCGCCCCCTGGACCCCCCTGATCGGCGCTTCGCGCCTCGTCCTCAAACGCCGGACGGGCTGAAACCGTCCAGCCCCTCCGGCGATTGAGGAGCGGGGTCTGGGGCGGAGCCCCAGTTTCGGGAAAGGGGCGGGCCTGGGGGCTACGCAGCCGCGCCGCGCCTCAGCAGCGCCCGGATCGGATGCCACAGCTCCGCCGCCCCGTCCGGCGCCGTGCGCCATATGAGGCCGTCGGGGTGGTGCAGCACGGCGGTGACCTCGTCGGGGGTGGGGGGCTCCGTGTTGCCGCGGAGGTAGACCGCGCGGAGCCCGAGATTGCGGAGCCGGGTCAGGGCCCGCGCCCGGTTCGCGGCGCGTACGAGAACGCGCACACTGCCACCCCCGGGCCCGGGGCTCGGCAGGGTCAGCGCCACCACCACACTGCCGTTGGGCAGCTTGCAGAAGCCTCCTGCGGCCATGCTCTGTCACACCCCCGTGAGACGTCGTGTCAATAAGAGAACCACAGGACGCACTCAAACACGATCGGCCGCCGCCCGCTAGAGGGCGACGGCCGATCGGCCAGAAACAGGCGTTTGACCTGCAGGAACGAGATTTACTTGGAGGACTTGCCCACCTGGAGCGTGATCGTCGAGCCGTCCTTGGGCTGCTTGAGGATCTTTATCCGGGTGTTGGTGTCAGTGACCTTGACACTTCCCGTGGGGTTCTCCGCGTACCAGTAGGTGCCCTTGCGGTCGTCGAAGACGGAGACGCCCTTCTTCGACTTGATCTTGAGGGCGACGTCGGCGTTGTGAAGCGTGAACGCGTCCGTGGCGTACTTCGAGAACGGCGCGTCGAACGGCTGGATCTTGTTGCGCAGAAGCGTGCCGTCCTTCCACTTCATCGGCTTGGCGTGGGCATCGATCGGGAGGATCAGACCCTTGCCGGGGTGCTGGCTGACGTTGTTGTCCTTCTGGGAGGTGTCCCACTGCCAGATCATCAGGCCGGTCTGGTAGGGGTAGTGCTCGACCCAGTCGGGACGGGACTTGGAGAAGCCGAAGTTGTACGGGCCGACCTTGAGGGTCTTGTCGTACGACACGTACTGGCGGTTCTCCGCGAGGTAGTACTGCTCGTACTGCTTGGTGAAGGACTCGCCGATGCGCGAGAAGCCCTTCGTCTTCCAGCCGTTGTCGTCGGCCTCGGCGCCGTCCTCGAAGAGCTTGGCGCCGTCCGCGGTCAGCGTGATCGCGTCGGCGGTGAAGCCCTTGAGCGCCGTGCCGCCGTCGGTGGCGTAGCGGAAGCGGACGTCGATCTTCTTGCCGGCGTAGGCGTCCAGCGGGAAGACCAGCTTCTGGTACTTCTTCGAGGAGCCGGTCAGGGCCGGCTTGTCGCCCGCGTCGCGGGTGATCTGCTTGCCGTCGGCCGTGCCGTCGACGGGCGTCCAGTTGGCGCCGGAGTCGGTGGACACCTCGGTGTAGAGGTAGTCGTAGTTGGACTCGATGTCCCACCAACCCTGCAGGGACAGCTCGGCCTTGGACTTGCCGGTGAGGTCGACGCTGCGCGTGAGCGTGTTGCGCAGGTCGTCGTCCTGGCCGCTCCACCACTGCTTGGTGCCCTCGGCGGGCTTCACGACCGTCGTGGTGACCGGCTTCTTGGGCAGGTCGACGAGGAGCGCCTGGCGGTGCCGGGTGTTGTACTCGGACACGCCGAGCTTGTGCTCGGAGGTCGTCGCGGCCTTCGCCCGGTCGTAGTTGAGCCAGCCCAGCTGGAACTTGTCCCAGGCGGTCATGTCGCCGGGCAGGTCACCGATCGAGCCCTTGCCGGTGCCGAGCCAGGAGCCGGCCGACATCAGCGACCAGAAGCCGACGGAGTTCTCGGCCTTGCCGGTGGTGTCGTACAGGTCCGGCAGGCCGAGGTCGTGGCCGTACTCATGGGCGAAGACGCCGAGGCCGCCGTTCTCGGGCTGCATCGTGTAGTCGCCGACCCAGATGCCGGAGTCACCGATCTGGGTGCCGCCCGACTTGTTGTCGGCGGGTCCGGTCTTGCCCGCGTCGTTGCCGTACGCGTACCAGCGGTGCGCCCACAGGGCGTTGGGGCCCTCGGCGCCGCCGCCCGCGGACTCGTCCTCACCCGCGTGCACGATCTGGAAGTGGTCGATGTACCCGTCGGGCTCGTTGAAGTTGCCGTCGCCGTCGAAGTCGTAGCGGTCCCACAGGTCGTACTTGGCGAGGTCCGCCTTGATCTGCGCGTCCGTGCGGCCCTTGGCCTTCTGGTCCTTGACCCAGGCCGTGGTGCCGTCGCGGACGGCGTCCCAGACGTTGGCGCAGTTGGAGTCGCCGCACCAGTTGGAGCCGTAGCGGGCCTCGTTGTAGTCGACCTTGACCCAGTCCGAGACCTCGCCGTCGACCGAGTAGCGGCCCGACGACGTCTTCTCGTAATAGGTCTTCAGCGAGTGCTTGGGCTTGCCCTTGGCGTCCTTGCCCTCACCGAAGTAGAGGTCCTGGAAGTGCTTCCGGTTGTAGTCCGCCTGCCAGGCCGTGCTGTTGTCCTTCGCACGGTCCGGCTTGGCTATCTTGTTGTGCGCGGGGCCGGGCGTGCCGCCGTACTTCTTGATCGGCTTCTCGGGCCCTTCGGGACCGTCGGGGTCGTACATGGTGGTGTCGTCCACCTTGTCCCCGAACTCCACCAGAATCGTGAAGATCTTGTCGGTCTTCTCCCGGCCCAGCTCGACGTACTTCTTGTCGTCGAGCTTCACCACGTTCGACCCGCCGCGCTTCTGCACCTTGGCGTCGCCGGAGACGACCTGCTCCAGGGCGGCCTTGCGCTGCTGGGCCTGCTGCTTGCTGAACGGGCCCTCGAGGTCGTGGTCGACATGGGCCTTGGCGTCCGCCGGGTCCCGGCGGTCGATGGCTGCTGCCTTGCCGGTCGCGGACGCCTTGTCGCCGCTCCCGCCGTCGTCGGCGGCCGCCACTGAATAAGCGGAGAACGTCGCGGTCGCCGCCGCGAGAGCGACCGCTGCCGCGGTCGCTCTGAACGTTCGTCTCTTGATGGTCACTTGATGCTGTCCTCCCCCGCGCCCGCATCACGGACCGAAATTCCCGGTCGAGGAGGTCCGCGCGCGATATGCGCGTCACAAGTGACGACATTCGACCGGAGAGAGGGGAGAAAAGACAGACCTTGACTTGAACAGGCCAAGTGCTCTATGCAGACCCGACCGACCGCTATCCGAACATGATCAAGCGGGATCGCGGCGGCGCACGCGCGGCATTCCCCGTCCCCTCAACAGGCGCGCCTCACCGTCCAATTGGCGGGACGCATGAATCCATGCGCCCCCTGTGCACCGGCACCGTGGGTTAGGTCACGCTTACCGCACGTTCCCGTCGGGCATGCAGGCGAATAGAGTCATTTCGACGGTGCGCACGGGTACTCGGCGAAGCTTCCAAGTCGCCACCTTTGAGCACCCTTTGATTCATATACGTCCACATCGTCTTGATCTATCCCCCGCATCCGCTGTCCCGAGGACGGATCACGCCATGCCTCGCCCCATGCCTCGTCCGACCGTCGCACAGCTCACCTACGGTTCCGCGACCGTCATCTGTTCCACGCTCGCCATGCTGCTGCTCTCGCAGGCGAGTTCGGCGCCGGGAGTCGCGGTCATAGCCTTCGCCGCGCTGGGCCTCGGCCTGCTCGTGGCCATGACGGTGCCCCTGCCCAAACCGGCCCCGGAGCCGGCCGAGACCCTCACCACCACGGTCCCCGCCGCCGCCCTGGCCCCATCGACCTTCGAAGAGCGGATCCCGGTGCAGCGCACCGTGCTCGCCCCCGACTCCGCCACCCCGCACGCCCCCCCGCACGCCCCACTGCCCGTACGCGAACCGGCGGGCCCCTGAGTGTCACCTGCCCTCGCAGGTGACACCCACGGACCCGCCGCGACTACCGCCCGGCGCCGCCGCAGCGCCGGGCCATCAGCATGCCCTCGTGCCGCTCAGCCCACGCTGACCACCACGGTCTTGGCCGCCTTGTCGTGCAGCCCCTGCTTGTAGGGCTTGTCGAAGAAGCTCCAGCCACCGCAGATGGCCGTCCAGATGCAGGCACAGCAGAACGCGAACGGGATCCACAGCACCGCAGACCTCACGAGCGCCGTCTGAAGCGTCGGGTTCGCCCCGTCGTTGAGGTTCGCCACCCGCATTCCTAGCCATTTCTTGCCCAGCGTCTGGCCCGTCTTCGAGATGAGATAGCTGTCGTACGCCATGTACAGCACGGCGGCGAGCAGGGACTGGCCGAACGACCTGCCCGCGTCCACCTTGTCGGGGTCCCAGTCGTACTCGTTCGTCCCGAAAAGGAGGGACAACAGGATGACGACCACACCGACGAGGACCATGTCGATGATGCGGGCCAGGACGCGCTTGCCGCTGTCGGCGAGCGGGGGCATGCCCGCGAGGGGGTCCTGGCCTCCGATGCCGCCTCCGTAGGGGTCGCCTCCGTACGGGGGCGGCGGGGTGCCGTCGGAGGCCGGGGGCGGCTGCTTCCTGAAGGGGTCGTTGTCGTCGGGGTCCGGAGCGTTGGGGTATTGCGGCGGTTCGGTGCTCATGGGGTGAGTGCACCTCGAAGTGGAGTGCGCCGCATGCGACGAGCGGCTGTCCGGGTTACGGCCCCCTTGTGGGGACCTCTACCGAAGCTAGGCCCGGACCCGGTCAGCCCGCCACGAACGTCCCGGCCGCTTTGTCGTGCCAGCACTGGCGCCAGGGGCGGTCGAACAGGCACCACAGCACCCCGACGACCCCGACCACCAGGACCCCCGGCACGCTGTACACGAGCCAGCGCCGCAGCGCCGCCCCGAACGACGGCGCCCCGTGCTCCTCGATGTCCCTGACCTCGACCCCGCACACCTTCTTGCCGAGGGTGCGGCCCCACTTCGCCGTGGGCAGCGCCTCGTACAGCACCCCGAAGAGCAGCAGCACGCCGAGCACGACCCCCAGGTACCCGGCCGTCGTCCCGTCGAGCAGCCACACCGTGACCTTCTCGCCCGACAGCTTCGCCGCGTCGATCTTGCTGTCGATGTGGTCCGCGGCCCGCGTGCCGAGCGGCAGCGCCGCCCCCGCGGTCACGGCGGCGAGCACGACCGTGTCGATGAGCCGCGCGGCGAGGCGCTTGCCGAGCCCGGCGGGCCGCGCCTCCGCCTGCGCCTGGACCACCGCGGCGAACGGGTCCGCGGCCACCGGCTTCCAGGGCAGGACGGGCCCCTCGCCCTGCGGCCCCGGCTGCCCCTGCCCGGGCGACTGCGCGAGCTGGTGCACCTGCTGGGCCCAGGAGGCCGACCCGCCGCCGGGCCCGGACGTCAACGGCGAGGCGACGCCGCCCTGGGCACCGGCCTGGGCACCGGCCTGTGGGGGCACGCTCTGCTGCTGGGCCCCGGCCTGCGGGGCCCGCCCCTGCTGCTGCGGCACCACCGGCGCCTGAGCGGCAGCTGCAGCGGCAGCCGCAGCGGCTGAAGAGGTCGCTGAAGACGGGGACGGGGAAGTGGACGGAGAAGGCGACGAGGACGGAGCAGCGGCGCCGGAAGTGTGCCCCGCTTGCCCCGACTTGGGGCGCAGGGCCCGAATCGCCATCGTCCCCTCGGTCCCGCCGTCCGCGTCCGGCGTCCCGGCCCCCGCCGGTTTCACCGGACCCGTCGGCCGCCGGAAGGTCACGGTCCCCTCGGTGGTGGCGGGCTTCGGCACAGCGGGCTTGACGGCACGGAACGTCGCCGTGCCCGGCCCGTCCGCGTCGGCGTCCTCGGGTCGGCCGACGGCCGCCGGAGCCTGCTCCCGCTGCCCCGGCTCCTGCCGCGCACCGGGCTGCTGTTGCGCGGGCACGCGCCGCGCGCCACCCTCGGCCGCGCTCCCTCCGGCCGCCCCTGCCGGAGCCGCCGCGCCGGGCGCCGCCCCCTCGCCCCGCACGCGCGGGTCCCGCGGGTCCGCCTGGCCGCTCGTCCCCGGCGCACCCCAGGACACCCGCTGGTCCTGCTCGCCGCCGAGCCCCGTCTGCCGGGCCGCGTCCGCCTGCCAGGCCGAAGCGGGCTCGGGCTTGACGCCGTGCTGCCCGTCCCCGAACCCGGCACTCGAACCGACCCCGGGGCCAGGACCGGAGGCAGAGGCAGGACCGGAGGTAGAGCCAGAGGCAGCGTCGGCGTCAGGACCGGCACCCAGGCCGAGTCCGGCCCCGAGGCCGATGTTCGTGTCCGTGTCCGGGCCGGTCTGCGTCACCCCTCCCGGCTCCTCGTCGAAGAACACCGGACCGGTCTCCTCCGCGGCCGCGGGCGCAGCCGAAGCCGCGGGTGCCGCCGGAGCCGGGGCCGGGGGCGCGGTGGCCGAGCGGGGCGGCGCGGGCAGGGGTTCGCCGTCGGACGGTGCGGGGCGGCTCGTGCCCGGCACCCAGGCCGCGCCGTTCCAGTACCGGACATATCCCGGAATGGACGGATCGGGGTAATAGCCTTCGCGGGGCCTGTCGTCGCCGGGGGCCGGGGTTGGGGCGCTCATGTCCGTCGTCCCGTATCTGCTCGGGGGTCTTGTGAGGCTCCACATCTATCAGACCCGCACGCCGCGTCGGGCGGCTCCCGCCGCACCGCCCCCTTCCGTGCACGGTTCCTCCCCGCCGTCCGAACACGCCCGCACGCCCCGTGTCGTACCGGGCGGAAAAAATCTTCTCGAAGTCGCGTAATGCCTGGCCGTCTGCGCGCTCTCACTCTCTGCGGGCCTGAAACAGGTCCGGTGCGCGGACCCGCTCCCGGGACCGCGCACACAGCGAGAGAAGGGAAACGCACGAGCTATGCACACCGTGGTGGAACGCGAGCTGGAGCTCAAACTCGTCCTCTCGCCGGAACGGGCGATCCCCGTCCCGGCCCGGCTCACCTACCGCACCGACGATCCGTACGCCGTCCACATCGCCTTTCACATCGGCTCCGAGAACCCGGTGAACTGGACGTTCGCCCGGGAGCTCCTGGTGGAGGGGGTGTTCAGGCCGTGCGGCCACGGCGACGTGCGGGTGTGGCCGACGAAGGTCGAAGGGCGGTCCGTCGTCCTGATGGCGCTCAGCTCGCCCGACGGCGACGCGCTCCTGGAGGCGCCGGCGCCCGCCGTGTCCGCCTGGCTGGAGCGCACCCTGCGGGTGGTCCCTCCGGGCTCTGAGGCCGAGCGGCTCGGCATCGACGACGGCCTGGCCGAGCTGCTCGCACCCACACCGGCCGACGACCTGTGGCTGCGCGACCCGTGGCCGAGCGACGAGTCGAAGGACGGTGAGTGAGCACTAGCCACACGGGGGGTCAGAAGAGCTTGCCCGGGTTGAGGAGGTGGTGCGGGTCGAACGCCGTCTTGACGGCGCGCTGCATCTCCACGCCCACCGGTCCGAGCTCGCGCGCAAGCCACTCCTTCTTCAGGACGCCGACGCCGTGTTCACCGGTGATGGTGCCGCCGAGTTCGAGGCCGAGGGCCATGATCTCGTCGAAGGACTCGCGGGCGCGCCGCGACTCATCGGGGTCTGCCGCGTCGAAGCAGACGGTGGGGTGGGTGTTGCCGTCGCCCGCGTGCGCGCAGACCCCGATGGTCAGTCCGTACTTGTCGGCGATCCGCTCGACGCCGTCGAGCATGTCGCCGAGCCGGGAGCGCGGTACGCACACGTCGTCGATCATCGTCGTGCCCTTCACCGCTTCGAGTGCGGTGAGGGACAACCGGCGTGCCTGGAGGAGGAGTTCGGACTCGGCCGCGTCCTCTGCCGGGACGACCTGGGTGGCGCCCGCGGCCTCGCACAGGGCGCCGACGGCGGCGAGGTCGGCGGCCGGGTCCGGGGTGTCGAAGGCGGCGAGGAGCAGCGCCTCGGTGGTCTCCGGGAGGCCCATGTTGCCGAGGGCGTTGACGGCGCGGATCGTCGTACGGTCCATCAGTTCCAGGAGCGACGGCACATGGCCGCCTTCCATGATCTTGCAGACGGCGGCGCAGGCGTCGGCGGCCGAGCCGAACTCGGCGGCGAGGACCAGCTGTCGGGGCGGCTGCGGCTTGAGCGCGAGGACGGCGCGGACGACGATGCCGAGGCTGCCCTCCGAGCCGACGAACAGGCGCGTCAGGTCGTATCCGGCGACGCCCTTGGCCGTGCGCCGTCCCGTGCTGAGGAGGCGCCCGTCGGCGAGGACGACGTCGAGGCCGAGGACGTACTCCGCCGTCACGCCGTACTTCACGCAGCACAGGCCGCCGGAGGCCGTGCCGATGTTGCCGCCGATGGTGCACATCTCCCAACTGGAGGGATCCGGCGGGTAGAAGAGGCCGTGCTCGGCGACCGCGCGGGAGAGCGTGGCGTTGATGACGCCGGGCTCGACGACGGCGATCCGGTCGACGGGGCTGATCTCGATGATCCGGTCCATCTTGACGAGCGAGAGGACGACGCAGCCCTCGCTCGCGTTCGCCGCGCCGGACAGGCCGGTGCGGGCGCCCTGCGGGACGACGGGGACCCGCAGCTCGGTGGCGGTCCGCATGACGTGCTGGACCTCCTCGACGGTGCGCGGAAGCACCACGACGGCGGGCGTCCCCGCCTCGCAGAAGCTCGCCATGTCGTTGGCGTACGAGGCCGTGATGTCCGGGTCGGTGAGGAGCGCGTCGGCGGGGAGACCGGCGCGGAGCCGGTCCAGGAGGTCGGCGGGTGCGGCGGGGGTGCCCGGCGTGCTGTGCGTGCCACTGCTCATGATCACAGCCTCGCACTCGGGGCCATCGGTGTGAACCCGTGTGCGACGCCGTTCACGTGCCGGGATGTGCTCTTCGTATTGACGCACAGTGAGCGCCATGGAGACCGAGGAGACCCCCCAGACCCCGCCCGAGGGCTCACCCCAGGGCGCACCCGAGGGCTCGCCCCGGGCCGGAGCCGGGACCACGCCTGCCGCACCGCCGACGGCTTCGACGGCTTCGACGGCTCCGGCGACTTCGACGGCTCCAGCGGCCCCGGCAGCCCCAGCGGCCTCGACAGCCCCGGCGGCTCTGACAGCCTCAGCAGCCCCAGCGACCCCGGCAGTGCAGAGCTCCGACGCCGTACGCATCCCGCGCCACGCCCGCACGTCCTTCATCTCGGCGGCCTCGGCGACCTCGGCGACCTCCCCACCCTCGACGACCGCGCGCGGTCTGCTCGACGGCGGCCCCCGGCCGCGCCGCTCCCCCGCCGTGCGGCGCGCGCTCGTCGCCGCCGTCGCGGGCTGTGCCGTGCTCGGCGGGGTCCTGGTCCTCCTGCCCGACCGGGGCGAGGACTCCGCGCCGCCCGCGCTCGGGCCCGCCGGGCGGGCGGCGGCCGCCGTGGGGGCCGGGGCGCCCGCCGCGATGCCGGATCTGGCGGTGCTCATCGGTGAGCGCGAGACGCACGTGCGGGCGCATCCCGGCGACGACCAGTCGTGGGCGGTGCTCGGTTCCGCGTACGTCGAACGGGGCCTGAGGACCGCCGACTCCGCGTACTACCCGAAGGCCGAGCGGGCCCTGCGCACGTCCCTGCGGACCCGGCCCGAGCGGAACGTGGCCGCCCTCACCGGCCTCGCGGCCCTGGGCAACGCCCGGCACGACTTCCGGGACGCGAGGAAGTGGGGCGAGCAGGCGGTACGGCTCGCGCCCCGGCGGTGGGCGGCGCACGCGGCGCTCCTCGACGCCTACCGGGGGCTCGGCGACGCCAAGGGGGTCGGGCGGGCGCTCGCGAAGGTACGGAAGCTGAGTCCGGGCACCGCCGCCGCCCGCGTCCGGTCCGGGGCCGTCTACCGGGACCGGGGCTGGCGTGAGGACGCGGCCGCGGCGCTCTCCGACGCGGCGGCGCTCGCGCGGACGCCCGCCGAACGGGCGGCCTGCCTGTACCGGGTCGGGGAGTTGGCCTGGGAGCGGGGCGAGCCGGGCGACGCGCTGCGCCACTACGACGCCGCGCTCGCGGCCGACCCCGACCATCACCCCTCGCTCGCGGCGAAGGGGCGCGCGCTCGCCGCGGTCGGCCGGACGTCGGACGCCCTGCACGCGTACCGGGCCGCGATCGTCCGGCGGCCCGCACCCGAATACGCCCTCGAACTGGGCGAGTTGTACGAGTCCCTCAAGCTGCGGCCCGCCGCTCTGGCCCAGTACGACCTCGTGCGGGCGCGGGTGCGGCAGGGGGGTCTCGGTGGGGTGAACGACGAGCGGGTGCTCGGGGTGTTCGAGGCGGAGCACGGGGATGTGGGGGCGGCGGTGCGGAGGCTGACCGCGGAGTTCAAGCGGCACGCGTCGCCGGAGAACGAGGATGCGCTGGGGTGGGCGCTGCACCGCTCCGGCAAGTCCAAGGAGGGCCTGAAGCACGTCGAGTCCGCCGTGAAGAAGGGTCCGCGCAGCGCACTCTTCGCCTACCACCGCGGCGCGATCGAACGCGAGCTCGGCCGCTACGGCGCGGCCCGCCGCCACCTCACGGAGGCCCTCCGCATCAACCCCCACTTCTCACCCCTGGCGGCCCCCGCGGCCCACACCGCCCTGAAGTCCCTGGGCGACCCCCCGACCGGCGGCCCGGCCCAGGTGTACGCCCCGCGCGGCGCTCCGATCCCGAAACTGCCGCGCCCGCCGAAGCCCGCCAGGCAGTCCGACTGACCCCTCACGTAACGGGCACCGTGGGCCGGGGCTGTGCCCACCCGTTCCGCCCTCTGGGCGGACCAGCTGCCCACAGGGTCGGACAGAAGCAACCGGCAAGTCCCACTCACCTCTGCGACGCCGGACGGCCTTTCGCGGCACCAGCACCCCCGGGCAACCCGCGGGGAGGCGGGCGGTCGCCAGGGATGCGGCCCGAGGCATGAGGTGCCAGTAAACGGGCGGGCGGGTGGGAGATGTCCACCGCGGTAGCGGTGGAAGGACCCGACGGGCCGCGGGCGCCGACGGCGGGGACCCCCACAGGCGACGCTCACCGTCCGGTCGGGTGGAAACGGGCGGGCGGGTGGGTGGTAGATCCGCCGCGGTAGCGGCGGGACAGGAGCACGCCCCACCCCGCCGCAGCCAAAAGCGAACCCCGTCCTAAAGGTTGCCCCGCTTCTCCTGCTCCCGCTCGATCGCCTCGAACAGCGCCTTGAAGTTCCCCTTGCCAAACCCCATCGACCCGTGCCGCTCGATCATCTCGAAGAAGACGGTGGGCCGGTCCTGGACCGGCTTGGTGAAGATCTGCAGCAGGTAGCCGTCCTCGTCCCGGTCGACGAGGATCTTCTGCTCGCGCAGGATGTCCACGGGCACCCGGGTCTCACCGGCCCACTCGCCGAGGGTGTCGTAGTAACTGCCCGGCACGTCGAGGAACTCGACACCCGCGGCCCGCATGGCCTTCACGGTGGCCACGATGTCGTTGGTGGCGAGCGCCATGTGCTGGACGCCGGGGCCGCCGTAGAACTCGAGGTACTCGTCGATCTGCGACTTCTTCTTCGCGATCGCCGGCTCGTTGATCGGGAACTTGACCTTCTTGGTGCCGTCCGCGACGACCTTCGACATCAGCGCCGAGTACTCGGTGGCGATGTCGTCGCCCACGAACTCCTTCATGTTCGTGAAGCCCATGACCTTGTTGTAAAAGGCGCACCACTCGTTCATCTTGCCGAGCTCGACGTTGCCGACGCAGTGGTCGATGGCCTGGAAGGTCCGCTTGGCGGGGGGCTCCACGATCGGCTGCGCGGGGACGAAGCCGGGCAGGTAGGGGCCGTCGTAGCCGGTGCGCTCGACGAGGGTGTGACGGGTCTGGCCGTACGTGGCGATGGCGGCGCGGACGACGGTGCCGTGCTCGTCCTTCGTCTCGTAGGGCTCCTCGAGGCCGGTGGCGCCGTGCTCGACGGCGTAGGCGTACGCGGCGCGCGCGTCCGGGACCTCGATGGCGAGGTCGACGACACCGTCACCGTGCTCCGCGACGTGGCCCTCGAGGAAGCGGCCCCAGTCGGTGGAGGCCTTGATGACGGAGGTGAGGACGAAGCGGGCGGCACCGCTCTCCAGCACGTAGCTGGCGGTCTCGCGGCTGCCGTTCTCCGGTCCGGAGTAGGCCACGAGCTTCATGCCGAACGCCGTGGAGTAATAGTGCGCGGCCTGCTTGGCGTTGCCCACGGCGAAGACGACCGCGTCCATTCCCTTCACCGGGAAGGGGTCGGCCTCGCGCGCGGTTTCAGGGGTGGTGTGTGTGGTCTGAGTCATAGATGGAGGCTCCCGCCGAACCACAAGATGCGCAATAGTTCGCGTATTCACTGGGCAATCTGCCCAGCATTCAACCCGATGCAGCGGGCGTTCTGTACAGGATGCTCATCAGGGAGGCGGCATGGCGATCGATCATTTGGACGGCAGGCTCATCGTGCTGCTCGCGCGGGAGCCGCGCATCGGCGTCCTGGAGGCGTCCCGGCGCCTGGGCGTCGCGCGGGGCACGGTGCAGGCGCGGATGGACCGGCTTCAGTCGAACGGAGTCATCCGGGGCTTCGGCCCGGACGTGGATCCGGCGGCGCTCGGCTACCCGGTGACGGCGTTCGCGACGCTGGAGATCAAACAGGGCCAGGGCGCGGACGTACGGGCCCATTTGGCGACCGTGGCCGAGGTCCTCGAACTGCACACCATCACCGGTCACGGCGACATGCTCTGCCGTCTGGTGGCCCGCTCGAACGCCGATCTCCAACGTGTGATCGACCGGGTGGTGGGTTTTGATGGCATCGTCCGGGCCTCCACGGCGATCGTCATGGAGAACCCGGTCCCGCTGCGGATCATCCCCCTGGTGGAACAGGCGTCCGACGACAAAGGACCTGGGTAGAGGCGACGGGTACGGCACGCGGGCGCCGGGAGCCTCCCGGCGCCGTCCGAGCGCTCTCGGCGAGGTGAACGGCACAGATGAACTTCTGGGACTACCTCGGCAATCGTCACCAGCAGTTGCTGATGGACGCGTACCAGCACGCGAGCGCCGTCTTCCAGTGCATGGTCGTGGCCACGGCCATCGGCGTCCTCATCGGCGTCCTGACGTACCGCAGCGAGTGGGCGGGGAACCTGGCGACGACGGTGACGTCCACGATCCTCACCATCCCCTCGCTCGCCATGATCGGTCTGCTGATCCCGATCGTGGGCCTCGGGGTGGCGCCGACGGTGACGGCGCTGATCCTGTACGGCCTGCTGCCGATCGTGCGCAACTCCATCGTCGGCCTGCGCGGGGTCGACCCGACGCTGGTGGACGCCGCGAAGGGCATCGGGATGTCGCGGCTGCACCGTCTGGTGCGGATCGAGCTGCCGCTCGCGTGGCCGCCGATCCTGACCGGCATCCGGGTCTCCACGCAGATGCTGATGGGCATCGCCGCCATCGCCGCGTACGCATCGGGGCCCGGCCTCGGCAACGAGATCTTCCGCGGCATCGCCTCGCTCGGCAGCAAGAACGCGCTCAACCAAGTGCTCGCGGGCACGCTGGGGATCATCGTCCTGGCGCTGCTCTTCGACGCCGTGTACGTCCTGATCGGCCGGCTGACGATTCCGAGGGGTATCCGTGTCTGAGACGTCCGATACGACCGCCGCCACCGCCCCGCCCGAGGAACCGGCGCCCGCGGCCACCACCGGCGCGACCATCGAGCTAGAGAACCTCACCAAGCGCTATCCGGGCAGCGGCGACCCGGCCGTGGACAGCGTGAACATGGAGATCAAGGCGGGTGAGATCGTCATCTTCGTGGGCCCGTCGGGCTGCGGGAAGTCCACCACCCTGAAGATGATCAACCGCCTGATCGAGCCGACCAGCGGCCGCATCCGCATCAACGGCGAGGACGTCACCGACATCGACCCGGTGAAGCTGCGCCGCAAGGTCGGCTACGCCATCCAGTCGTCCGGGCTCTTCCCGCACATGACGGTCGCTCAGAACATCGCCCTCGTACCGAAGATGGTGGGCTGGGGGAAGTCGAGGATCAAGTCGCGGGTCGAGGAGATGCTGGACCTGGTGGGCCTGGACCCGGGCGAGTTCCACGGCCGCTATCCGCGCCAGCTCTCCGGCGGCCAGCAGCAACGCGTCGGCGTGGCCCGGGCGTTGGCCGCCGACCCGCCCGTGCTCCTGATGGACGAGCCGTTCGGCGCGGTCGACCCCATCACCCGCGACCACCTCCAGGACGAGCTGATCCGCCTGCAGCACGAGCTGCACAAGACGATCGTCTTCGTCACGCACGACTTCGACGAGGCCATCAAACTGGGCGACCGCATCGCCGTCCTGCGCGAGCGCTCGCACATCGCGCAGTTCGACACCCCCGAGGCGATCCTCACCAACCCGGCCGACGACTTCGTGTCGGGTTTCGTGGGCGCGGGCGCGGCCCTGAAGCGGCTGAACCTCACCCGCGTACGCGATGTGGAGATGGCGGACGTACCGACGGTGACCGTCGACGACCCGCTCCAGACGATCTTCGACAAGCTGCGCGCGAGCGGCACCAACGAGCTGCTCCTGCTCGACAAGCGCGGCCGCCCCTACAAGTGGCTGCGCCGCGGCGACCTGATGCGCGCCAAGGGCTCCCTGGCCCGCGCGGGCACCCTGGTGCACGACACGGTGACCCGGGACGCGACGCTGCGGGACGCCCTGGAGGCCGTCCTCACCGACAACGCGGGCCGGGTCGCCGTCACCGGGCGGCGCGGCGAGTACACGGGCGTCGTCGACATGGAGACCCTGATGAACTCCGTGCACGAGATGCTGGAGGCCGACCGGCTCGAAGCCATGGAGCACCAGCACGAACTGGAGGAGCAGCGCGCCGAGTTGACGCACGCGGCGCAGGAGGGCTCCGCCGGGGAGGCGAAGGCGTGAGCCCGCCGCCCGGGGGCGAGCCCCGGATCCCCGAACGCAAGGCCGCGGCCAGGACGCCCGAGCGTCCCCGGGGCGAGCACGACGTCAAGGGCCTGGCGTTCCGCGACGAGGGCGAGGCCGAGCAGGAGGCGCCCGCGCCCGCCCTCGCGGCGCGGCAGCCGCGCCGGATCACCTGGCAGAAGCTGACGGTGCTCCCCGCGGTCCTCGCGGCCGTGCTGCTCGCCACCTGGCTCTGGTTCCAGCAGGCGGACCTGGACTCGATCTCCGAGAACGCGCTGTCCAACGGGCAGGTCGGCAAGGCGCTGCGCCAGCACGTGGAGCTGACGGCGATCTCGACGTTCTTCGTGCTGATCATCGCGATCCCGCTGGGGATCCTGCTCACCCGGCGCGCCTTCCGCAAGGGCGCCCCGGTGGCGATGGCGCTTGCCAACATGGGCCAGGCGACTCCGGCGATCGGTCTGCTCGCGCTGCTCGTCATCTGGATGGGCATCGGCGAGAAGGCGGCCCTGACGGGCATCATCATCTACGCCGTCCTGCCGGTCCTGTCCAACACCATCGCGGGGCTGCGCGCCAACGACCCGACCCTCCTGGAGGCCGCGCGGGGCATCGGCATGTCCCCGCTCGGCGTGCTCGCGCGGGTCGAACTCCCCCTTGCCGTACCGCTGATCCTCGCGGGCGTGCGCACCGCTCTGGTCCTGAACGTGGGCACGGCGACGCTCGCGACCTTCGGCGGCGGGGGCGGGCTCGGCGTCCTGATCACGACGGGCATCACCAATCAGCGCATGCCGGTCCTCATGCTCGGTTCGATCCTGACGGTGGTCCTCGCCCTGCTGGTGGACTGGCTGGCCTCGCTGGCCGAGCTGGTGCTCAGCCCGCGCGGCCTGGAGGTGCGGTCATGAGGCGTACGACGCGACGGCGGACGCAGCGGCGCGGGGCCGGTGCGCGGACGAAGGCGCTCGCGGCCGTGGGCGGGGTGCTGCTCGTGGCCGCCGGGTGCGGGCTGACCAGCGGTTCGCCGATGGTGGACGACGTGAAGCCGGGCATCGTCGGCAAGGGCAAGCCCCTGGAGGGTGCCGATCTCACCGTCACCTCCAAGGAGTTCACCGAGCAGCTGATCCTCGGCGCCATCATGGGCATCGCCTTCCAGGCGGCCGGGGCGGACGTTCTCGACCGGACCGGCGTCCAGGGTTCCATCGGGGCGCGCGAGGCGGTCAAGGGCGGGGACGCGGACGCCATGTACGAGTACACGGGCACCGCCTGGATCACCTATCTGGGCAACTCCGACCCCATCCCGGACCCGCAGCAGCAGTGGGACGCCGTGCGCAAGGCGGACGCGAAGAACGGCGTGACGTGGCTGCCGCCCGCCGCCCTGAACAACACCTACGCCCTGGCCCTGAACGAGTCCAACCTCAAGAAGTACGGCACGAAGACCCTCTCCGACGTCGCCGCCCTGTCCAAGTCCGACCCGCAGGCGGTCACGCTGTGCGTGGAGGGCGAGTTCGCCAACCGCGCCGACGGCCTGCCCGGCATGCAGAAGAAGTACGGCATGAGCCTGCCGTCCGGGAACATCACGCAGATGGACACCGGGATCATCTACACCCAGGCCGAGAAGGGCAGTTGCACCTACGGCGAGGTCTTCACCACCGACGGCCGCATCAAGGCGATGAACCTGACGCCGATGGTCGACGACAAGCGCTTCTTCCCCAACTACAACGCCGCCCCCGAGATCAACAGCAAGACCATGAAGAAGTACCCGGGCATCGCCGACGTCCTGGCCCCCGTGACGAAGAAGCTGAACAACACGGTGGCGCAGGAGCTGAACGCGAAGGTGGACGTGGACGGGCAGGACCCGCACGAAGTGGCGAAGGACTGGATGGTGGCGGAGGGGTTCGTCAAGGAGTAGCCGCGGGCGGCTCGGGGGCTCGGTCCCAGGTACCCCCGACCCACTCCAAAGACTCCGTTGCAAAGAAAGTGTTGCAACGGAGTCTTTGCATGCGTAGCCTGTGGAGCATGACGGAGAAGTCACAGCCGCCCGAGCAGACGGCCCCGGACCGCAAGGTCCGCCATCTCGACCCGCGCGCACTGCGCGGGATCGCCCACCCGCTGCGCATGCGGATCCTCGGCTCGCTGCGCCTCGACGGCCCGGCGACGGCCTCCCAACTGGCCGAGCGCCTGGGCGAGTCGAGCGGCGCGACGAGCTATCACCTGCGCCAGCTCGCGGAGTACGGCTTCGCCGAGGACGACCCCGAGCGCGGCAAGGGCCGCGAGCGGTGGTGGCGCGCCATCGCCGACGGCACGTACGTGGACAACGACTTCGCGCGGAACGCCGACCCCGAAGTGCGCGGCGCGTACTC
The DNA here is from genome assembly GCF_042677545.1 of Streptomyces sp. NPDC127108. NCBI lineage: Bacteria > Bacillati > Actinomycetota > Actinomycetes > Kitasatosporales > Streptomycetaceae > Streptomyces > Streptomyces sp. NPDC127108. The sequence continues at coordinate 139,890 of NZ_JBHXTE010000013.1, read as the reverse complement.
CACGTTCATGCACGAGCACGCGGGGAACCACGCCGCGGAGGTCGCCACCTGGATCGCCACCGGGCAGGACTGGTCGGAGGAATGGGTCGACGCCTCGGACATCAGCGACTTCACCCTGAACCTGACGCCCGCGCTCGCGGCCGAGCTGAAGGCGAAGATGCACGAACTCGCGGAGAGCTACCGGGCGTTGGCACCGAAGGACGGCGCCCCGAACACGGCCAAGGTCCGCCTCCACACCCACCTGATCCCGACCCGGCCCACGGACTCAACGGACTGAGAGGCCATCGCGATGCACCCCGACGTACATCTGATGCTGCACCACGCCCGCGCGGCCGAACTACTCCGCGCGGCCCCCACCGGACGGCCGCCGCGCGAGGCGCAGCTGCGGGCTCAACTGGGCTGGAGACTGGTCGAGTTGGGGCTGTTCCTGGTCAGCAGCTCGGGACCTTCTCGCCCTTCTGCAGGGCTCGCAGCGAATCGACCGTACTCGCCAGCGTAGTCACCGGGACGAGCGAGAGGCCCTTCGGCTTCTCCGCCTTGGCGTCCGAGCACTCGGCCTTGGGCACGAGGAAGACCGTGGCGCCGTCGCGGGCCGCGGCCTGGGTCTTCATGGAGACGCCGCCGACCGGGCCGATCTTGCCGCCGGGAGAGATGGTGCCGGTGCCCGCGATGCTGCGGCCGCCGGTCAGGTCGCCCCCGCTGCCGTCGCCGTCCAGCTTGTCGATGATGCCGAGCGCCAGGAACAGACCCGCGCTCGGCCCGCCGATCTTGCCGAGGTCGACCTTGACCTCGACCTTGTCGGTGCCGTCCACGCCGTTCGCCCGCAGATAGCGGAGCGCCGCCTTGGTGGCGTCGTCCTGGGACTCGCGCATGTCGCCGAGGTTGTGCTTCTCGACTTCCTTGACGTTGTCGCCGTCGGGGTAGACGGAGTCCTTCGGCATCACGGCCCGGTCCGTACGGAACCAGCCGTCGATGACGTCACCGAGCCGCACGTCCATCTGCGGCCCGGTCGCCACGATGGTCGTCATCCGCAGCTCCCCGTCCGTCTCCCGCTGGGGCGCTCCGCTGATCGTGAGGACGGGCTTGCCCTTGTACTTCCCGAGCACGTCGGCGGTGCCGCCCGGCTGGGCGACGGCGAAGGGCAGCGGCGCGAGCCCGACGACGGCGAGCAGGCCGACGAGGGGCACCGCCGAGACGGCGAGGGCCTTGGGACGGCTCAGGCGAGCGAGGCGAGAGAACACCCACTCAATCTAACCCGCATGCCCGGTCGCCGTTGATCGCGGCCTGCGGCCTCGCTCGTCCTCAATCGCCGGACGGGCTTCATATCCTCAGCGCAGTGCGTCCGCTACTTCACGTGCGGCGTCCACCACCCGCGGGCCCACCCGTTCCGGGACCGAGTCCGCCAGCATCACGACCCCGACGCTCCCCTCTATCCCGGTCACCCCGACCAGGGGGGCCGCCGCGCCGCTCGCCCCGGCCTCCAGCTCGCCGTGGGTGAGGGCGTACCCGGGGTCGGTGATCTGGGCCTGGCGGGCCGCCAGGATCGCCTTGCCCGCGGCGCCCCGGTCCAGCGGGTGCCGGAAGCCGGTGCGGTACGCCACGTGGTAGTCGGTCCAGGTCGGCTCGACGACCGCGACGGCGAGCGCCTCGGTGCCGTCGACGAGGGTGAGGTGCGCGGTGGCGCCGATGTCCTCGGCCAGGGCGCGCAGGGCGGGCAGCGCGGCCTCGCGGACGAGCGGGTGGACCTGCCGGCCGAGCCGCAGCACACCGAGCCCGACCCGGGCGCGCCCGCCCAAGTCCCTTCGCACCAGGGCGTGTTGTTCGAGCGTGGCGAGCAGGCGGTACACCACGGTGCGGTTCACGCCGAGCTTGTTGGACAGCTCGGTGACGGTCAGGCCGTGGTCGGTGTCGGCGAGCAGCTTGAGGACGCGCAGTCCTCGGTCGAGCGTCTGAGATGTCTCCGCTGTCACGACGCCCACTCCTTTAGTGGTGAGGGTCGACGGCCCCCTCTGGCGGCGGGCACCGGACGCGCTCCGGGGCGACGCTGCCACGGGGCGTTGTGTAGCGGGGACAGTAGCGAGGGCGTCCCGCTCAGCGGAAGACTCCGTCCAGAATCCGGTCAAGGGGAGGGAAAGAGAGACCGGAATATCCCGAAAGATCCCGCCGCAGATGGACGCTGCGTGCACAACGTCTACACGCGGAGCGCACGATTCCCTACGGGACGGGCAACCGGCGGCGTACTGATCGCCAAGGGCGGGCGTACGCCGCCGAACGGGAGGGCGAACCCTCACCGCATCCGGGTGGCCCACTCCTGCACCTTGGCCACCCGCTGCCGCAGCTGCCCGGCCGTGGCCTCCGCGCTCGGCGGGCCCCCGCAGGTGCGCCGCAGCTCGGTGTGGATCACGCCGTGGGGCTTTCCGCTCTGGTGGGAGTACGCGCCGACCATGGTGTTGAGCTGCTTGCGCAGTTCGAGCATCTCCTTGTGGGAGACCACGGGCCGCCGCTCGGCGGGCAGTTCGAGGAGGTCGGCCTCCTCGGCGGGCTTCTTCTTGCTGTGGGCGATCTGCCGGGCCTGCCGCTTCTGGAGCAGCAGCTGCACCTGGTCGGGTTCGAGGAGCCCGGGGATGCCCAGGTAGTCCTGCTCCTCCTCGCTCCCCGGGTGCGCCTGCATGCCGAACTCGGCGCCGTCGTAGAGGACGCGGTCGAAGACGGCCTCGGACTCCAGGGCCTCGAAGGAGAACTGCTCCTGCTCGCCGGTGTCCTCGTCCTGCTGCTTGTTGGCCTCGTCCATCTCCTGCTCGGACTCGGCGTAGGGGTCCTCCTCGCCGTGCTTCTTCGGCCGGTCGAGGACGTGGTCGCGCTCGACCTCCATCTCGTTGGCGAAGCCGAGCAGGTCGGGGACGGTGGGCAGGAACACCGACGCGGTCTCGCCGCGCCGCCGGGACCGCACGAAGCGCCCGACGGCCTGGGCGAAGAACAGCGGCGTCGAGATGGTCGTCGCGTACACGCCCACCGCGAGCCGCGGCACGTCCACGCCCTCCGAAACCATCCGCACCGCGACCATCCACCGCTCGTCGCTGCCGCTGAAGTCGTCGATGCGCTTGGAGGCACCGGCGTCGTCGGAGAGCACGAGGGTGGCCTTGGTGCCGGTGATCTCGCGGATCAGCTTGGCGTAGGCGCGGGCGGAGTCCTGGTCGGAGGCGATGACGAGGCCGCCGGCGTCCGGGATGGCCTTGCGCACCTCGCCGAGGCGCCGGTCGGCGGCCTTCAGGACGTTCGGCATCCAGTCGCCGCGCGGGTCCAGGGCGGTGCGCCAGGCCTGCGAGACGGCGTCCTTGGTCATGGGCTCGCCGAGGCGGGCGGCGATCTCGTCCCCGGCCTTGGTGCGCCAGCGCATGTTGCCGCTGTAGGACAGGAAGATCACGGGCCGCACGACGCCGTCGCCGAGGGCGCTGCCGTACCCGTACGTGTAGTCGGCGGCCGACCGCCGGATGCCGTCGTTCCCCTCCTCGTACACGACGAAGGGGATGGGGTTGGTGTCGGACCGGAAGGGCGTGCCGGTGAGCGCGAGCCGCCGGGTGGCGGGCTCGAAGGCCTCCAGGCAGGCCTCGCCCCAGGACTTGCTGTCCCCCGCGTGGTGGATCTCGTCGAGGATCACCAGCGTCTTGCGCTGCTCCACGCGGTTGCGGTGCAGCATGGGCCGCACCCCGACACCGGCGTACGTCACGGCGACGCCCTGGTACTCCTTGCTGAGCGGCCCCGCGCTGTACTCGGGATCCAGCTTGATCCCTATCCGCGCTGCGGCCTCGGCCCACTGCTTCTTCAGGTGCTCGGTGGGCGCGACCACGGTCACCTGCTGGACCACGTGGTGGTGCAGCAGCCAGGAAGCGAGCGTCAGCGCGAACGTCGTCTTGCCGGCGCCGGGCGTGGCGACCGCGAGGAAGTCGCGCGGCTGCTCCTGGAGGTACTTCTCCATCGCCCCCTGCTGCCAGGCACGCAGCTTGCTGGCGGTGCCCCAGGGGGCACGGCCCGGGAACGCGGGGGAAAGGTGGTGTGACGAGGAGGCGGCGGTGGTAGTCACGGTCTCCGGTTCGTTCGGGCTCGGCGGCACGGCTACGTATGACAACCGGGCCACCTTACCGGTGCGACCTCGGGGGCACCGGGTTGACGACCCCGGTGGCGGGGCGGGTGGGACACGTCTCACACCGGAGCGCCTGCCGACAGCCCGCCCCGGCACAACTCAGCCCGTCCGGCGCTTGAGGACGAGGCGCGGAGCGCCGATACGGGGTCCGGGGCGGAGCCCCGGTTACGGGAAGGGGCGCCCGCGCGCGGAGCGCGCTAATGGACGCAGTGGGGGCTGCGCAGCCGCGTACCCAGCCACGCCCCCGCCAACGCCACCCCCGCCATCGGCAGGAACACCGCCGTGAACGCGGCCGGATGCGACCCCGACGCCTCGGCGGCGTGGGAGGCCCCGGCCAGCCCCCCACCGAGCGCGGCGAACGCCGCACCCCCCGCCGCGAGCAACAGCGCGTTGGACAGCCCGTCGGAGATCTGAAGGGCGGCGGAGTTGGACCCCGCGTCCTCGGGCGGCGAAAGGCGGAGCAGCAGCACGCTGGTCGAGGCGATCACCATGCCCATGCCGAGACACCCGAAGCCCCAAGCGACAGCGATGACCCACACCGGAACGGCGTCGACGAGAACGCTCGGCGCGGTGGCGATGGCGGCAGCCACGAGCACCATCCCGGCCACGACGAGCTTCTCCCGATGCGGCTCCATACGCGGCCGCGACTGCGCGTACGACCCGAGCGCCCACGTCGCACCCCCCGCCGCGAGCGAGAGCCCGGCAAGCGTCGGCGAGAGCCCCCGCTCGGTGACGAGCATCAGCGGCACGAAGGACTCGGCGGCGATGAACGAGCCCGCGGCGACACCGCGAAGCAGCACGACGGAAGGAAGCCCCCGCGCCGCCCGGTACGTGCCGCGCGGCAGCAGCCCGAGCACGGCGGGCACGAGGACGACGGCGCCGAGCACGGCCGGGACCAGGGACAGCCAGCGCAGGTCCTGCCCCGCGTACTGCAGCAGCCCCGCGCCCAGCGAGATGCCGAGGGCGAGCCGGATGCGGCGCCGGTCGAAGGGCTCGGCGGGGGCGTCGGGGTCGACGGGGCCCGCCGCGGTCCGCCGTATCGCGGGCAGGGCGAGGGCGAGCGGGACGGCGACGAGGGCGGGGATGCCGAGGAACACCCAGCGCCAGCCCGCGTGTTCGGTGACCGTGCCCGCGATGAGCGGGCCGATCACCGAGGGTATGACCCAGCTCGCGGCGAACGCCGCGAGGATGGACGGACGCAGCTCCTCCGGGTAGGCCCGGCTGACCACGACGTACAGCGCCACGATGACGAGCCCGCCGCCGAGCCCCTGCACCGCGCGCCCCAGGATGAACTGCCACATCGCCCCGGCGGTCCCCGCGAGCAGCAGCCCCGCCGCGAACGCCCCGATGCCGCCCGCCAGCGCCCCCAGCGGCCCGCGCCGGTCGGCCCACTGCCCCGCGAGGACCATCCCGAACAGGCTCGTCGTGAAGTACGCCGAGAACGCGAAGGCGTACAGCGGAATCCCGTCGAGCTCCCGCGCCGCGACGGGCATCGCCGTCCCGACGGCCGTCGCCTCGAAGGCGATGAGGAAGACGACGGAGACGATGCCGATGCTCAGCGCGCGGTGGGGTTTGCCGAGGACACCGCCTCGCGGTGCGGGTGGGTCCGTGTCGACGGACGGGGCGGGGGCGACGTCGGTGTCGCGCGGGTCGGGGGCGGTCATGTCTGCCACGGTAAGGGCCACAGCTGATATTGACCCCTGTCCGGAGGAGGTCGCCCGCTGGTCCCTTGGTCGTACGCCCAAGGGCCTGAGCAGGCGTACTCCCGACTCCGCGCGCCCGGCCCCCCGGGTACTCCCGACTCCGCGCGCTCAGATCCCCACGGACCCCGAGTCCCCGCTCCCCGAGCCTCCCGACCCCGAACCCCCGCTTCCCGAGCCCCCGCTCCCCGAGTCACCGCCTCCGCCCGCGCCGTCCTCCGACCAGTCCAGGAAGCGCTTGTACGTCTCCTTGCCGAACTTGCCCTTGTCCCAGGTGACCGTCAAGGTGTCGCCGCCCGCGAAGATCAGGTCCCCGAAGATCTCCTTCTTGTCGCGCTCGCAGAGGAGCCCGATGCGGTAGCTGCGGCCGGGCTCGACGACGCGGCGCAGGCCGGTGCAGCGGCCGCCGTCGAGCAGCGAGACCGAGGCCTTCTTCGGCCGCGTCGTGTCCGGGCTGTCGCGGAGCCCGAGGATCCCGCCGCCCGGCTTCTCCGAGCGCCAGAACCCGACGAGGGTCGTCCCGGTGGGCCCGCCGCCGGGCTCGTCCCCCTCGTCGTCGTCCCCGCTGTCGGGGTCGGCGTACGGGTCGTCGGACTCCCCCGCGCCGTCCGACTCCTCCGCGCTCGGCGTCCCGCTCGGCCGGGGCTCGGCGTCCGCGCTCCGGCTGGCCTTGGCGGCGGGCTTCTTCGACTCCCCGTCGCCGCCCTTGCCAACCGCGAACCAGACCCCGCCGCCGACCACGGCGAGCGCGACCACGGCGGCCGTGACGACCAGCCATCCCCTGCGCTTCGGGCCGCCGCCGTCGGGGGTGGGGAACTGGGGCGGGTAACCGCCGTAGGAGGGTTGGGCGTTCGGGTGGGGGTAGGGCTGCTGGCCCTGCTGGGCGTACGGGTTGTCGGCCGACGGCTGCTGTGTGCCGTACGAGCCCTGCGGTGGCGGCGCGTACGGCCCCTGCGCCCCCGGAGACGGGCCCGGAGGCGGGCCGAACCCTCCGCCCTGCCACGACTGCGACTGCGGCTGGCCGGGCTGCTGCCCCGGCGGCTGCGTCATCTGTGGTTCCTCCCCCGTCACTCAGACAACAGACTGTCCAGCCAAGTGGCCCGGACATGTTCATTGCAAGTGCAATTTGAGCCAGCCGGAAGGCAGTTCGCCCGGGGCCAGGACCGGCCGCAGCCCAGTTCAGTTCAGTTCAGCTCCGCACTCGCCACCACCGCGTCCACCGTCTCCTCGTCCACCGGCCCCTTGTCCGCGTACGGCCCGGTGCCCGTCCCCGGCGTCGCGACCCCCAGCAGGAACGCGGACCGGCCGCCGTCCACCGAGACGAGCGTCAGCCGCAGATGGGCCGTGCCGCCCTCGCCGTCCCGCACCGCGAGCGCCATCGTGTGGGCGGGGCGGCCGTCGACGGTCGTCGCCTCGGACTCCTTCACCTCCGACGATCCGTCCGGGTAGAAGAACTCCGCGTTGGAGCGCGCCGCCCGCTCCGTCTGGCTCTTCAGCGAGGACTCGGGCACCGCCCCCGACCGCCCCGCGAGGACGACACCGCCGCCCTCTTCCTCGCCCCCCTCCTCGGCCGAGTCCCCAAGTCCCTTGCCCTTCGAAGCGATCGACGACGTGAACGCGCCGATCAAGTCCCCCTGCTTGTCGTTGCGTTCCCACCCTTCGGGGATCCCGTACGACACCCCCGCCCTGGCGTCCGTCACCCGGGGCCGACCCGCGAGCGGCCCCTCGTCGCCGTCCCGCGTCCACCACCAGGCGCCGAGGCCCGCGGCGACCACCGCGAGGACCACGACCACGACGACCAGGGCGGTCCTGCCCCGGCGGCCGCCCGCGGGCTCCGGCGGCTGCGGGTACTGCGCGTACGGCTGCTGCCCGTACGACTGCGGGGGCGTCGGCGGAATCGGGGGCGCTGTCGTCATGGTCCCAGCCTCACCGCTCCGCCCCGCCCGGCCCTGAGTACACCTACTCAGGCCCCTACTCACTCGGCGCGCCTTTTGGCCAGCTTTCCCCTGTGACCCGGCGCACCCGCCATGGCGCATACGTGAAGATCTTTCACGTTATCCTCACTCAAGACGCAGGATTTGCGGTCTGCGCACCGCCAGGGCGAACGCACAGCAGAATCACGCTCGTCCAACTCTGCACTATTTACCCGTAGTTGTCCGTAATAAAGGGCAACTCTTCCCGCCGATTGCGGCGCCGCGCCTTCCCCCATGTACGCATGGCCTCGGCGGACCGGCCGACCACCGGAACCGCCTCTTCACCACGTTCACTTGGGGGTTTTACGCATGTCCGGAATCACCCGCCGCAGGGCCATCGGCGCCGCCGCGAGCGCCGCCGCCGGTCTCGCCGTCGTCGGTGCCGCCGCCCACGCCTCGGCGACGGACTCCGCCGAGCCGCGCGGCCCGGTCCACCCGGGCGCCGGGCCCGACGCCTTCGACGAGGTGTACCTCGGCCGCCGCATCCAGGGCGCGCCGTCCCACGGCGGCGGCCACCACGCGAGCGGGCACGGGGGCCACGGCACCGGCTACTCCGTCCGCATAGACGGCGACGAACTGCACATCATGCGCAACGCCGACGGCACGTGGATCAGCGTCATCAACCACTACGAGCCGCAGGCGACCCCGCGCGCCCTCGCCCGCGCGGCCGTGGTCGAGCTCCAAGGCGCGACGCTCGTCCCGCTCGCCCCGCCCGCGGCCGCGCCCTGATCCCCGCACCAGTCCCCGTCCCCGTACCAGTCCCCGCCCACAGCCCGACCCGGAGCAGCACCGCCATGACCGTACGCAAGAACCAGTCCCAGCTCACCGCCGACGAGAAGCGGCGCTTCGTGAACGCCGTCCTCGCCCTCAAGCGGGACGGGCGCTACGACTCCTTCGTCAGCACCCACAACGACTTCATCATGAGCGACACCGACAACGGCGACCGCGTCGGCCACCGTTCGCCGTCCTTCCTGCCCTGGCACCGCCGCTTCCTCATCCAGTTCGAGCAGGCGCTGCAGTCCGTGGACGCGTCCGTCGCCCTGCCCTACTGGGACTGGACCACCGACCGCACCCCGGCCGCCTCCCTCTGGGCCCCCGACTTCCTCGGCGGCACCGGCCGCAGCCGTGACAGCCAGGTCACCGACGGCGCGTTCGCCTCGTCCGGCAACGGCTGGCGCATCAACGTGCGCGTCGACGGCCGCGACTTCCTGCGCCGCTCCCTCGGCGCGGGCGTGCGCCAACTCCCCACCAAGGCCGAGGTCGACTCCGTCCTCGCCATGTCCACGTACGACATGCCGCCCTGGAACAGCGCCTCCGACGGCTTCCGCAACCACCTCGAGGGCTGGCGCGGCGTCAACCTCCACAACCGCGTCCACGTCTGGGTCGGCGGCCACATGGCCACCGGCGCGTCCCCCAACGACCCGGTCTTCTGGCTCCACCACGCCTACGTCGACAAGCTCTGGACCCAGTGGCGGTCCCGCCACCCCGACTCGCCCTACCTGCCCGCCTCCGGCACGCGAGACGTCGTCGACCTCCACGACACGATGCGCCCGTGGGGCGACGTCACCCCCGCCGACATGCTGGACCACACCCCGTACTACACGTACGACACCGCCGCGTAGGCCTCCCGAACGGCGCGGCTCGGCGGCTCGGCGACTCTGCGGGCTCAGGAGAAGGAGACCTCCTGCGCCCGCACAGTCCCCCCGCGCCGCCCGGGAGCTTCCTGCCGGTGCCAATAGAGGTTCGTGTGCGCGATCACCAGGTCCGGGGAGGGGACCCCGAGCCGGCTCAGATCCTCCGTGGTGTGCGCGTCGGACACGAGCGTCGCGTCGTAGCCGCGGGTGAAGGCACCGTGGAGGGTGGAGCGGATGCAGGCGTCGGTCTGGGCGCCGGTGACGACGAGGTGGCCGACGGCGTGTGCGGCGAGGACGTCCTCCAGCTCGGTGGCCTCGAAGGAGTCGCCGTAGTGCTTGTGGACGACGGACTCGCCGTCACGGCGGACCAACTCCGGCACATAGGCCCAGCTCTCGCTGTCCCGCGGGAGCTCGTCGTCGGAGTGCTGCACCCAGATCACGGGCACGTCCGCCGCACGCGCCTTGTCCACGACGGCGACGATGTTCGCGACCACGGCATCACGCTCGTACGCCTCGGCCACCACCCCGTTCTGCATGTCGATGACCAGCACGGCGGTACGGGGGCGGTCGGGGAGGGTTGTCATGGGGGCTCCAGTTCCAGATGGTCCAGCGGTGCGGTGTCCCAGTTTCGCGAGCGCCGTGGGGCAGGGGTTTCGCGCTCCGGGTGAGATCACATGCCGTCGTCCGAGGGCAGGGTCTCAGCGATCATCTCCCAGACCCGCTTGGCGGCCACACAGGAAAGCTTCAGGGGACTGTGCGGACCGACCTGCCCCAGTTCCACCGGTTCGGCAGGCAGTTCGCGGTGCCAGTAGCCGAGGGGGCCGCAGTCCCAGACAGCGAGTGCGCGCGCCGCCAGGCCGCCCGGCTCCTCGCGTCGGCCCTGCCAGGCGGTGGTCATGCGCCAGCTCGACCGCAGCTCCGCGATCATGTCGGTGAAGACTCCGAGCATCGGGCCGTCCAGGGTCCCGTCCGCCGCGAGAGCGCTCCGGATGCGCCCGCGCTCCTCCCGCCCGGATGCGGTGAGGGGCATGGCTTCCAGAGCGGACAAGCCCGCGTCGAGTGTTCCGACGGTCGTCTCGACGACGGTGGGCCGTGCGTCGTGGAAGGAATCGACCCGCCGTAGGTTCACCATGTTCGCCAGCGCCCACAGCAGCATGCTGGGTTCGACGCAGGCGTACTCCGATTCGGCCTGTCCGGGCCACGCCTCGTGGGTGACCACGTGATCCTCGCCGATGAACATCCCGTGGTGCAGCTTTCCCTGCCGGCCCGCCACCTCCAGCGAGACGGCCACCACCGGGCGGACCATCGTCGTGAGCAGCGGAAGAAGAAGGCTGGAGAGTTCACCTGCCTGATTGATCAGGCCGCGTTCGCGTAACTCGCTGTGGGCCAAAGCCATTTCGTCGGGCGGCGCGTCTCCCGTCGCCAGGCAGGAGAGGACAACGACGTGGTCGTCGCCCAGGCGGAACCGGGACCTGGAAACGTCTATGGAAGGCACGTCATCACTCGCTCTGCGGTTGCGTTCATCTCGCCCTGGCCAGGACGTGGTCAGTACTGGGACTGCATGGAAAGGTTGAAGACCCTTGAGATTCCCGCCCGTACGGCCCCTCGCCGAGTCAGCGTTGCCCTGTCAACGCCCACGAAGAGGGCTGCGAGCGCGATATCAGCGCCCACGGCCCGCTTCTCGACACTTATCGTGAACTTCTTTCTCGACCCCAGGCCCGTCTCACGCACTGTGATGATGACTCCGGAGTCCTCATCGTCCGCCTCTCGGCGAAGGACATACGCTCGACGGTTGATCGCCGCCAACCGATACTTGTCGCCTGCGTATTTGAGGATCAGTGACCGCCCTCGGTGAGTCAGGCCCAGCCGATTCCTCGTCATGTAGACATGAGCATCGCCGACTCGAAGCGTCGCGCGGTTCAGGGACGGCCTCATCATCACCTCTGTGTGAATCCCGCGCGACTCAAGGGTGGCGGTGGGGATGAAGCCACCTCGCACTTCGGCGGTGAGGCTTTCGTGGTGACTCTGGCGCCGATTCGTCACCTTGATGTCGCCGAACTCCTCCGAGGTTCCTTGCCAGCCGAACTCGCGCTTTCCGTTTTCGCGCTGCTTCCAGTGGTGCAGGGTGAACGAGGCGGTGGTGGTGTGCATTTCCGGTCCTCACTAGTCGAACGGGTTGACGACGTCTTTGAACTTCCTCGCACCACTGGCCACGCCGGACCTCAGCCCCTCGGTCTGGTCACCGACCCAGTCCTTCGCGTTCCCGATGCCCTTGCCGATGGCCTCGTGGTTGTCCCAGATCAGGGCCCCTCCGTACACGGCTCCGGTTCCCAGCGCCAACCCGGCGGTCACGGGGTTGGGTGCCACGGTCAGCGCGGTCATGGATCCGCTGAACGCCGTCCCGCTGAGATCCGAGGCGAACTTCGACGGATCCGCCTTGATCTTGTCCCCGTCGTACGTGGAGAGATTGGCGACGCCATAGACGGTCGCCGCCGCTCCACCGACGACGCCCGTGCCCCGCATCCACCCGGCGGCCCTTCCGGCCTGTGCGAGGCCGCCGCCCCGCGCGACCCGCACCAGATTGGCTTCCGACGCCGACGGAATGACGAAGGTGCCGTTCTTCATGAAGGCGCCGTACATGGCAGCTTCATCGGATCCGGTCATGGCGGTGACCAGGCCAGGGGGAACTCGGCTGAGGACGCTTCCGGGAGCTGATCCGGCCAGTTGTGTATTGACGAAGCGTGACGCCAAAGTACCGGGAGCGTTGAGCGCCTTCTGGGATTTGAAGTGGCTCATCAAGTTGTAGGAGTACGTGACGGACGTGCCTGTGACGAGTGCGAAAGCCCCGACCATCATCGATCCCTTGGTCACCGCGTTGACCAAGTCCCCCAGCTGCGCGCTCCCCGTCAGACGAGTCACCCCGTCACGCCGCAGCCGCTCCATGTAGTCGTTCAGAGTCTCGTCGTCCCGCTTCTTGAACCAGGCAGGGTCATGGCGCGCTCGTTTCTGTTCGCCGTCGGCCTTCGCCACCTGCCCGGCGTCACCATTGAAGCCGGTTCCCGCTGTCCCGTCGTTCTTGTTGCCCTTGCCGTCCTTGACCACGGCCTCCAGGTCCCTCTTGAGGTCCTGGTCGGCGTCGTCGAAGGCCTTGACGCACAGCCTGAGGAAGTCGGCCCACGCGTCCACGCTCGCGTTGACGCTCGCCGCGTGGGCGGGGTTGAGACGGGCGGCGCTGCTTTCCGACGCGGAGAGCCGGTCGTAGTCGAACGCGACCTTGCCCTCTTCGGAGACCTTCATCCCGGCTTTGACGGCATCGGCGCGAGCTGTCTCAAGCTGCTTCCTGAGTTCGACGAACTGCTGGTGCGCGTTGCGCAGGAGCGTGGCGGTCGCCTTGGCCTGTGTCTGAGCCGCCTGGTACTCATAGCGCGTCGCGGCGAACTTCGCGTGCGCTGCCCGCGCGCTCTCACCGAGCCAGGCCTGGCCTTTCGTGATCTTCTGGACGCCGTCCCGGTAGCGGCCCTCGACCTTGTGGAACTCGTCCGCCATCTCCTGCCACTTGTCCGCGGCGGCGGAGAGGCTCCCGAAGTCCGTCGTCATGACTTCGTAGTACGTCAGCACGCTGCGCTTCCTCCGGAAGGGCGTCGGGATGCCATGCCGCTCCGCCGCCTCGCGTCGGGGCCTGGCGGCGATTCAGTACTGGTCGAGCTTCGAGCTCCCACGGATGCGCCGGGAAGTGCCCAGGTCGGTCTCGGTGAAGGTCTTGTTCGTGGACCGCAGCGCGTTCTTCTCCGCGGCGAGCCGCCCCATGAGCGTCTTGACCTGGCTGTCCCAGGTGGTCTGCACCTTCTTCAGGCCACCGGCCGTGGCCCAACCGCCGAATCCACTGATGGCCTTGTCGGTCGCCGCGTCGGCCCAGGTGCCCGCCTTGCGGGTGTCCGGCTGCAGCTCGGTCTCGATGGTGTGCGCGGCGGCCTTCTTCTCCCGTGGCGTCGTCGCGAGGTCGGGCGCGCCCCCGGGCGGCGGGCCCGGAGGATCCGTCTGGTTGAGCCGCATCGACGTCGGCTGCCGTTCGGCCGCGTCGGCCCGCGGCTGGGCCCATTCCTGGTCAAACCCCATGGTCGTGTGCCACAGCACCCCCGTGTGGCCAGGGCTAGGTCTCAGTTGTCACTCTCGTTCATCCACAGTGACCAACCGCGACCTTGCGTTGCTAGTGCAATTTGGGCCACATGAAGGCGAGTTCGCCGCCAACCCGTCGGGGCGTCATGGACGTCCGGCTGCCCCCGGACGTCCATGACGCGGCTCGGCCCGTTTCATGAACGCCGTATGGCAGTCCCGTTGCGGCGCCCACGCCAGGGTTGAGTGGGGCGGGCGGCGCGCCTACGGTCGAGGGAGTCAGTACGACATGGCCGTGTGCCCGAGTGGTTTAGGGATTCGCCTGCAAAGCGAAGCACACCGGTTCGATTCCGGTCACGGCCTCCAAGTTCCCGTAAGGGGTCAGGAGTTGAGGGCGCTGCCCGCGCGCCAGTCGGTCCAGGAGACGTTCCAGTCGCCGTAGCCGTTGCCGGGGGCCACCGTCTCCTTGGAGCCGGTGACGCGGATGACGTCGCCGGGGATGACCTCCTCGTAGAAGCGGCGGGCCGTGCCGTCCGTGGCGAGGCCTATGCAGCCGTGGGTGACGTTGGTGTTGCCCGCGAAGGTGTTGGCCTTGGGGTTCTCGTGGAGGTAGGTGCCGGACGTGGTGAGGTGGACCGCGTAGCTGTAGTAGCCGGCGTACGCGTCCGCGTAACCGACCGTGCGGGAGTCCATGAAGACGCGGCGCTGCTTGTCGGAGACCACCATCGTGCCGTTCCAGGTGTCCATGCCGGGCGCGCCCGCCGTGATCGGCACGCGGCGCGTCACGCCGTCCTTGACCACGGTCATCGTGTGGCTGCGGACGTCGACCGTGGCGACCAGGGAGCGGGCGACGGTGACGGTGCGGTCGATGCCTGAGCCCACCCGGACGGTGACCTTCGTGCCGGGCTTCCAGTACGTCCTGGGGCGGTAGTCGACGCGCTGGCCCTCGTGCAGGTTGCGGTCCTTGACCCAGCTCCAGGAACCGGTGACAGGGGTGCTCGTGCGCACCTTCAGGCGTCGCTCCACCGCCGCCCGCTCGGCCTTCGGCACAGGGCGGGCGAAGGTCACCGACACCGGCATGCCGACGCCCACCCGCTGCCCGTCCGCCACGTTCACCCGCACCCCGCCCCGGCGCAGCGCGGCGGGCTCCACGACCGGCTTCGCGCGCGGCGTGGGCGTACCAGCCGCGGCGGGCTTCCGGTCGTCCTTCCGCCCCGACGGCGCCGAGGGACCGTCCTGCCCGCCCAGCGAGCAGCCCGCGAGGACCCCCGCGCAGAGCACGGCGGCCGCCGCCCCGCGTACGACATGACGGATTCTGGTGCGCCTGGCCATCGGGTCCCCCTGTGTGGTGTTCCGGCCTGGGCCGGTGTGTTTCCATGTACGCCACCCATACGCACGGCGGAGACCGCCGGGTTGCATGCGGCGGGCGGGAAGATTCGGGGCTGGTTGTGACGGTTCGCGGCGCGGACGGCGGACGGTCGCGGTCGTGGACAGGAACGGCGGGGGCATGACGGAGGACGAGTTCGACGCGTTCTACGCGTCCGCGTTCCCGCGCGTCGTCGGCCAGGTCTACGCCTTCACCGGCGACCACGGGCAGGCCCAGGACGTCGTCCAGGAGGCGTTCGTACGGGCCTGGGACCGGCGGCGCGACTTCGCGGCCGTGCACGCGCCGGAGGCCTGGGTCCGCACGGTCGCCATGCGGCTCGCGGTGAGCCACTGGCGGCGGGCCCGGCGCTGGCTGGAGCTGGTGCGCCGGGAGCCGCTGCCCGAGCACGCGGCGGGGCCCGGGCCCGAGCACGTGACGCTCGTCGCGGCCCTGCGGAAGCTGCCCGAGGCGCAGCGGCTCGCGATCGTGCTGCACCACCTGTGTGACCTCAGCGTGGAGCAGGTAGCCTCCGAGACCGGCGCCCCGACCGGCACGGTCAAGGCGCGGCTCTCGCGCGGACGCGCGGCGTTGGCCAAGCACTTGTCCGGGGATGACGGGGTCGACGGGGGCAACGGGGGCGACGGCGTCCTCGGCGGGACGAGCAGCGGGAAGGAGGGGGATCGGGATCGTGTCCGATGAACCCTCGGCCCCCGAGCCGACCCCCGCCCCCGACATCTCCGCCGCCCTGCACGCCCTCGCCGTCGACGCCCGCTCCCCCGCCCCCGGCACCGGCGCCGACGTGCGCCGCCGCGCCGGGACCCGGCGGCGCCGCAGGCACGCGGCCCTCGTGGGCGGTGGCGCCGTCGCGGCGGCGGCCCTGGTGGCCGGCCTCGTCGTGGGTCTCGGCGACGACTCCGGCTCCCGCCCCGCGCCGCCCGCCGCCCCCACCACGTCCGCCGGTCCCACCGCGCCCGCCGCCACCGCCGACCTCGCGCGGCGTGAGCTGTCCGTGGCGGGCCGGAAGCTGCCCCTGTCGTCGGGCCGCGCGAAGTACCCGACGAAGCCGGGCCGGATGACAGTCGTCGCCAAGCACCGCTCGACGAAGCTGTCGGGCCAGACCGTCGGCCTCGGCGAGACGTACGACGTGTACTTCCACTGGGTCCTCGAACTGCGCGACGCCGACGGCCGCACGAACTACGTCGTCGCCCTCACCTACGACGAGAAGTCCGTCGGCAAGCGCGATGTGACCCACGGATGGCTCGGCCTGCGCGCGGCGGACGCCAAGTGGCTCTACGAGAAGCTCAGTCCGGGCTCGGTCGTCACCATCGAGGGCAAGGCACCCGCGGTGCGGAGCTGAACACGCGCAGGGCTGAACACGCGCAGGGCCGAACACGTGAAGAGGGGCGGTCCCCAATGGAACCGCCCCTCCGAAACCGCCGGGTTCTAGCCCCAGCCCGTGTCGTTGTCATCCCCCATGACACATCTCCCCCGTAGTGACCGAGTTGTTCGGGACTCTTCGATGGTGCCCTGTAACTGGCCCTGCTCAAAAGGGATTTATGGTGGGATGGCATCCCTGAAGCGTCATCGCGACCCGGTCGGCACCGGTCGGAGACATTCCACTCTCAGGTCACGGCCGCCTCGCGCAGCCGCGCGAGAATCGCGTCCACCGTCTGATCCACCGTCAACTCCGAGCTGTCCAGCCACAGTCCGATGGGTGGCGTGGTGGCACGCATCCCCTCGTCCAGGGCCTCCACCGTCCACTCTCCGTAGCCCGTCTTGCCGCGTCCGGCCTCTCGTTCGGCCACCGCGGTCGGGCGCGGGGCGAGCACGACCACGTGCAGCGGGCGCGTGCGCACCTTCTCGACGTACCGCTTCAGCTCCTCGCCGAGGATCACGTCCTGGACGATCGCGGTGAAGCCCGCGGCGGCGTACGCGTCGGCCGTCGACGCCGACAGGTCGTAGCGGAGCCGGAGTTGGGCCTCTGCCTCGGCGCCCGCGCCCGGCTCGTACTCCTGCCGTCCGGAGACGATCATGCGCCGGAAGACGTCGCCCCGGACGTGCGCGGCACGGGGCAGCCGCTCGGCGAGGGCCTGCGCGACCGTGGACTTTCCGGCGGCCATGATGCCGGTGATGACGATGACCCCTTCGGGGGTGGTGGGGGCGTTCATCTGCGCGAAGTTACCCCAGCGGGGGCTGGGGTTCCTCCCGGTTTCCCGGGGCCCTCGTGGGACGCCCCAGTCCCGCCCCTCCCCGTAACCAGGGGCTGCCGCCCCTGGACCCCGCTATCGCCGCTTCGCGGCTCGTCCTCACACGCCGGACGGGCTGAGAATCCTCACGCCAACTCCGCCCCCACCGCGGCCTGCGGACGGATCGGCAACCGGTTCACCGGGCGGCCCGTCGCCGCCCGCACGGCCGCGGCGACCGCCGCCGGGGACGTCACCACGGGCACCGCGCTCGCGGCCTTCGCGCCGAAGGGGGCGACGACGTCGCGCTCCTCGACGAGTTTCACGATGCGGATGTCGGGGGCGTCCAGGGCGGTGGGCAGGGCGTAGCCGGTGAGGTCGGGGTGGCGGACGAGGCCGCGGGGGGTGCGCAGGTTCTCGGTGAGGGCCGCGCCGACGCCCTGGGTGACGCCCGCCTCGATGCGGACGCGGAGCTGCGCGGGGTTGAGGATCCGGCCGACGTCCTGGGCGACGGCCAGCTCCACGACCCGTACCGAACCGATCTCGATGTCCACGTCCACGACCGCGCGGATCGCACAGAAGGCCATGCCCACGAAGGCGTCGCCCTGGCCGTCGGCGTCGAGCGGCTCGGTGGGGTGCGGGCGGCACTGCGCCGTGGCCCACAGCTCCTTGCCGTCCATCGCCTCCTCGACGGTGGTGGAGAGCACCCCGTCGTACGAGGTGATCTTGCCGTCGGCGATCTGGAGCAGCTCGGTCGACATGCCGAACTTGTGCGCGAGGGGCTGGAGCAGCTGGGTACGGACCATCTTCGCGGCGCGCTCGACCGCGCCGCCGGACACCCAGGTGTGGCGGCCGTGGCAGCTCGGGCCCGCGGGCGGCTGGTCGGTGTCGACGGGGGCGACGCGCACGTCGTCGATGCCCAGGGTCTCCTGGACGATCTGCCGGGCGAGGGTGGTGAAGCCCTGGCCGGTCTCGACGGCCGCGCAGATGACCGTGGCGATGCCGTCGTGGACCTTCACGGTGGCCGTGGACACCTCGTCGGTGCCCTCGGCGCCGAGGAGCTGGACCATGCCGAGGCCGTAGCCGACGCCACGACGGACGGCGGCGGGTTCGCCCGCGCCCTCGGGGCCACCGGGCAGCAGCCAGTCCTCCTGCGGGGTGTCCTTGGGCAGCTCGGGGAGCGGGAAGTCCCGGACGGCGCCGAGGAGTTCGGCGACCGGGGCCGGGCAGGTCACCGTCTGTCCGGTGGGCAGGATGTCGCCGGTGGCGAGGGCGTTGCGCAGCCGCAGCTCGGCCGGGTCGGCGCCGAGCTTCTTGGCGAGCTTGTCCATCTGCGCCTCGTAGGCGGCGCAGACCTGGAGGGCGCCTTCGCCGCGCACGTGGCCGGAGGGCGGGTTGTTCGTGCGGACCGCCCAACCCTCGATGAAGGCGTTGGGCACGACGTAGGGCCCGCAGGCGAAGGAGACGGCCGCGGCGAGGGCGTCGGCGGAGGTGTCCGCGTACGCGCCCGCGTCGAGCAGGATCTGCGCCTCCACCTTCACCAACTGGCCCTCGGCGTCCGCGTGGTGGCGGTAGCGGAGGAGGGTCGGGTGGCGGTGGGCGTGGCCGAGGAAGGACTCCTCGCGGGTCGCGGTGAGCTTGACGGGGCGGCTGGTGCGCAGGGCGAGCAGGCCGAGCGGCAGCTGGAAGCTCGCGTCCTCGCGGTCGGCGCTGGCCCCGGGCACGCCGGTGACGACGACCTTGACCTGCTCGGGGGTGAGGCCGTAGCAGGCGGCGGCCATGTCGCGGTCGCCGTGCGGGTCGGTCGACGCGATGTACAGCTCGACGCCGCCGTCCGGGCGCGGCACCGCGAGCCCGGCCTCCGCGCCGATGGGCGCCGGGTCCTGGCGCCCGATGCGGTACAGGCCCTCGACGACGACCTCACCGGCCGCCTCGGGGTCGCCGTGGCGCAGCGGGATGTGCCGGATCAGATTGCCGTCGGGGTGCAGCGGCGCGGCCTCGAAGGCCTGCTCCGGGTCGGTGACCGGGTCGAGGACCTCGTACTCGACGATGATCGCGGCGGCGGCCATCCGGGCCGTGTCCGGGTGGTCGGCGGCGACGGCGGCGATGGCCTCGCCGTGGTGGCGCACCACGTCGGACGCGAACAGCGGGCGGTCGGCGGTCCTGCGACCGTGGCTCGGCTTGCCCGGTACGTCCTCGTGGGTGATGACGGCGCGGACGCCCGGCATGTCCTCGGCGTGCGTGACGTCGATGGACACGATGCGCGCGTGCGCGTGCGGGGAGCGCAGGACGGCCGCCCACAGCAGCCCCTCGGCCCACAGGTCGGAGGCGTACGGGAACGTGCCCTCCGTCTTGGCCCTGATCTCGGCCGAAGGCAGCGACGAGCCGATGCCGTGCGGCAGTTGCTCGGCGCCCGGCGCGGCGGCTGTCTCGTTGCTCACGCCTGGGCTCCGTCCTGGCCGTGGGGGCCCGACTGGTGCGGTACGCGGGGTCCGCCGGTGTCGGCCTCGCCCTGCTGCTCGGCCGCGGCACCCTTCGCCTCGCGCTCGGCGACCACGTCGCGGACCGCGTCGAGCACGCCCCGGTAGCCGGAGCAGCGGCACAGGTTGCCGCAGAGCGCGCGGCGGGTCTCCAGGTCGCTGGGCGCCGGGTTGCCCTCGAGGAGGTCGTGCAGGGTCATCGCCATGCCCGGCACGCAGAAGCCGCACTGCACGGCCCCGCAGTTGGCGAGGGCGCGCTGCACGTCGGAGGGGCGTCCGTCGACGGCGAGACCCTCGACGGTGCGCACCTCGCTGCCCGCCGCGGTGGCCGCGGGCACCAGGCAGGAGGCGACGAGCCGCCCGTCCACCTGCACGTTGCAGGCCCCGCACTCGCCCTGCGAGCAGCCGTCCTTGGCCCCCGCGAGGCCGAGCCGCTCGCGCAGCACGTACAGCAGGGACTCGCCGATCCAGGCGTCGGTGACGGGGCGGTCGGCGCCGTTGACCCGCAGGACGTAGGAGACGAGGGGGTGTTCGTCGTGCGCGGGGGTCGGCTCCTGAGCCTCGGCCGGAACCTCGGCGGCCGGGGCGTCGACGTCGGCCTCGCCCCCGGCGGGGGGCGCCTCGGCGAGGTCCGCCTCCGGGGCGGGGTCCGGCTCGAAAGCCTGGTCCGACTCGGAAGCCGGGTCCAGCTCGGAAGCCGGGTCCAGCTCGGAAGCCTGGTCCAGCTCGGCCGGTTCGTCCGCCTCCGGTGCGTCGTCCGCCTCGGGGGCCAGCTCCGCCTCGGCGGGGTCCGGCTCCGGCGTGTGGTCCGCCTCGGGGGTGTGGTCGGCCTCGGGGGCGGGGTCCGGCTCCGGGGCGGAGGGTGCCGCGGGGGCCGGGTCCACGGCGGGGATCGGCTCGGCCGCCGGGACCGCCTCGGCGGCGTGCGGCTCGGCCGCCCGGGCGGGGGCCGGTACGTGGGCGGGGTCGGCCTCGTGCGGAGGGATCGCGGCGGGGGCGAGGCCGAACGAGGTCGCGGGTGCGGGCTCCGCCGGGTGGACGGGGTGCGGCGCGAGCGTCGGGTCCGGCTCGTACGCGGGCTCCACG
This sequence comes from Streptomyces sp. NPDC127108, assembly GCF_042677545.1. NCBI lineage: Bacteria > Bacillati > Actinomycetota > Actinomycetes > Kitasatosporales > Streptomycetaceae > Streptomyces > Streptomyces sp. NPDC127108. Next base: position 119,214 of record NZ_JBHXTE010000013.1, on the reverse strand, counting down.
GCGTGCGGGAACGCGGGCGTGGGCGCGAGGCCCGCCGTCTGCGGGGGGTGCACGTCGTACGGCGCGTGCTCGTCGTACGCCGGGCCGCCCTCGTACGCGGAGTCCGGCGCCGGTGCGAGGTGCGCGGCGTCGGGGCCGAAGTCGCCCTCAGGGGCGGCCGGATCGAGCAGATCGGCCGGGATGACCGTTTCACCCGACGCATCCGATGCGCCCGATGCGCCTGGTGAATCCGATGTGTCTGGTGCGCCTGGTGCACCTGATGCGTCTGGCGCGTCCGGCACACGCGGAGCTTCCGGCACACCCGGTACGCCCGGTACGCCCTGTGCGTGATCCGAAGGCGCGCCGGGCTCCAGGGAGCCGTCCGGGCGCTGCTTGACGACGAACAGCTTCGCGGTCCGCTCGAAGGGGGTCTCCTCGGCGGCGCGGGCGGGCCGCACGGGGGCGGCCTCGGGGGCCGGGGCGGGCGGCCCGGCGGGCGTCTGGTCCACGAACGCCTGCGCGGCCGGGTACGGGGACGCCTGGGGCGCCTCCGGGGCGTGCGGGGGCTGCGGGGCCTGAGGAACCTGGGGTGCCTCCGGGGCCTGCGTCGGCCACGACGTGGCCCAGGGCGCGGGCGCACCGCCGGGCAGCGTCGCGGGCGGCGGCGCGCCGCCGCCTCCCCAAGCTCTCAACTCCGTTCGAGCAGGGGACACCCCATCCGCAGTGAACGACGAAGCCGAGTACTCGCCGGACTCCTCCGGCAGTTCCCCGTCGGCGACGGGAATGGACCACTGCCCGGTCACGTCGTGCGCGGCGGGCGCGTGCCCGTTCTGCTCCGGGGGCGTGACGGCGTCCGGGAACGTCCACTGGCCGGTGGCGCGCGGGTCGTACGCGTCCGGGGCCTGCGGCTCGGCCGGGAACTGCTGCTCCTGGTGGGCACCCAGCTGCGTGCCCGGGTCCGGCCAGCTCACGGCCTGCGTCGCCCCGCCGGTGTGCGCGACACCGGTCACCTCGGGCGGCAGCACCCACGCGCCCGTGGCGGCCGGGTCGGTGGCGTCGGGGGCCGTCGGCGTGACCGTTATCTGCGGCGGTACGTAGCCGTGCCCGGGGGCGGCGAGCGGGGTGCTCACGGCGTCGGCCGCGCCCTCGGGGAGCTGCACGAACGCGGTGGCGTCCGCGTCGTACTCGCCCTGCGGGTGCGGCTGCCAGCCGCCGTTCCTCTGACCGTCGGTCACGACAGCGCCCTCCCCAGTGCTCGTCGGGCCAGCGCGGCGACGGTGCGCCGCAAGTGCAGTACGGCGGGCGGCAGCGGCTGCGCGGTGCCGTCCTCGGCGGGCGGGTGGTCGGGGATGCACGCCGCGGCGACGTACTCGCCGAAGGCCGTCAGGGCCTCCGGCACCAGACCGCGCTCACCGTCCCAGTCGATGAGTCCGGCCACCCACTGCTCGGCCTCCAGAGGCCTGAGCGGCATGGGCGCGATGGCGCCGACGGCGCATCGCACGCCCCTGCGCGCCGGGTCGAGCACCAGGGCGACCGACGCGGTCGCGCGGCCGGGTCCCGTGCGTCCGGTCGCCTTCAGGAAGACCTGCGGGGCGTGCAGCAGCGGCACGCGGACATATCCGATCAATTCACCGGGCGCCAGCATCTCCACACCGGCGAGCAGATGCGAGACCGGGATCTCCCGGCGGGTGCCGCCCGGGCCCGCGATGATCAACACGGCTTCCAGCGCGGCGAGTACGGGCAGCGAGTCACCGGCGGGCGCGGCGGAGGCGATGTTGCCCCCGAGGGTGCCCGCGTTGCGGATCTGCGGCGGTCCGGCGGCGCGCGCGGCCGCGGCGAGCGCCGGGATGAGCGCCGCGAAGTCGGGACGGCCCATGCGGGCGTGCGTCAGTCCGGCGCCGAGAAGCGCGTGCCCGTCCTGGTACTGCCAGCCGCGGATCTCGCTGATGCGGCCGAGGCCGACGAGGGCCGCGGGGCGGAGCTGGCCTGCGTTGACCGACGACATCAGGTCCGTGCCGCCCGCGACGGGCACGGCTGCGGGCACGGCGGCGAGCGCCGCGACGGCCTCGTCGAGCGTGACAGGCAGCGTCACAGACTGCGCCCCCTGCGCCGCCCGCGGTGCGTGCGTGGTCAAAACCGGCTGCCCCTTCCCGATGGCCCGGCAGCTTGCGCGCCGTTCTCACCGTTACGCCTGTTCCGCCGTACGGTACGTGCTCACAACCCGGACGTGGCAACTCTGGCACATCTTCACCGGGCCCCGGCGCGGGGGTCCGCTAGGAGACGTTCGTCCGCAGACCTGGGGGATATGCCGTTTTCGCACTCCCTCGCCGGTCAGCGGGAATTGCCACCCTTCGGTGATCCTTGTACGGCTTTCTCCTGGTGGCCCACGGTCGCACCGCGGGCCACCAGGAGCACACGCTCGGGGTGTCACCTCACACGTTTGGGGGCGCCCCCTCGATCGGACGTCCGAGCACTCCGGGACGCTTCTGCCACGGCAACGGGCCGCCCGGCGGGCGGTAGTCGACGCCGAGGGCGTCAAGTCGGGCGTAGTGGGCGGTCATTCGCCGTTCGAAATCGGCGAAGTCGCGCTCGGCGGGCGCGGGGAGCGTGCGCCAGGCGACCTCCGCGAGAGCCGCGAGCCTCGGGAAGACCTGATAGTCCACACGGCCGTGGTATTCCATCACCTCGGTCCACACGTTGGCCTGCGTCCCGAGCACGTGCCGCGCCTCGTCCTCGGTCAGCTGTCCCGGGACCGGCTCGAAGCGGTAGACGTCCTCCAGGGTGCGGACGAACCCGATCGGCACCGGCTCGTCGGGCCCGCCGTGCTGCCGGTGGTCCAGATAGACGTGCTGCTCGGGGCACATCACCACGTCGTGGCCCGCCTGGGCCGCCGCGATGCCGCCGCTGTAGCCGCGCCAGGACGACACCGCCGCGCCCTCCGCGAGCCCGCCCTCCAGGATCTCGTCCCAGCCGATGAGCCGACGCCCGCGCGCGGACAGCCACTTGTCGAAGTGCCGGATGAACCAGCTCTGCAACTCGTCCTCGTTGCTGAGCCCCAGCTCCTCGATGCGGGCCTGGACGGCCGCCGAGTCCTTCCACTGCTCCTTGGGGCACTCGTCGCCGCCGACGTGGATGAAGGTCGAGGGGAACAGTTCGAGGACTTCCTCGAAGACCCCCTCGTAGAACCGGAGGGTGGTGTCGGAGGGCGCGAGGACGTTGGCCGTGACGCCCCACGAGTCCCAGACGCCGAGGGCGGCCGTGTCGACGACGTCGGTGTTGCCCAGCTCCGGGTAGGCGGCGATGGCCGCCTGCGAGTGGCCGGGGACGTCGATCTCCGGCACGACGGTGATGTGCAAGGCGTCGGCGTACGCGACGATTTCGCGGATGTCGTCCTGGGTGTAGAACCCGCCGTGCGGCTTCTCGTCCCACAACTCCGAGGCCCGGTGGCCCCACTTGGTCCGCGACCGCCAGGACGCGACCTCGGTGAGCTTCGGGTACCGCTTGATCTCGACGCGCCAGCCCTGGTCGTCCGTCAGATGGAAGTGGAAGACGTTGAGCTTGTGCGCGGCGAGCAGGTCCAGATACCGCAGCACGCCTTCCTTCGGCATGAAGTGCCGGGCCACGTCGAGCATCATGCCGCGCCAGCGGAATCGCGGGGCGTCCTCGATCACCACCATGGGCACCGCCCACTCCCTCGCCGGGTCGAGGGGCGCCCGCCGGAAGGCCTCGGGCCCCAGCAACTGACGGAAGGTCTGCGCGGCCCAGAACACACCCGCCGCGCTGCCACCTTGCAGGCGGATCGCATGGCCGTCGACGACGATGCGATAACCCTCCGGGGGCAGTTCCGCGTCGATGGCGAGCACGATGCGGTTGTCACCGGTGTCACCGGGGTTCAGTGGAAGACCCGTGGCCGCTCCGATCGTGGCGCGCATCCAGCGCGCCACACCTTCCGTGCCGGGCTGTGCGTCGAGCAGCGTCTCGCGATCGAGGGGATTGAGCCCGGTGGAGGGCGGAACCCACTCCAGGCGCTGGGGTGCCGGAACCAGATCCGTGTCTGTCATGCCGTGAGGTTGCCACGCGATTGCGCAGCACAAAAGGGCCGTTGCGGGACATGCAACGACCCGCAGACGACAACGCCGGACGGGGCCGTTCCAGCCCGTCCGGCGTTTGAGGACGAGGCGCGAAGCGCCAAAAAGGGGGACAGGGGCGAAGCCCCAGACGAAGGACGCCCAGGGCGCCCCCGCCAGCTACTTCTTGCCGTCCTTGCCGCCCTTGTCCTTGTCGCCGCCCGCTCCCATGGACTCGTAGATCTCCTTGCACATGGGACAGACGGGATACTTCTTCGGGTCGCGGCCGGGGACCCACACCTTGCCGCACAGCGCCACGACGGGCGTACCGTCGAGCGCGCTCGCCATGATCTTGTCCTTCTGGACGTAGTGCGCGTAGCGCTCGTGGTCGCCGTCACCGTGCGACACCTGTGGCGTCGGCTCTACGAGGGTCCCCGTACCTGCCCCGCGCTCGGGCTCGGGCTCAAGAGTGCTCATAGGTGCCAAGGGTACTCACGCCGGGCGCGTCCTGGCAGCGGCTGCCGTCCGAGCCGCCCGGCTGCGGCCCCGTGCGCCGCGCACGCGCCGCCACCGCGTGCAGCACGAGCCCCAGCGCGGCCACCCCGGCCGCCACCCACGGCAGCGCGTCCGCCCCCAGACCGGCCGACAGGGCGAGCCCCGCGGCGCCGGAGCCGACGGCGCTGCCGAGGTAGAGCGCGGAGTTGTTCAGCGCGAGCGCCACCGTGCCGCGCTCGGCGGACAGCGCCAAAAGGCGGTGCTGCTGCGGCACTTGCAGGGCCCAGCCGACCGCGCCCCAGAGCACGAGGGCGGGGAAGGCCGCCGCGCCGAGCGGCGCCACGGCGAGCTCCGCCACCACCAGGGCCGCCATCAGGCCCGCGACCAGGGTGTACAGCCTCCCCCACCGGTCCACGAGCGGCCCCGCGAGCACACTGCCGAGCACCCCGCCGATCCCCCACGCCCAGAGGTACGGCGCCACGTCGCCCTCGCCCACACCGCCGACGGCCTCCAGGACCGGCGCGAGGTACGTGTAGAGGCCGAGGCTCGACACCGCGCCCAGGAAGGAGACGCCGACGACCGGCAGGACGGCCCGGTCGGCGAGCGCCCCGAGCCGCGCCCGCACCGGCACCGGCGGCGCGGCCGGCACCTGCGGAAGTCCGATGGCGAGCCCCACGAGCGCCACCGCGCCGAGCCCGGTGACCAGCCACATCGTCGAGCGCCACGAGGCGTGGTCGGCCAGCAGCACCCCGAGCGGCACCCCGAGGACCGTGCCCGAGCTCATGCCGCCCATGATCAGCGCGAGGGCCCGCCCGCGCCGCTCAGGACCGGCGAGGGACGCGGCGGCGGCCGTGGAGAGCGCCGAGTAGACCCCGGCGCCCACCCCGGCCACGGCGCGCGCGACGAGCAGCACGGCGAGGCCCGGCGCGAGCGCGGTCGCGCCGTTGCCGAGGGTGAAGACGGCGAGCGCGGCGATGAGCAGCACGCGGGGGCGCACGCCCGCCAGGAGGCCCGTGACGAGCGGCGCGCTCACCGCGTACGCGAGCGTGAAGACCGTGACCATCTGTCCGGCGAGGGACACGGTCGTGTCCAGGTCGTCCGCGACCACGGGCAGCAGCCCCGCCATCACGTAGGCGTCGAGCCCCAACGTGAAGGCCCCCAGCATCAGCAGCCATATCCGGCGCACCGCACCCCACCCCTTCGTCCGTCGCGCGGCACGGGCACGCGCCGCCGAGAAGCAACGCCAGAAACGTAGGCAGTCTCCGGTTGTTCGGGGAAATGCCCACGGAGGTGGGTTTATGCTCCGAAGGCATGAATGCATCGGACTCCGGGACCGCCCTCGACGGGGTCGAGCTGCGCCATTTGCGCGCCTTCCTCGCCGTAGCCGACGAGCTGAGCTTCACGCACGCCGCCGCCGTCCTGCGGATCGGTCAGCCCGCGCTGACGCGCACGGTGCGCGCCCTGGAGAAGGCCCTCGGCGCCCGGCTTCTGGACCGCACGACCCGCAGCGTCGAACTCACCGACGCCGGCCGCCGCCTGCGGGACGAACTGGGGCCGCTGCTCTCCCGCCTGGACGCGACCCTCGGCGCCGCCCGCGGCGGGCCCCCGCTCCTCCGGCTCGGCTTCACCTCGCTCCTGCCGGAGGCCTGCGGCCCGCTCACCGCCGCGTTCAGGGCGCAGACCGGCGCGGGCGTGCGGCTGGTGCGGCGCTCCGAGCCGCTGGCCGGGCTCGCGTCGGGGGTGTGCGACATCGCGGTCGTACGCGGTGAGATCCCGCCGGGCATGGAGGTCCGCGGCCGGGTGCTCCTGTATGAGCCGCGCATCGCCGTCGTGGCCCGCGGCTCGGCCGACCTGGCGCACCGCAGGGTCGTCGACTGGGCGGAGCTGGCGGCGGTGCCCCTGGTCGTGAACACCGTCACCGGCACCACCCGCCCCGACCTGTGGCCCGTCGGCCGACGCCCGCGGCTCGCCTGCACCGCCGACAACTTCGACGAGTGGCTGGAGGCGGTGGTCGCGGGGCACGGTGTCGGTGTCGCGCCGGAGCCGGTCGCCCGCAGGCACTCCCACCCGGGCCTGCGCTACGTACGCCTGAAGAACGCTCCGCCGGTCGCCGTCCACCTGGCCGTACCGGCCCGGGATCCGCATCCGTTGGCGGAGCGGTATTTGCAGGTGCGGGGTGGGTAGCCCTGCGGGGCCTTCCCCAAGCCCGCCCCTTCCCGAAACTGGGGGCTCCGCCCCCAGACCCCCGCTCCTCAAACGCCGGAGGGGCTGAAACTTACCGGTGCGTCAATTCAGCGACGGGTCGTCCGGGTACGTCGCCACCATCGCCAGTTCGCTGCGCTGGCGGCGCAGGACCGCTCGCCACAGGCGTTCCGGGTCCGGTGACGACACGTCGCCCGGCTCGGACTCGACGACGTACCAGGCGCCCTCGACCAGTTCGTCCTCCAGCTGGCCCGGGCCCCAGCCCGCGTACCCGGCGAAGATGCGGAGGCTGCCGAGGGCGGAGGCGAGGAGTTCCGGTGGGGCCTCCAGGTCGACGAGGCCGATCGCGCCGTGCACCCGGCGCCAGCCGAGGGGGCCCTCCTCGCCGGGGATGACCGCGACGCCGAGGGCGGAGTCGAGCGAGACCGGGCCGCCCTGGAAGACCACGCCGGGCGTGCCCGCGAGGTCGCCCCAGCCCTCCAGGATGTCCGCGACGTCCACCGGCGTCGGACGGTTGAGCACCACGCCCAGGGAGCCCTCCTCGTCGTGGTCGAGGAGCAGCACCACCGCGCGGTCGAAATTGGGGTCCGACAGGGCCGGCGTGGCCACGAGCAGCCGCCCTGTGAGCGAGGACACCTCGGTCATGCCAGACATGATCCCGCATCCCGGGCCCCCGCGGGGAGCCAATCGACCGACGGACGGGAACGCAGCTCAGCGGCTGCCGGGGCCGACGGAACGGCTGATTGCCCCCGTGACCGTGAGCGTCCGGTTCCGCACGGTTCGTGTTGTTGCGGAGTCATGACGTGTCTGAGGCCCCCTCGGGCTTACTTGAGGGGGGTGGGCGGCCATTACGCTTGGCCCTTTGGTCCCCCCGTCCACCTCATCGGAACGCGAGATTCATGACCGTCACCGGCACCCAAGACGTACTGCTTGTCCATGGCGGAACCCCGCTGGAGGGTGAGATCCGCGTCCGCGGCGCGAAGAACCTCGTGCCCAAGGCCATGGTCGCCGCCCTGCTCGGAAGCGCTCCGAGCCGGCTGCGCAATGTCCCGGACATCCGCGACGTCCGCGTCGTACGCGGCCTGCTGCAACTGCACGGTGTCACGGTCCGCCCCGGTGAGGAGCCGGGCGAGCTGCTGCTCGACCCCTCGCACGTGGAAAGCGCGAACGTCGCCGACATCGACGCGCACGCGGGCTCGTCGCGCATTCCGATCCTGTTCTGCGGGCCGCTCCTGCACCGCCTCGGGCACGCCTTCATCCCGGGCCTCGGCGGCTGCGACATCGGCGGCCGGCCGATCGACTTCCACTTCGAGGTGCTCCGGCAGTTCGGCGCGACCATCGAGAAGCGTGAGGGCGGCCAGTACCTGGAGGCCCCGCAGCGCCTGCGCGGCACCAAGATCAAGCTGCCGTACCCCTCCGTGGGCGCCACCGAGCAGGTCCTGCTCACCGCCGTGCTCGCCGAGGGTGTGACGGAACTCTCCAACGCCGCGGTGGAGCCGGAGATCGAGGACCTGATCTGCGTCCTGCAGAAAATGGGCGCGATCATCGCCATGGACACCGACCGGACCATCCGGATCACCGGTGTCGACAAGCTCGGCGGCTACAACCACGCGGCGCTGCCGGACCGCCTGGAGGCCGCCTCGTGGGCGTCCGCGGCGCTGGCGACCGAGGGCAACATCTACATCCGCGGCGCCCAGCAGCGCTCGATGATGACGTTCCTGAACACCTACCGGAAGGTGGGCGGTGCCTTCGAGATCGACGACGAGGGCATCCGCTTCTGGCACCCGGGCGGCCAGCTGAAGTCCATCGCCCTGGAGACCGACGTCCACCCCGGTTTCCAGACCGACTGGCAGCAGCCCCTGGTCGTCGCCCTGACGCAGGCCACGGGCCTGTCCATCGTCCACGAGACGGTCTACGAGTCCCGGCTCGGCTTCACCTCCGCGCTGAACCAGATGGGCGCCCACATCCAGCTCTACCGCGAGTGCCTCGGCGGCTCCGACTGCCGCTTCGGCCAGCGCAACTTCCTGCACTCCGCGGTCGTGAGCGGCCCCACCAAGCTCCAGGGCGCCGACCTGGTCATCCCGGACCTCCGCGGCGGCTTCTCGTACCTGATCGCCGCCCTCGCGGCCCAGGGCACCTCCCGCGTCCACGGCATCGACCTGATCAACCGCGGCTACGAGAACTTCATGGACAAGCTCGTGGAACTCGGCGCGAAGGTCGAGCTCCCGGGCAAGGCCGCGCTGGGCTAAAGCTCTTTCGACGGCACGCAAAGAGGGCGGCCACCCCACGGGGTGGCCGCCCTCTTTCGCTGCTTCAGGGTTACTTACCCTTGGCCGCTTCCTTGAGCTTGGAGCCCGCCGAAACCTTGACGCTGTAGCCGGCCGGGATGTTGATCGGCTCGCCGGTCTGCGGGTTGCGGGCGGTGCGAGCGGCACGGTGGGTGCGCTCGAAGGTCAGGAAGCCGGGGATGGTGACCTTCTCGTCGCCCTTGGCCACGATCTCGCCGACGGTCTCGGCGAACGCGGCCAGCACGGCGTCGGCGTCCTTGCGGGTCACCTCGGCGCGGTCGGCCAGCGCGGCCACCAGCTCACTGCGGTTCATGTTTGTACTCCCGTGTTCTTCTTGCTGTTGAGGCGTGCCTCGCGGCGGAGCCGCATATCGGGCACAGCGAAGCCGATGCTGCCAGGGTCCTCAGGCGGGCCCCGGACCCGGGTCCGTCATCAGACCCTCGCGCCCAGAGACGCATCCTGCCCCCACCTGCGGCGGGAAAGCCAATCCGGCACCCGTGGGAGTCACACGAAAAGCGCCGTTTCTCGGCAGTTGCCTCGAAATGGTGACGCTCCGTCCGCTCCCGGTGCCGGACCGCATGCCCTGACGGTCCGGCGTGGGCCGGCGCAGGGCCCCTGAAGGGGGCGGTCGGGCCGCGCGGGCCCTGCGGCCCGCGTCCCGCCACCCTAGAGGGCCGTTGTCGGCGCCGCGTTCCGCGACGCGCCGTGCTGTCAGGCCGTGGTACCCGTCACAGCCGCCCCGGCGGCCTTGGCGGCGCTGCGCACCGCACCGGCGACCGCGCCCGCGACCTTGTCGTTGAAGACGCTGGGGATGATGTAGTTCGGGTTCAGCTCGTCCTCGGTGACCACGTCGGCCAGGGCGGTGGCCGCGGCCAGCATCATCTCCGTGTTGACCGTGCGCGACTGGGCGTCGAGCAGGCCGCGGAAGACGCCCGGGAACACCAGGACGTTGTTGATCTGGTTGGGGAAGTCGGACCGTCCGGTGGCCACAACTGCCGCCGTCTGGCGGGCGATTGCGGGGTCGACCTCGGGGTCCGGATTCGCGAGCGCGAACACGATGGCGTCGTCCGCCATGGCCGCCACGTCGTCGCCGCCGAGCACGTTCGGGGCCGATACACCGATGAACACATCGGCGCCGGCGACGGCCTCCTTGAGCGTGCCGGTGACGCCCTCGGGGTTGGTGTTGTCGGCGATCCAGCGCAGCGGCGAGTCGGCCGCGGCGGCCACCAGGTCCTCGCGGCCCGCGTGCACGACGCCGTGGATGTCGGCGACGACGGCGTGCTTGACGCCCGCGGCGAGCAGCAGCTTGAGGATGGCCGTACCGGCCGCGCCGGCGCCGGACATGACCACGCGCACGTCGCCGATCCCCTTGCCCACCACGCGCAGCGCGTTGGTCAGGGCGGCGAGCACGACGATCGCGGTGCCGTGCTGGTCGTCGTGGAAGACGGGGATGTCGAGGGCCTCGCGCAGGCGGGCCTCGATCTCGAAGCAGCGCGGCGCGGAGATGTCCTCCAGGTTGATGCCCGCGAAGCCGGGGGCGATGGCCTTGACGATCTCGACGATCGCGTCGGTGTCCTGGGTGTCCAGGCACAGCGGCCAGGCGTCGATGCCCGCGAAGCGCTTGAAGAGGGCCGCCTTGCCCTCCATCACGGGCAGCGCGGCCTTGGGGCCGATGTTGCCGAGGCCGAGCACCGCGGAGCCGTCCGTCACGACCGCAACGGAGTTGCGCTTGATGGTGAGGCGGCGCGCGTCCTCGGGGTTCTCGGCGATCGCCATGCACACGCGGGCGACGCCCGGGGTGTAGACCATGGACAGGTCGTCGCGGTTGCGGATGGGGTGCTTCGACTGCATCTCGATCTTGCCGCCGAGGTGCATCAGGAACGTACGGTCGGAGACCTTGCCGAGGGTGACGCCCTCGATGCCGCGCAGCTCCTCGACGATCTCGTCGGCGTGCGCGGTGGAGGTCGCGGCGATCGTGACGTCGATACGGAGCTTCTCGTGGCCGGACGCCGTGACGTCGAGGCCGGTGACCGAGCCGCCGGAGGACTCCACGGCCGTGGTGAGCTGGGAGACCGCGGTTCCGCTCGCGGGCACCTCCAGCCTGACCGTCATCGAGTAGGAGACGCTGGGCGCCGTTGCCATGGCGGACTTCCTCTGCTTTCACCTTGTAGCTGTTGCCGTCCGATCGTCGCACCTACCCCTGAGTACGCGGTAGCCGCATCGGATTACGAACGTTTTGTTCACTCCACTTTCGGAAAACGACTTCCACCATACGAGAAGTTGAAGAAAACAGAAAGAGGTCCGCGCCACCGAGTGACGCGGACCTCTTCCGTACTTCTGACGTTCAGTGACACCGACCCGCCATGCTCGCCTCGCGGCAAGTGGTCGCTCGTAGCGACGAAGGTTGGGCCCGGGGGCTTGGATCGGGCCGGTGCCACATCAACGGTAACAAACGAACCCCGTAAGGCAATTCCCCTCCCGCGGAATCAGCCCCGGCCCACGGCGCGCCGCCGTGACGCTCACTCCCGCAGCAGGTCCGGCACGCCCTGGCCGTCCGGCTCGTCGCGTTCCCCCGAAAGGACCGTGAGCTGCTGCGTGGCGCGGGTCAGCGCCACGTACAGGACGCGCAGGCCCGCCGGGGACTCGTCGGCGATCTCGGCGGGCGACACGACGAGCGTCGCGTCGTACTCCAGGCCCTTGGCCTCCAGGCTGCCGAGCGCCGCCACGCGCTCCCCCAGCCCGGCGAGCCAGCGGGCGGCCTGCTCGCGGCGGCTCATGGCCACCACGACGCCGACGGTGCCCTCGACCCGGTCGAGCAGCCGCGCCGCCTCCTCGCGCACCGCCCCGCCGAGGTCCTGGTCGCGGCCCCCGGCGCCCTGGCTCTTGTTAACTGTCGCAAAACGCGGCTCGATGCCGGTGGAGCGGACCGCCGACGGCGCCTTCGATCCCGGCATGGCGAGGGCGAGGACCTTCGCGGCGAGGTCGGCGATCTCGGCCGGGTTGCGGTAGTTGACGGTGAGGGTGAAGCGGCGGCGCGGTCGGGTGCCGAGGGCCTCGTCGCGGGCCGCGGCCGCCTCGTCCGGGTCGGACCAGGAGGACTGCGCCGGGTCGCCCACGACCGTCCAGGTGGCGTGCCGGCCGCGGCGGCCCACCATGCGCCACTGCATGGGGGTGAGGTCCTGGGCCTCGTCGACGATGACGTGGGCGTACTCGGTACGTTCCGCCGCGAGGCGTTCGGCGCGCTCGCGCTGGGACTCCTCGCGCTGCGGCATCAGCTCGTCCAGGCCGGTGAGCAGGTCGAGCGGGTCCAGGTCCTTCTTCTTGCGGGGGCGGTGCGGAGTGCCGAGGATCGCCTGCAGCTCGTCGAGGAGCGCCACGTCGTGCACGGACAGGGCGTCGCGTCGCAGGGAGCGGGCGACCTTGCGGACCTCGCCGGGGTTCAGGATCCGGCGGGCCCAGCGGTTCAGGGCGCGTTCGTCGGCCATCGCGGTGAGGACGGCGCGCGGGGTGAGTTCGGGCCACCAGGCCTCTAGGAACGCGAGGAAGTCGTCCTCGGAGGTGATGTCGTCGTCGAAGGACGAGCGGAGTTCGGCGGCGAGTTCGGGGTCGTCGTGTCTTCCGGCCGCGCCGGACTGGGCCCAGAGGGCGTCCAGGAGGAGTTTCCTCGCCCGGGGGCGGAGGAGGTTGACGGGGGCCGTTCCGCTCAGGGCCGTCTGGCGGATTCGGTTCAGCTGGTCGGCTTCCAGCTCCAGGCGGCGGCCGAAGGCGACTACGCGTAGGCGGGTGGGGGTGCCCGGGCGCCCTTCCGCCTCGCCTGCGGCTTCGGGCTCTTCCTCGCCGAAGGCCAGTTGGTGAGTGTTCGCCGTCGGCGGGTGCGGGTCTGCTCTCTTTGGGTCGGGAGCCGCCCCAGCGGCACGACTGCCCACAGCTGTAGCGGCAGCGCCTTCCAGCGCTCCTCGTGCCGCCCTCCGCAGGACCTTCAGCATCCTCGACGAACCCTTGACACGAGCCACTGCCGGAGTGTCGTAGACCGTGGCCTCGGTGCCGTCGACCAGGGAGCCGACCGCGCGGATGGCGACCTGGCCCTCTTCGCCGAGGGAGGGCAGGACGCCCTCGGTATAGGCGACCAGGAGGGGGGTCGGGGAGACGATGAGGATGCCGCCCGCGTAGCGGCGGCGGTCCTGGTAGAGGAGGTACGCGGCGCGGTGCAGGGCGACGGCCGTCTTGCCGGTGCCGGGGCCGCCCTCCACGTACGTCACCGAAGCGGCCGGGGCCCGGATCACCAGGTCCTGCTCGGCCTGGATGGACGCCACGATGTCCCGCATGGAGTGGCTGCGGGCCTGCCCGAGCGCGGCCATGAGGGCGCCGTCGCCGATGACGGGCAGCTCCTCGCCGTTCAGGAACGCCGTCAGCTCCGGGCGCATCAGGTCGTCCTCGACACCGAGGACCCTGCGGCCCTTGGAGCGGATGACGCGGCGGCGCACCACCCGGCCGGGGTCGACCGGGGTCGAGCGGTAGAACGGCGCGGCGGCGGGCGCGCGCCAGTCGATGACCAGCGGCGAGTAGTCCGCGTCCAGGACGCCGATGCGGCCGATGTGCAGGGTCTCGGCGATGTCGGCGTAGCTGCCGGACTCCTCGGTGCGCACCGCGCCCTCGGCCGGTTCCACGGCGGTGTACGCGCCGTCCGGGCCCTTCTTGCCGTCCTTGCCGAGCAACAGGTCGATACGGCCGAAGAGGAAGTCCTCGAACTCGTTGTTCAGCCGGTTGAGATGGACGCCCGCGCGGAAGACCTGGGCGTCCCGCTCGGCCAGCGCGCCCGGCGTGCCCACCTGGGACCGCTTGGCCGCGTCGTTCATCAGGAACTCGGCCTCGTGGATCTTCTCTTCGAGGCGGCGGTAGACCTGGTCGAGGTGTTCCTGTTCGACACTGATCTCGCGCTCGCGTACGTCGGCCACCGGGGCCCCTTTCCTGACGTGCTGCTGCCCGTATTGAGCAGCCGTCCACCGTACGCGAAAGGGACCCCGGTTGTGCAGTCGTCGGGCCGTGCGCCGCAGTTCCGCCCGTGGTCAGACGTCCACCTCGACCAGCCGTTCGCCGTCGAACGTACGCACCTCGAAGTGGTCGATGTCGTCGCGGTCGAACGCGGCGCCGCCGTGCACGTACAGCGGGTTCTGCGCTGCCTGGTGCGGGCTGTCCTTGATGCCGTAGCCCCACTGGGGCACCGACCAGGTCGTCACGGTCTCCTTCTTGCCGTCCTTGCCGACCGCGATCAGCGAGCACTTCAGCGGACCCTTGACGTTCTTCAGCTCCAGGACCGTGTGCGTGCCCCAGGCCTTCTTCTCCGTGCCGACCGTCGCGGTGACCTTGGTCTTGGGGTCGGTGGCGGCGATCTTGTCGTCCATGTGGTTGAAGAAGGCGTCCTCGGCGGGCGAGGTGGGGTGCGGGTCGGCGCCCGCCACCTCCTTCGTACCGCCGTCGTCGTCGCTGACCGCGAACACCGCGAGCGGACCGCCGATGATCAGCGCGGCCGCCGCCGCGACCAGGTACATGCCGCGCCTGCGCCGCTGGGCGCGCTTGACCGCGACCTCGTCCACCAGCCGGTCCGCGAGCCGCGGGCTCGGCCGGGTGGCGAGCTGTTCGCCGATCTGCGGGGCGCCGCGCAGGGGGCCGTGGGCGGCGGACGCCTGGGACGGCACGGCGCCGACGACACCGGGGCCCGCGACACCGGCGCCCGCGCCGGGGAAGTCCGCGAGGGCCGCAAGCATCGGAGCCATGCCGGAGAACTCCTCCAGCTGGCGCGCGCAGAGGTCGCAGCCCGCGAGGTGCGCCTCGAACTCGGTGGCCTCGGCGTCGTCGAGGATCCCGAGCGCGTAGGCGCCGACGGTCTCGTGCACGTCGCCCGGACCGGAGCCCGAGCCGGACCCGCCGCCGCCGAAGCCGGAGCCGGGACCCCACGGGCCCTGGCCGTGTGCGTCGTACGGCGTGCTCATGCCGTCACCCCCCGCTCCTCGAGCGCAAGCTTCATCGAGCGCAGCGCGTAGAAGACCCGCGAGCGCACTGTCCCGCTGGGTATGCCCAGTGTCTCGGCCGCCTCATTGACCGTACGCCCTTTGAAGTAGGTCTCGACAAGTACCTCCCGGTGCGCGGGAGTCAGGTCCTCCAGCGCGTCCGACAGCGTCATCAGCCACAGCGCCTTATCGATCTCGTCCTCCGCGGGGATGACCTCCAGCGGCGACGGGTCGACCTCCTGCGGCCGGGCCTGCCGGCTGCGGTGGCCGTCGATGACGATGCGACGCGCGACCGTCACCAGCCAGGGGCGTACCGAACCGGTAGCTCGGTTGAGCTGACCGGCGTTCTTCCAGGCACGGATGAGCGTTTCCTGTACGACATCTTCGGCGCGCTGCCGGTCCCCCGCCACAAGCCGGAGCACATAGGCGAGAAGTGGTCCCGCGTGCTCCCGGTACAGCGCGCGCATGAGTTCCTCGTCCGGCCCCGGCACGGAAGTCGGCGTCAGTCGATGTCGTCGGTGCGGGCGTTCATCGGCCACGGCGGAATCCTTGCGCACGTCTGCCTCCGCTGTCCGCTGTTCGTCTCGGCTGCCCATGTCGGCCGTACTCTCCGCGTGATCGGCCCTGCTGGCTGGTCACCCTGGACGTACGGCCCCGGAGCGGCGTCCGTTCAACGGGGGGCGAGGAATTCCGGGCCGGGGCGCGGGATGTCCCGGTGTGGGGGTGAAAGTTCCCGGGCCGGGCGGGGCGAGTCCCGTGCCCCGGTGAGTGCCGCGCCTGTCAGGCCCGCGCGAGTGCCGCGCGCCGCCGGTGCCTGGCCACCCGCTCCCGGTTGCCGCACACCTCGCTGGAGCACCAGCGGCGGCGCCGTCCGCGCGAGGTGTCCAGGTAGACGATGGCGCAGTTGTCGCCCGCGCACTGGCGAAGCAGCGACCGGGCCACCGGGTCGGTGAGCAGCTCGACGGCGTCCCTGGCGACGGCGGCGAGCAGGGCCGTGCGGCCGGGGGCGCCGTGCAGGGCGCGGGTCAGGGTGCCGTCGGGGTGCCGGACCGCGCGGGGGGCGGGCGGGGCCGCGGCGGCGAGGGCGTTGACGCGGGCCAGCGCGGCGTCGGCGGGCCGTCCGGCCAGCTCGGCGCGGACCAGCTGGGCGATGTGTCCGCGCAGCTCCCGGAAGGCGGCGAGCCAGGTCACGTCGGCCCCTGGCAGCGGCGTGCCCTGCGGGACCAGGCCCGCACCGGCCAGCCAGGCCCGCAGCCGCCGGACGTCGCCGAGGCGCTCCACCGGGTGGGCGGTGGCGACGAGGTCGAGGCAGGGCCGGCCGGCGTCGAAGCGGAGTTCGTGGAACGTGGAGTGGTACGCAGCAGGGGTCGCGGACTTGGTAGTCGCACCCAACACCATGCGCCTTTCACCGCCCTTGGGGTGTGCCGGTGAGTGCCGTACCCCTACAGTGCCCGCCCACGGGCGCCATCGGAACCCCTGCCACCGGGGGTGGTGCAGACGCGCGCGTATGCGGCCGCGCTTCTGAACGATGGTCGGGGCCCGCGCCGCCCGCTTGACTCGGGGCATGAACGAAAACGTGGCGACAGCACGCAACACGACGGCGGCACGCAGGAGCCGCGGCACCGGCCTGGTCCTGGGCGCCGCGACCGTGGCCATGGGCCTGATCGCCGGGACCTTCTACATCTTCGCGTGCGGCGTGATGCCGGGCCTCGCGCGCAGCTCGGACCGTGCGTACATCGAGGTCATGCAGGACATCAACGCGGCGTTCGAGAACGCGGTGTTCTTCGCGAGCTTCATGGGCGCGCTGCTGCTCACGGGGGTGGCGGCCTGGATGCTGCGGCGCGGCCCGGTGCGCTGGTGGGTGCTCGCGGCGCTGCTCGCGTACTTCCTCACGTTCGCTCTCACGGTCGCGGTGAACATCCCCCTGAACAACGAGCTCGCCGACGCGGGCGACCCCGCGAAGATCGCCGATCCGGCCGCGGTGCGCGCGGACTTCGAGGACAAGTGGGTGGCGTGGAACGTGGTGCGAGCGCTCCTGAGCACCCTCGCGCTCGGGTTCCTCGTGCGGGCGCTCGTGGTGTTCGGCCGGGGGCGCGGGGGCGGCGCGGGCGCGGCTCAGTCGGCGTACTTGGACCCGGCCGCCGGGTCGAGCGCCAGCCGGTAGCCGCGCTTGACGACGGTCTGGATGAGCTTCGGCGCGCCGAGTGCCGTCCGCAGCCGGGCCATCGCCGTCTCGACGGCGTGCTCGTCGCGGCCCGCGCCCGGCAGCGCGCGCAGGAGTTCGGCGCGCGCCACGACCCAGCCGGGCCGCCGCACAAGGGCCCGCAGCAGCGCCATCCCGGCGGGCGGCACGGCCCGCAGCTCCCCGTCGACGAGCACCGCGTGCCCCCGGATCTCCACCCGGTGCCCGGCGATCGGCAGCGACCTGGACCGGCCGGGCAGCTCCTGGCACAGGAGCTGGACGAGCGGGCCGAGCCGGAAGCGTTCGGGCTGCACGGTGTCCAGGCCGCGGGTCTGCAGCGGCAGCGCGGTGACCGGGCCGACGCAGGCGGGCAGCACGTCGTGGCGGAGCGCGGCGGTCAGCTCGGCCGCCATCCCCCGCTCCTCGGCCCGCGCGAACAGCGAGGCGGCGGCGGGCGCGGACGTGAAGGTCAGCGCGTCGAGGCCGCGGCTCACGGCGGCGTCGAGGAGCCGGTCGACCGGGGTGAGGTCGGCGGGCGGCAGCCAGCGGTAGACGGGGACGAGGACGACGTCGGCGCCGCCCGCGCGCAGGGCCTCCACGAAGCCGGGCAGCGGCTCCCCGTGCAGTTGCAGGGCGATGCGCCGCCCGGCGACGCCTTCCCCGAGGAGCCGGTCCAGCACTTCGGCCATGGACTCCGACGACGGCGACCAGTCCTCGGTGAGCCCCGCGGCCCGCACGGCGCCCTTCACCTTCGGCCCGCGGGCGAGCAGTTCGACCCCCCGCAGCCGTTCGAGCAGCGCCTCCCCGTGCCCCCACCCGTCGGCGGCCTCGACCCAGCCGCGGAAGCCGATGGCGGTGGTGGCGACCACCACGTCGGGGGCGTCGACGATCAACTCCTTGGTCGCCGTCAGGAGTTCGCTGTCGTCAGCGAGCGGCACGATGCGCAGGGCGGGGGCGTGCAGGACGGTGGCGCCGCGCCGCTGGAGCAGGGCGCCCAGCTCGTCGGCGCGGCGGGCGGCGGTGACGCCGACGGTGAACCCGGAGAGGGGCCCGTGCCGCTGACTGTCGTCCATCGCTTCCCTCCTCTCCCCGGCTGTCCGGGTCCCCGAGCCTGCCAACGCCGGGTGACGGTCGCGGATCACGCCGATGTCCGCCGTGTTACGCCGCTTCCCGGCGTGCGTGACCTGCGACTCGTCGTGGCCGGGTGTACGGCTCACACCTCGGCGTACACGCGCTGCGGCGCGCTCCCCGCCGTCGGCGTGGACTCGGCGGCCGGTGCGGCGGGGCGGCGAAGGTATACGGCCCAGGTGACGGCGAAGCAGGCCGCGTAGCAGACGAGGAAGGCGACGAAGGCGCCCGTGCCCGTGCCCGCCGTCTGGAAGGACTGCCGGAAGGCGAGGTTGATCCCGAGGCCGCCGAGCGCGCCGACGGCCCCGATGAGCCCCATGGAGGCCCCGGAGAGCCGCCGCCCGTAGCGCGCGGCCTCCTCCCCCGCGAGCCCGGCGCGGACCGCCTTGGCGTGGAAGATCCCCGGGATCATCTTGTACGTGGAGCCGTTGCCGAGCCCGCTGAGCACGAAGAGCACCACGAACGCGCCCGTGAAGAGGGCGAGCGACTCCCGCATGGACGCGACCACGACGACACCCGTCGCCGCCGCCATCCCGACGAAGTTCCACAGTGTGATGCGGGCCCCGCCGAACCGGTCGGCGAGCCGCCCGCCGACGGGTCGGATCAGCGAGCCGAGCAGCGGCCCGAGGAAGGTGATCTGGGCGGCTTCCAGGGGCGTACGCCCGAACTGGGTCTGGAGTACGAGCCCGAAGGCGAAGCTGTACCCGATGAACGACCCGAACGTCCCCACGTACAGGAGGGACATGATCCAGGTGTGCGGGTCGCGCAGGGCCTCGCGCGCGGCCCCGGTGTCGTTCTTCACGGCCGCGATGTTGTCCATGAAGAGCGCGGCGCAGACGGCGGAGACGACGACGAGCGGGATGTAGATCCCGAGGAGCACCCGGGGCCCGCCGCTGGCGCCGATGACGGCGAGGGCCATCAGCTGCATGACGGGAACGCCGATGTTGCCGCCGCCGGCGTTGAGGCCGAGGGCCCAGCCCTTCTTCCGCAGCGGGAAGAAGGAGTTGATGTTGGTCATGGAGGAGGCGAAGTTGCCGCCGCCGACGCCGGTGAGCAGCGCGCACACCATGAAGGTCGAGTACGAGGTGCCCGGCTCCATCACGACGAAGGCCGCGACGGTGGGCAGCAGGAGCATCGAGGCGGCGATCACGGTCCAGTTGCGCCCGCCGAAGCGGGCCACGGCGAAGGTGTACGGGACCCGGACGACGGCGCCCACCAGGGTGGCCATCGACACCAGGAAGAACTTCCCGGCCGGGTCGATCCCGTACTCCGGCCCCATGAACAGCACCATGACCGACCACAGGGTCCAGACGGAGAACCCGATGTGTTCGGACAGGATCGAGAAGACGAGGTTGCGCCGGGCGACGCGGGCCCCTTCCCGCTCCCAGAACTCCTCGTCCTCGGGATCCCACCGCGAAATCCACGACGACCCGCGCTGCTGCGTCCTGCTGCCTTCGGTACTCATCCCACGCCTCCCCGGCAAGCGGCTGATGATCCCGAAGGTAGGGACGGCGCGTTTCAGCCCTGTGCCGGTGGGTGACCGGCGGGGAACTTCGGGCTCACGTCGGGGTGGGGCGGGGGGTGAGGCCGTGGCCCTGGGTCGGGCCCTGGGGCAGGCCGTGGGTCAAGCCTCGGGTCAGTCGAGCCCCCCGGCCCACTTGAGGGTGTCGGAGCCGCCCTTGTCCCAGTCCATGACGACGGAATCGCCGGAGCGGGACAGATCGGCGCCGATGAACTTCTCGTTGGTCCCGCTGCCGCACTTGAGGGCGAGCCGGAACTTCCCCCCGGCGCGGTCCTGCCCGAGCCCGGTGCACATGCCGTCACCGCCGGGGTCGAGGTAGGACACGATGTGCTTGCCCGCGGCCTGTCCTGTGGTCTGCTTGTCGGCGATGGTGAGGGTCTTGAGCTTCTCGTTCTGCCACTGCCCCTTGTACCCGGTGGAGGGCGCGGGCCCGTCGTCGTCATCGCCGCCGATGCCACCGCCGCCCGGGCTGCTGGGTATCCCGGTGGTGGGTTCGGTGGACGGCAGGGACGGGGTCTCGTCACCCGCGTCCTCGGAGGGCCCGGCCGACTCGGCGGGCGCACCCGGCGTCACCTCGCCGGACGCGCTCTTGTCCGCCTGCGGCTTTTTGTCCTTGTCGTCCTTGTCGTCGTCACCGCCGCTGACGAGGAAGAAGACGCCGCCTCCGATGACGAGCACGGCGGCCACGGCGACCGCGATGATCACGTTCCGCTTCTTCGCGTCACCGCCGCCCGGGGGCGGCGGCGGGTAGGCGCCGAACTGGGGCTGCCCGTACGGAGGCTGCTGCCCGTACGGGGGCATGGCCTGGGTCTGGCCCTGGGGGTTCCCGTACGGGTCCTGGCCCTGGGGCTGGCCGTAGGGGTCCTGGCCCTGCGGCTGGCCGTAAGGGTCCTGGGGCTGACCGTACGGTCCTGCGGGCGGGGCTCCGTGCGGGGCCGGGGGCTGCTGCGGATAGCCGTAGCCGGGCTGGCCCGGGGGCTGCGGCGGGGCGGCCGGCGGCTGGCCGGGGAGGGGCGGCTGGGGCTGGTTCGGCTGGGGCTGCGGGGCGCCGAATCCATCCTGGGGCGGCTGGCCGGGAGGCTGCGTCATAGCGCGTGAGCCTAATCGCCGGGGGGCGGGGGCCACATCCGTCATACGAACGACTGCGTCACATCGTCCCGCCCTGGCCCCGGGGGCCCCGGGAATGCCGATCGTGCCCCGCCCGTTGGACGGACCGTGACGACCCCCGTCCTGGACACGACCCAGGAGCTGGCCGCGTTCCTGCGCAGCAGGCGCGAACGCCTGGACCCCGACGACTTCCCCCTGCCCGCACGCCGCCGGGCCCGCCGCACCCCCGGCCTGCGCCGCGAGGAGGTCGCCGAACTGGCCGGGGTCAGCACCGACTACGTCGTACGCCTGGAACAGGGCCGCGGCCTGCGCCCCTCGGCCCACGTGGTCCAGGCCCTGGCCCACGCCCTGCGCCTGCCTCCCGACGAACGCGCCTACCTCTTCAACCTGACCCACCAGCACCCCGGCGCCCCGGACAAGCCCACCACCACGGCGCCCCCGCCCCTGGCCCACCTGGTCACCGACCTGTCCCCGCACCCGGCCATGCTGATGAACCACCGCTACGACATCCTGGCCCGGAACCCCGAAATGGCCGCCCTGCTCCCGGACTTCGACACCCTCCCGCCCTTGCACCGCAACGCCATGTGGCTGTGCCTGCTGCACCCGTCGATGCGCGGCTTCTACGACGACCGCGAACACACCCTCCGCGAGGGCATAGCCCACCTGCGCGCCGCCTGGGCCACACACCCGGACGACCGGGCCCTGACCGACCTCATCACCGAATTCACCACCCGCGACGAGGACTTCGCCCGCCTGTGGGCGGAGGGGGACGTCAAGGTCAACGGCCGCGGGACCAAGGTGCTGCACCACCCCGCCGTCGGCACGATCACCGTGGACTTCGACGTACTGGTGCCGCTCCAGGACCCGGACCAGCGGGTGCTGATCTACCGCGCGGCGAACCCCGAGAGTCGGTCGGCGCTGGACCGCTTGCGCGCACAGCACCCCTGAGGACTCCACGGCACCCCGAGATCCGTCAGGGTAATCACCCATTCTTCCGACTGGCCGTTGCCGGTCCCCGGAGCCCGACACCACACTGGATCCATGCCAGGCGATCTCTCCAGAACAGACGATTCCGTACCCCGTCGCCCCGTGGCCGAGCAGCGGGTCTCGCACCGGGACCGGGATTTCGCCGTGGAGATCCTGCGGGTCGCGGCGGGCGACGGGCGGCTGACGGGCGAGGAGTTGGACGAGCGCGTCGAGGCGGCGCTGGCCGCGCGCACGGCTTCCGACCTGGCGGAGCTGACCGCCGACCTGCCGCTCGAAGGGATGCCGCCGCAGGCCCGCGAGGTGATCCGGATCGACCAGCGCTTCGGCGAGGGCAAGCGCGCCGGGCGCTGGCTGGTTCCCCACCGGATGGAGATCCGGCTGATGTTCACCGACCTCAAGCTCGACTTCACCGAGGCCGTGATCAGCTACGACACCCTGCACATCGCCCTCGACCTGCGCATCGGCGGCAATCTGACCCTGGTGACCGGCCCGGGCATCGTGGTCGACGCCGACGACATCACGTACACCCGCGGCGAAGTCAAGATCGCCTCGGTGACCGGCCCGGAGGTTCCGGTACGCCTACGCGTGGTGCTGACCGGCAAGTCGACCGGCGGCGACATCGTGGCCCGCCCGCCGCGCCGCACGCCGGGGCAGTGGCTGAGGCGCAAGGCGTGAACCCGCAGCCCTCGGGTTTACTGCTTACGCAACCGAGGACGACGCCCCACCCCCTCACCACGGACAGGTTCCCCCATGATCAACAATGATCCACGCGTGTACGAAGCGACTTTCCTCCGCACTCCCCTCCAGCTGCTGTCCGGTGCGGGATGGAAGAAGCAGCTGGTGGCGCTGCGAGTGGACAGTGAAGGCGTGCTGCTCGGCGGGGCCCCGGCCAAGTACGAGAAGCAGAAGGCCTTCGTGCCGTGGGCGGACATCACATCCGTGGTCGTCTGGCATCAGCAGACAACCGGTCAAGGGATCGACCACATCGGCCTGAACCGTCGGCCGGGGGCCCCGCAACTCCCGGGACCGAACAGCAAGATGACGCAGATATCAGCCGAGCGAATCGCTCCACACGTGGAATACGAACTTCTCCTCGCCAGCCGACCGATCAATCTCTGGCGCCTTGACCCGGAGCGACTCCTGGCTGCCGTGGACGCGTTTGCCCCCAACGTTCCAGTGCTCGTACACAACCAATCGGATTCATAGGCGGCATGGCCCCGCCCGGCAGCGAGAAGTCATCGCGAGTCGCCCTCAGCGCTCGCGAGAAGGCCGCCCCAGCGCACACGCAGCCGGGGCGGCCTCATCAGGTCACTCATGCCTTAGTCATCAACGGTTGATGGACTGGATCTCCTTGACGACGACGTTCTGGTCGGCGCCGAACTCGCCGTCGGGCATCGAGTGCTCACCCGGGTCGGTCGTGCTCGTCCAGCTGACCTTCCAGGTGATGGTGGCCTTCAGGTCGTACGACCCGTCGCCGGACGACCGCAGGTACTTCACGCCGCACGGGGGCGTCTTCTTCGCGTTGCCCTTGGCGTAGGGCTCGCCGATGCGGCCGTCCTTGCCGATCTTGCACACGCCGCCGGCGGGGTACGTCTCGGCGTCCTTCGTTCCGGGCTCGATCCGCAGCGACTCGGGGGTGGCGGTCGTCGTGGCCGACAGGTTCGTGTCGGGCAGGCTCGCCGTCACCGAGAGCTTCTTGAACCTGGCCTTGTCGAGCCATGCCCACGTCGGGAGATTGACCTTGGTCTCGCCCTCGGGCGCGAGGGTGACCTTGGTGCTGGGGATCTCGAGTTCGTCGTAGGCGTACTCCGCGAGAACCTGCGGGCTGACGGCGAGAGGCTCGCCGGAGTCCTCGCCCTCATCGACCCAGAACGGCTGCTTGTTGCAGGCGTTGGCCGCGGGGTCGTCCGGGCGGTTGGGGTTCTTCACCGCCGCCCAGAACATCCCCTTGCCCTGCTTGTCGAGGTTGTAGTCCTTGTACGGCTTGCCGTCCTTGTAGCGGCTGTCCAGCACGTCGCCCACGAAGTCGCCGATCCCGCTGAGGAACGGCAGGTCGAGCCCGCGCCAGGCCTTGACCTGCGCCTCGATCTCCTTCGGCGAGAAGGCGGGCTCGTACCAGCAGGCGGGCGGCGTCCAGTTGTGGTCACCCGCGGTGAGGGTGCCGGTCTTGCCCTTGCTGTTGGTCCCGTTGCCCGACGTGGTCACCCGGGTCTCGGCACGAATGACACCGTCCTTCATGTCACCCTTGCCGCTGCCCTCGACGTGCTTGCCGCCGCCCTTGCCGCCGCTCGCCTGCGCGACGCCGGGCACTGCCACCAGGGACAGCCCGGCCATCGGGGCCACCACGTACCGTACGAACCGCTGTGTCACCTGCACTGCTTCGCCGCCTCGATGGATGTGACCGATGTCGTCTGCCAGACGCCCTTGGTGTTCTTCTCCAGCCTGGTGTTGAAGAACGTGTAGTCCTTGTCCGAGGCCGGAATCGACCGGTCGACCTTCTTGGTCTTCCGGTTCATGGGATAGGTCTTGCTCGAGTCCATGCAGTAGGTCACCGCGGCGGTTCCCTTCTTCAGGATGGTGACGTTGCGGTTGTAGTAGCGCGACGTCCCTACGAACGACCTGTCCTCGTCATAGAAGCCCTTGATGTACGTCGCCGCCGAAACCAGCGCCTCGCCCGACGAATAGAACTTCAGCGCCGGGTGCTCCTTCGCGTCGACGGTGACCGCCTCGTCCAAGGAGTTGATGCGGCGCTCACTGTCCGCGAGGACGGCGTCCTTCTTCGGCTCTCCGGTCTCGCCGCCCTCGAAGACGTTCTTCACGCCCTTGGGCAGCTTGATCACCGGACGGTCGATCGCGTCCTCGGAAGCCTTCGGCGACGGCGACTTCGTCTCGCTGTTCCCGGCACCCTCGATCTTGTCGTCGCTCTTGGAGTCGCCGTCTCCGCCACCGCAGGCGGAGAGCGACAGAGCCGCGGCAGTCGTCAGCGCGGCCACCGCGAGCAAGGCAGGTCGGCGGTTCACAGTCAGCTCCCGATGGGACGTGGGTTCAGTGGGTTCACTTGAGTGAACCCACGCTATCCAGGGGCACTGCGCGAAGCGAGAGTGAGGTTTGCCCAGCACGGGGACAGATGTGGGCATATCGAAGCTCTGTGCGGGACGTTGTTGCCTAACAGTCGCACAACGCCGAGCGATGATTACCGGCCTGTGCCGGTTCGGGGCCTTGCCATTCACGCCCAGTGCGTCTGTGGTGGCGGCGCTCCCACCGCCCCGGTACGGCGCAGTTTCTGCCAGCGCAGGCGGCCGCCGGTGAGGGCGGTGATCCAGGACTGGAGGAGGACGACGTACATGAGCTGGCGGTAGAGGAGTTGCTGGAGGGGGAGCGAGACGAGGTGGGTCAGGGGTTCGCGGTCGAGACGGAAGGCGTAGGCCGCGCAGACCGCCTGGAGGGTGAGGACGCCCAGCCAGGCGAGGGCGGTCTGGAGGGTGGGGCCGAAGACCAGGCCGTAGAGGAGGAAGACGTCGATGAGGGGGGCCAGGAGGGGCGCGACGATCATGAAGAGGGAGACCAGGGGCAGGCCGACGCGGCCGAAGCGGCCGGACGGGCCCGACTCGAGGAGCGCGCGACGGTGCTTCCAGATCGCCTGCATCGTGCCGTACGACCAGCGGTAGCGCTGGGACCACAGCTGCCGCACGGTCTCCGGCGCCTCGGTCCAGGCACGGGCCCGCTCCGCGTACACGACCCGCCAGCCGTCGCGGTGCAGCGCCATCGTGACGTCGGTGTCCTCGGCGAGCGTCTCGTCGCTCATGCCGCCGACGCGCTCCAGGGCGCCGCGCCGGAAGGCACCCACCGCGCCGGGGATGGTCGGCATGCAGCGCAGCACGTCGTACATGCGGCGGTCGAGGTTGAAGCCCATCACGTACTCGATGTGCTGCCAGGCCCCGATGAGGGAGTTCCTGTTGCCCACCTTCGCGTTGCCCGCGACGGCGCCCACGCGCGGGTCGGCGAAGGGCTGGACCAGTTCGCGGACGGTGGCCGCCTCGAAGACCGTGTCGCCGTCCATCATGACGACGAGGTCGTGCCGGGCGTTGGCCAGACCCCGGTTGAGGGCGGCGGGCTTGCCCGCGTTGTGCTGCCGTACGACGCGTACGTTCGGCAGGCCGAGGTCCTCGACCGTGCGGGCCGTGCCGTCCGTGGAGCCGTCGTCGATGACGATGACCTCGATGGGGTGGTCGCTCGCCGTGAGGGAACGGACGGTGTTCGCTATGCACTTCGCCTCGTTGTAGGCGGGGACGAGGACCGACACCGGCTCCGTCACCGCCGCCCCGCCCCGGCGGGAATCGCCCTGAGGGGAGCCGTCCCGACGGGAATCGCCCCAGCGGAAGTCCCGCCTCCGGACCCGCCGCGCGTGCGCCGCCGAGAGCAGCAGCATCAGGCCGAAGCGGGCGATGACCAGGACGCCGACCACGGCCAGGCCGATCACCAGGACGTCGGTGGTGTGTTCCGCGGCGCCGACCAGGAGGACCCAGGCCTTGCCGCGCCACAGTTCGAAGCCCGTCACGCGCGCGTGCGCGCCGGTCGCGCCGGTGCCCAGGGCCTCGGTGAGGTTGGTGAACTCGTAGCCCTGCTGGGCGAGTCGGGGGATGAGGCGGTCGAGCGCGGCGACGGTCTGGGAGCGGTCGCCGCCCGAGTCGTGCATCAGGACGACGGCGCCCTTGCCGTCGGCGGGTGTGACGCGGCGGACGATCTCGTCGGCACCGGGGCGCTTCCAGTCCTCGCTGTCGGTGTCGGTGACCACCGTGAGGTAGCCGCGGCTGCCGATGTGCCGGGCGACCGGCCAGGAGTTGTTGTCCATGGCGTCGGCGAACGAGGAGTACGGCGGCCGGAACAGGGACGTACGGATGCCCGCCGCGCCCGCGAGCGCCAGCTGGCTCTGCGACAGCTCCCGGTCGACGCGTTCCTTCGACTGGTAGGACAGGTCCGGGTGGTTGAAGGTGTGCAGGCCCACCTCGTGGCCCTCGTCGACCATGCGGCGCACCAGGCCGGGGTGGCGCGAGGCCATCGTGCCGGTGACGAAGAAGACGGCGTGCGCGTCGTGTTCGGCGAGTACGTCGAGGACCTTGGGGGTCCACTTCGGGTCGGGGCCGTCGTCGAAGGTCAGCACCATGCGGTGGTCGGGGACGCTCAGCGACTGCGTCCGCCCGCCGCGCGTGTCGATGACCGGGCCGCCCTGGAGGATCTCCTCGGGCACCTGGTCCGTGGCCGCGGGCGGGCGCACCCGGTGGTCGGCCTGGATCTCGCTGTGTACGTAACCGCGCAGCATCAGCATCGCGCTCAGGGCCACGAGGAGGAGTGCGGGCAGGAGGTAGCGCATCGGGAGGCGGGGGCGCAGGTGCCGGCGGGGGCGCGCGGTGGTGCGTCCACGCCCGCGCCCGCGATGACGCGCGGGGCCTCGGGCTTCACCAGGAGCGGAAGCAGAAGTGGGAGCGGGATTGGGAGTGGGAGTGGGAGTGGCAGCGTGAGTGGAGGTGGGGGCTGGAGCGGGGGCAGGCGCTAGGGCGCCCTCGGCCGACCCGCGCCCGCCGGAACGGAAGTTCATGCTCGTACGCCCCCAGCAGCCTCGTCCTCCTGGACCCGCCCGTCGGACACGGCCCGCGCCTCGGCCCCCGCGTCCCCGCCCGCGTCCGCCCCGGCGCCACCCTCTCCCTCGGCGCCGCCACTAGCGCCGTCCGGCGTCCGCGTGGGCGAAGCCGCGGGCGGGCCGGTCTCCTCGGCGGGACCGGGGTCCGGGTCCGGACCGGGAGGCGTGGCGTCGTCGCCGGGCGCCGTCGAGCCGTCCGTGCCGCCGCCCCCGGTCGGGTGCAGGCCGGCCTCGCCGCCGCTTTCGGGCGCCGGCCGCGCCCCGGAGGAACCCTCGGACCCGCGCGCCGCGTCACCACCCCGTGACCCCGGTATGGAGCGCCCCGACCCACCGCCCGCGCCCGGCGCCCCGTCCTCACCGGCCCGCGAGTCCATGGACGTGCCCGCGGAAACAGAACCGGAACCGGAAGCGGAGCCAGAAGCGGAAGCGGAAGGCGACTTCGGCCCGGCACCTCCGGAGGCAGGTGCCGTCGGCCCGGCAGCCGACTCCGTCGGCAGCTCAGGGGTGTCGACCTGGCTCGCGGGCTGCTCGTCCTTGGGGTCGGGCACCGGCAGCCAGGGCGCGCTGGAGTTGCCCGAGACGAGCGTCCCGGCCATGACCACGGCGTACCCCGCGCAGAGAAGGCCCACGACCGCGCCGATCCGGCGATACCGTCGGCTCCTGCGACCCGTCTCGTCGACGAACACCGGTGTATCGGCCACGCTCCGGGTGTCTGAAAACCCCTGCATGACGCGGGTGCCACCGGCCGCCGAGCCGCCGTACTCCCCCGCAAGGCACCGACCGACGCCGTCGATCTGGACGGTGACCTCGTTCGGGTCGTGCGTCGGCGCGGGCAGTCCGCCCGACCACTCCGGCAGTCCGCCATCGGGCCCGAAATGACCTTCGGTGGGCCTAGATGAGCCGTTTTCTCGCCAGTTCTCCATGCGTACGCACACCCCCCACGGGTCATGATGCGG
Source organism: Streptomyces sp. NPDC127108 (assembly GCF_042677545.1). Lineage (NCBI taxonomy): Bacteria > Bacillati > Actinomycetota > Actinomycetes > Kitasatosporales > Streptomycetaceae > Streptomyces > Streptomyces sp. NPDC127108. Next base: position 90,655 of record NZ_JBHXTE010000013.1, on the reverse strand, counting down.
GCGCGTACGACTCACCGGGCACTCGTCGTCCGGATCGGAACCCCACCCGATCCAGGCGCCCCCCTTTATCACACTGCACCCGGAAGCCGAATGTAGCGCACGCCGCTGACAACCGTGGTTTTACGTCAGTCCTGAATCATCATGATGAGTGCATCGGTGGCCGGAATCCATCCGTCCGCCGGTCTGTCCAGCCAGTCTTCCTCCGCCGCCAGTTCGGCCGCGGCACGCCGCAGCGCGTCGAGGCCGGGGTGCCGCAGACCGCGGCGCCACACGAGCGACACCGGCGACAGCGGTACGGGGTCGACGAGCGGCCGCAGCACACTGCCGGGCAGTTCGGGGAAGCCGACGACGGCGAGCACGGGGTTGCGGTGCTTCGCCATGATCCGCGCGAACTCCTCGGGGCCGACGGCGAGCGGTGCGGGCGGCGCGACCTCGATGCCGCGGCCGTCGAAGAGGCGGCGGGCCAGATCCGTCCACTCCGGGGTGCGTTCGTTGCCCGCGCCCGCGTAGACGCGCTCGCCCGCGAGCCGGTCGAGCGGCACCGCGTCGAGCTCCGCCAGCGGGTGGTCGACGGGGAGCAGCACCGCCATCGGCTCGTACCGTACGGGCTGTTGGTCGAGTCCGGCGCGTACGGCCTCGGGCAGTCCGGCGAAGCGGCCGAACGACGCGTCGAGACGCCCCGCCGCGATCTCGGCGGCGGCGCCGGTCAGACCGCTCTCGAAGCGGGCCATCAGCTCGCACTGCGGCGCCAGTTCCCGGGCCCGGTCCAGGATCCGGCCGAAGACCAGGCCGGGGCTGTTGATGTCGACGAGCAGCGGCCGGAGCGCCGTGGTCGCGCCGCCGCGCGCGAAGGCGGCTGAAAGATCGTCGTGCGCCGCGAGGACCCGGCGCGCGTACGGCAGCAGCCGCTCGCCCTCGGCGGTCAGCGCCACCTGCCGCGTCGACCGCGCGAACAGGTCGACCGCCAGCTCCCGTTCGAGCCGCCGCACGTCCCGGCTCAGGGCCTGCTGGGCCACGTACAGACGGGCGGCGGCCCGGGTGAAGTGCAGCTCCTCGGCCACGGCGAGGAAGGCGCGCAGGAGACGGGGGTCCACGTCACGGGGGACGGCGGGCGGCGGAGCAGCGGGCGTGGGCCCGGACGCGGGCAGGGGCGGCCCTCCGGACGACGGTTCGGTCATCCCGTGAATTTACAACCCAGGCGCGTGAATCGCCCTCCAGAAGGTGTTGGACCACACCCACGCGCGGCGGCGAGGCTCAAGCCATGCCCGAGGCCCCTGCCGACTCCCCCACCACGTCCGCCACCCCCACCACCCCGCCGAAACGAACCCCACGCGCGCGTACCCACCGGCCCCGCAACCCCTACGCCCGCCTCTTCGCGATACCCGGCGCCACCGCCTTCACCGTCGGCAACCTCATCGCCCGACTGCCCATGGGCATGTTCAGCGTGAGCGCCGTGATCATGATCGCGGGGGCCCGTGACTCCTACGCACTCGCGGGTGCCGTCACCGCCACCGGGCTCGCCGCGACCGCCGTCGTGGCGCCCTGGACGGCCCGCATGGTCGACCGGTACGGGCAGGCCAGGGTCGCCGTGCCCGCCACGGTCCTTGCCGTGCTCGGCTCGCTGTCGCTGCTGCTCTGTGTGCGCTTCGGGGCGCCGGACTGGACGCTGTTCGCCTCGTACGCGGCGACGGCCACGACCCCGAACACCGGGGGCATGTCGCGGGCGCGCTGGTCGCACCTGCTGAAGGGCGAACCGGACGCGCTGCACACCGCCAACTCCTTCGAGCAGGCGGCGGACGAGCTCTGCTTCATGCTCGGCCCGGTGCTCGCGGCGTTCCTGTGCGGGGCGCTCTTCCCGCAGGCGGGCACCCTCGTGGGCGCCGTGCTTCTGCTGACGGGCGTCCTGCTCTTCGCCGCGCAGCGCACGACGGAACCCCCGGTCCAGGAGCGTACGGACGAGACACCGAGGGCCAGGTCCCCGCTGCGCACCCGCGGGATGCCCGCTCTCCTGGTCGTGTTCCTCGCGACCGGGGCCGTCTTCGGCGCCATGGAGGTCGCGACCATCGCCTACGCGGACGAGCGGGGCCACAAGGCGGCCGCGGGCGTCGTCCTGGCGCTGCAGGCCGCTGGTTCGTGCGTGGCGGGGCTCGTCTACGGAGCGCTGCGGCCGAAGGGCTCCCCGGACCGCCGGCACGTCCTGTGCGGCGTGGCGATGGCGGCCCTGATGACGCTGCCGCTGCTCGCCGTGGCGACGACGGGTTCGCTCGTCGTGCTCGCCGGGGCGCTCCTGGTGGCCGGGATGGCGACCGCCCCGACGATGGTGACGGGCATGACGCTGGTGCAGCGGTACGCCCCCGAGGGGCAGTTGAACGAGGCCATGACCCTCGCCGTGACCGGGCTCCTCGGGGGCATCGCGTGCGGCGCCGCGGGCGGCGGCTGGACGGCGGAGCACATGGACCCCGCCGCCGCCTACGCCGTGCCGGTCGCCGCGGCGCTGTGCGCGCTGCTGCTCAGCACCGCGCGGGCTTGCGCCACGAGCACTCGAGGTCGCCGCTCCGATCGGCCCCGCGCTCCGTACGAGGCCTGACCAGGACGGCCTTGTCCTCGTCGGACTTGGCGAGGGTGACGACGATCGCGTCCTCCAGGGCCTTCACCGACGAGGCCAGGTAGTTGTTGAGGACGATGCTGAAGACCAGCTCGCGGCCGCCCGCGTCGGTCACGTACCCGGAGAGGGCGGACGCGCCGGTCAGCGACCCGGTCTTGGCGTGCACGTTGAGCGCCGCCGGTGTGCCACACATGCGGGTGCGCAACGTACCGCCGTCGAACTTGTCCGGGTCGCACGCCACCGGCAGGGACCGGTACCAGTCGGCGAACCACGGCTCGCCCTTGGCCGAGCGGAGCAGCTTGATGAACTGGTCGGCGGCGACGTTGTCCTTGCGGGAGAGCCCGGAGCCGTCGACCTGGCGCAGCTTGCCCGGGTCGACCCCGGCGGTCTTCAGGTAGCCGCCGATCGCCGTGATGCCGTCGGGCCAGTTGCCCGGCCGCCCGGTCGCCTTGTGCCCCATGGCCTTCGTCAGGGATTCGGCGTGCATGTTGTTGGACAGCTTCATGAACGGGATCAGCAGGTCCCTGAGCTGCATGGAGTCGTGCGAGGCCAGCTCGCGCGCCCCCGCGGGGGTCGCGATCCCGGCCCGGGTCGGTCCGCTCACCTTCACGCCGTGGGCGGCCAGCGCGTCCCGGAAGATCGCGGCGGCGTACCGGGTCGGCTCCCAGACGGTGATCCACTCCTTGGTGGTGGAGCCGCCGACGGGCACGTTGCCGGTGACGGTGATCGTGTTGTTGCCGTGCTGCCGCTCGACGGCGATGGTGTCGCCACCGCCCGCGGCGACCGTCTTGGCGCGCAGATCGATGTCTACGTAGTCGGTCTTCGGGGTCACGGTGACGCGCGGCTTGTCCCCGGCGGCGGCGCCCGGCGCCACCTCGACGATGACGGTGCCCGTGTCGTAGTCCGTGTCGGGGGCGACGCTCAGCGCGGAGATCTGCGCGGCGTAGTACGAGGACTCGTCGTCGGCGCCCCAGGTGTCGCCCTGGCGTCGGTCGTCGAAGCGGGTGTCGTCGGCGACGAGCCGCCCGGAGACGCGCTTGATGCCCTTGGCGGCGATGTCCGCGGCCAGCTTGTCGTAGTCCTTGGCGAGCGTCGTCGGGTCGCCGGTGCCGCGCAGGTACAGGTCGCCCTTGAGGACGGGTCCGTGCCGGTCGCCCGCGGCGAGCACGTCGGTGCGGAACCGGTGGTCGGGGCCGAGCAGTTCCAGGGCGGCGGCGGAGGTGAGCATCTTGGTGTTGGAGGCGGGCATGAGGCGCCCGCTGGGCAGATGCTGGTAGAGGATGTCGCCGGACTCCGCGTCGGCGACCACGACGCTGGCCGCGCCACCCTCCATGCGGGGGTCGCCGAGGATGGTGTCGATGGCTTCGGGCAGCCCGCTCCGCTCGGAGTCGGCCCCGGCCGGGGCACTGAGGGAGCCGAAAGAGAGGGTGGCCACGGCGAGGCCGAGAACGGCGGGCCAGATCCAGTGGCGCATGCGGTGGTTGACGCGTCTCACGGGTCTTCTCATGACCCTGGAGCATCCCCGAAGCCACCGCGCGGCGACAGACCCCACACCGGTCACGTATGCCGCGTGGCCCAGCCGCACCCACGTCGGGGGGTGCGGGTGGCAGAGCCCCCGCGACGCGCGGCGCAGCCGCGCAGAAACGACGAAGGCGACGTGGCCCGCGCTGTCCGCGGGCACACGTCGCCTGTCGACTTCGTGGAGATGGCGGGAATCGAACCCGCGTCCAACGGTGCAGAATCAGGGCTTCTCCGTGTGCAGTCCACTGCGATTTTCTCAGCCCCGGAGATCTCGTGGACAAGTCTCCGACGGGCTCAGTCACTGTTTGATTTCCTCCCAGACCCCGTGACCGGGTCTAGAAGTTTAGTTCCCTAGCTGATGCCAGGATCCGGGTCGGGAACAGCCCCGGGCTGACACTTCGCAAGTCGCTACTTAGGCAGCGAGGGCGAAGGAATCGCGCTTGGTGTTGGCGATTATTGGTTGCGACATATGGTTAACGAGATCATTGCCGCTTCCTCGACACGCTTCCCCTGCTTCGACATCCGCTGTCGAAACCGATCATCCCCATGTTGATTTTTCAAACCCTCCGAGGAGGGCACTCACCTCTTCAGGAGAGGCATGAGCCATCGTACGTGACCAACGCTGACCCGTGCCAGCCTATTCCCGCGGGCTTGGGACAGCCGGTCCCGCACAAGGGTCTCGCTAGCCGATCCCCTGCCGCCGCCTGGCCGCCGAGATCGCCCGGTTCGTCTCGCGGGTGTCCTGCTTCTCCCGCAGCGTCTGCCGCTTGTCGTACTCCTTCTTGCCCTTGGCGAGGGCGATCTCGACCTTGACCCGGCTGTCCTTGAAGTACAGGGCGAGGGGCACGATCGTGTGACCCGTCTCCTGGGACTTCGACTCCAGCTTGTCGATCTCCGCGCGGTGCAGCAGCAGCTTGCGCTTGCGCGTGGCGGAGTGGTTGGTCCAGGTGCCCTGCACGTACTCGGGGACGTGGATGTTGTGCAGCCACGCCTCGCCGCCGTCGATGTGCACGAAGCCGTCCACCAGGGAGGCCCGGCCGAGGCGCAGCGACTTGACCTCGGTGCCCATCAGGACGAGGCCGCACTCGTAGGTGTCCAGGATGTGGTAGTCGTGCCGCGCCTTCTTGTTCTGCGCGACCATCTTCCGGGCGGGGGCCTTCTCGTTGGCCTTGGCGGCCTTGCGCTTTACCTTTTCCTTCGCCATAGTCCCGCCATTTTCGCACTACGAGGGGGGCCCGAGGCCAGTCAATACTTTCTCGGCCCGCTCCTGGGCACCGTCCTCGACCACCAGGTCGGGCGTGATGCCCCGGCCGTCGACCGCCTTCCCCGAAGGGGTGCGGTAGTGCCCGACGGTCAGCTCGGCGACGGAGCCGTCCGGCAGCCTGCTCGGCTGCTGCACCGAGCCCTTGCCGAACGTCCTGGAGCCCACGACGACCGCGCGGCCGCGGTCCTGGAGGGCCCCGGTGAGCAGCTCGGCCGCGCTCATCGTGCCGCCGTCGACGAGCGCGACCACGGGTCTGGTGGTGTCCCCGCCCTGCTCGGCGTGGAGGGCGCGCTGCTTGCCGCGGACGTCGTACGTCGCGACGAGGCCGCCGTCCAGGACCGCGGAGGAGGCCGTGGTGGCCTCGGAGACCAGGCCGCCGGAGTTGCCGCGCAGGTCCAGGAGGATCCCGGCGCCCGCGGGGGCCCGGCGCACCGCCCTGCGCACGGCTTCCCCGGAGCCCTTCGTGAACGCCGCGACCTTGATCATCACGGCGCCGCCGGGGAGCCGGGTGACGGTCACGGAGTCCGTGGAGAGGCGGGCGCGGCGCAGGGTCTCGGTCCACGCGCGCGTGCCGCGCTTGAGGCCGAGGGTGACCGGGGTGTTCGCGCGGGTGCCGCGCAGCAGGGACACGACGTCGGTGACGGGGCGGCCGGTGACGTCCTTGCCGTCGATGGCGGTGAGCTTGTCGCCCTCGTGGATGCCGGCCCGGTCGGCGGGCCCGCCGCGCTGCACCCGGGACACCTCGATCCTGCCGTCGGCCTCGCGCCTGGCCCACAGGCCGACGCCGGTGTAGGCGCCGTCGAGGGACTGCTCGAACTCGCGGTACTCCCCCTGGGAGTAGACCGACGCCCAGCGGTCGCCGCTGCGGCTGACCACGTCCTCGGCGGCCTTCTTGCCGGACTTGCCGTCGGCCATCGCCTCGGCGGCGGCTTCGGCGGCCTCGTCGGCGGGGTCGCGGTCGGCGGGATCGACGGGGCCGGCGGGATCGGAGTCCCGCACGTCGCGGGTGGCGGAGACCGAGCGGGTCGAGGGAACTGCCTTGTTCCGGCCTTCCTCGGCGCCCTCGGACCAGGATCCGGTGGCCGCACCGGTGGCGAGGACGCTTGCGAAGACCAACGTCAGGGCCGCCCCGCGGCGGATGCGGCGGGGCTCGGCGTGCCAATCAGGGCCTGACATGTCGGTGAGTCTAGGACAACGAGGGGCGCCGCACGGCCGGTTGACCGCACGGCGCCCGAGGCACTCCTCACACCCGAAGGAGCGGGAGATGCCTGCCGTCTCACACCTTCAGGTACTTGCGCAGGGCGAAGAAGGCGGCGAGCGCGGGCATCAGCAGGCCGATGGCGAGCACCAGCGGCAGCTTCGCGAGCACCGCGTCCCAGCCGATGAAGTTGATCAGGTTGAGCTTCTCGGACAACTCAAGGCCGTGGTCGATGATGAAGTACCGGCCGAGGAGCAGGAATCCGCACGCGAGCCCGCCGCCGATCAGTCCGGCGACCGCGGCCTCCAGGATGAACGGCATCTGGATGTAGAAGCTGGACGCGCCGACGAGCCGCATGATCCCGGTTTCACGGCGACGGCTGAACGCCGATACGCGCACCGTGTTGACGATCAGCATCAGCGCGACGACGAGCATCAGCGCCATCACCGCGAGCGCCGCCCAGTTCATGCCGTTGAGCAGCTCGAAGAGGTTGTCCAGGACGCCCTTCTGGTCCTCCACGGACTGCACGCCGTCCCGCCCGGAGAAGGCGGTCGCGACCACCTGGTACTTCTCCGGGTCCTTCAGCTTGATGCGGTACGACTCCTGCATCTGGTCCGGCGTCAGCGAGCTGGACAGCGGGGAGTCGCCGAACTGCTCCTTGTAGTGCTTGTACGCCTGGTCCGCCGTCTCGTGCTGGACCGTGTCGACGACCGGCATCTTCTTCAGGTCGGTGAGGATCCGGTCCTTCTGCTCGTTCGTGACGGCGCCCTTGGCGCACTTGGGGTCCTGCTCGGCGTCCGCCTTGTTGCACAGGAAGATCGAGACGTTGACCTTGTCGTACCAGTAGCCCTTCATCGTGCTCACCTGGTCGCGCATGAGCAGCGAGCCCCCGAAGAGGGCGAGCGAGAGCGCTACGGAGACGACGACCGCGAAGGTCATCGTGAGATTGCGGCGGAGACCGACGCCGATCTCCGACAGGACGAACTGGGCGCGCATGGCGGCCTTTCAATGGATCAGGGGGAGCGGTGCGGCGGGGGCGGCGGGCGCGCGCCGACGGCCGGGTCAGTGCTGGTAGCCGTAGACGCCGCGGGACTGGTCTCGGACCAGGCGGCCCTTCTCCAGCTCGATGACGCGCTTGCGCATCTGGTCCACGATCTGCTGGTCGTGGGTGGCCATCACGACGGTGGTGCCGGTCCGGTTGATGCGGTCGAGGAGCTTCATGATGCCGACCGAGGTCTGCGGGTCGAGGTTGCCCGTGGGCTCGTCGGCGATCAGCAGCTTCGGCCGGTTGACGAAGGCCCGCGCGATGGCCACGCGCTGCTGCTCACCGCCGGACAGCTCGCCGGGCATCCGGTCCTCCTTGCCGCCGAGGCCGACGAGGTCGAGGACCTGGGGCACGGACTTGCGGATCTCGCCGCGCGACTTGCCGATGACCTCCTGGGCGAAGGCCACGTTCTCGGCGACGGTCTTGTTCGGCAGGAGGCGGAAGTCCTGGAAGACGGTGCCCAGCTGGCGGCGCATGTGCGGCACCTTCCAGTTGGAGAGCCGGGCCAGGTCCTTGCCCAGGACGTGCACCTGGCCGTGGCTGGTGCGCTCCTCGCGGAGGATCAGCCGCAGGAAGGTCGACTTTCCGGAGCCGGATGACCCCACCAGGAAGACGAACTCGCCCTTCTCGATCTCCAGCGACACATCGCGGAGGGCCGGGCGGTTCTGCTTCGGATAGGCCTTGGACACATTGTCGAATCGGATCACGGATGCACCACGGGTAGCCGGGGGTAGGTGAGCGTGACCATACGCGAACCGGAAGGGGCCGCGCAGTCGGCGTCCTGAGTTGCGCGGTTTGTTGCGGATCCGACCCGGAACAAATGGGGCGCCCGAGGATACGGGGGCGGCCTCGCGCGGACGGGGCGGGGCGGGCGTCGGCCGGGGCCGGGCGGCGGGCCGCGCCGAATTCCGCGGAAGCTGGCACAGTGGTAGGGGGAACGGTTGAGGTTCCCCGAGCGTTGGGCAGGCTGAGACTGTGCGGGAGGAGAAGCGCATGACCTATGACAGGTTGGTGTGCGCGAACTGCGCGGCGCCTGTGAGCGAGGGCCGCTGCCCCGTGTGCCGGGCGAACCGGGAGCGGATGCAGCACGAGGGCCCCTTCGGCGGCCTCAGCCCCGCGGCCCTGATAGGGCTGCTGGTGGTGCTGATCACGGCGATGGCCCTGCTGGCGCACCAGACCGCGTAGTCGTCGTAGTCGTCGCAGCAGTCGCCGTAGCCATCGAGCACGGACACGCAAGAAGGGCCCGGAGCCGATGCGGCTCCGGGCCCTTCCGCTGTCACCAGGTGCTCGGGAGGCGCCGCCCGCTACGGCGCGTACGTCTCCGTACGCGCCGCGTGGCGCACGTCCCCCTGGGCGCCCCGTCCGATCAGGCGGCGGCGCCGCGGTTGCCGGCCAGGCGCGGCAGGAAGCGGAAGCCGATGCCACCGGCGATCATGGTGGCGGCACCGATGATCAGGAAGGTGGTCTCGGTGGCACCCGTCTCGGCGAGCTCGCCGTCGTTCTTGCCGCTGCCGGTGTCGGAGACCCGCTCGACCGGCTTGGAGCCGGTGTCGGTCAGGCTGTCCTTGCCGCCCTGCTCGGCGGGGTTGGAGCCGCCGCCGTCGGGGTCGGTGTCGTTGCCGCCGTTGCCACCGGTGCCGCCGCCCGTGCCGTTGTTGTCACCCGGGTCGGTGGGCTGGGTGGGCGGGTCCGAGGGCTCGGTGGGCGGGTCCGTCGGCTCCGTGGGCGGGTCCGTCGGCTCGGTGGGCGGGTCCGTGGGCTCCGTGGGCGGGTCCGTCGGCTCGGTGGGCGGGTCCGTCGGCTCGGTCGGCTCGTCGGTCGGCTCCGGCGGGTTGGTGGGCTCGTCCGGGTCCTCGTCGTCGCCCGGCAGGTCGACGTCGACGCCGATGCCGTTCTCGTCGGCGGAGGCGCTCGCACCGGCCCCGCCGAGCTCGACGCCGACGTCCAGGGCCGAGGCCGCGCCGGCGGCGGTCAGCGAGGCGCCCGCGGCGATCACTGCGCCGGCGGCTATCCGCGCGACGCGGATCCGCGTCTTCTTCGTCATCTGGCTGCTACCCCCAGTAGCTGAATCGTCAGTGAGGCAGCGCCCCGGACCGCGGTCGCGGGGTGACTCTCGTTCGGCCCCCCGGATCACACGCGCACCGGAGATACGCATACCGCTCGCTAGCCTTTCCAGTTTTCGAACCACCGTCAAGGTCGTTGCGGGCGCGATGCCCGTTATGGGGACAGTTGACCGGCGTACGGACATGTGACTGTGACGTAAAAGGCGCAAGAAGCCCACAGGCGGCCCGGGAGGCCCCATAAACAAAGGCAACTGCCGCCCTGGGGGCGACAGTTGCCTCGCTCAGCTTTGTCGACAAAGCGTCGAAATTACTTCTCCTGCTGCTTGCGCCAGCGAATTCCGGCCTCGAGGAAGCCGTCGATCTCACCGTTGAACACGGCCTCGGGGTTGCCGACTTCGAACTCCGTGCGCAGGTCCTTCACCATTTGGTACGGGTGCAGGACGTACGAACGCATCTGGTTGCCCCAGGAGTTGCCGCCGTCGCCCTTGAGGGCGTTCATCTTGGCCTGCTCCTCCTGGCGGCGGCGCTCGAGCAGCTTCGCCTGGAGGACGTTCATCGCGGTCGCCTTGTTCTGGATCTGCGAGCGCTCGTTCTGGCAGGAGACGACGATGCCGGTGGGCAGGTGGGTCAGGCGGACCGCGGAGTCGGTCGTGTTCACGCCCTGGCCGCCGGGGCCCGAGGAGCGGTACACGTCGACGCGCAGCTCGCTCTCGTCGATCTCGATGTGGTCCGTCTGCTCGACCACCGGGAGGACCTCGACACCCGCGAAGGACGTCTGGCGGCGGCCCTGGTTGTCGAACGGCGAGATGCGCACCAGACGGTGCGTGCCCTGCTCCACGGAGAGCGTGCCGTAGGCGTACGGCGCCTGCACGGCGAAGGTGGTCGACTTGATGCCGGCCTCTTCCGCGTACGACGTCTCGTACAGCTCGGTCTTGTAGCCGAGGCGCTCCGCCCAGCGCAGGTACATCCGCTGGAGCTTCTCGGCGAAGTCGGAGGCGTCCACGCCGCCGGCCTCCGCGCGGATGGTGACGACCGCCTCACGGGCGTCGTACTCCCCGGACAGGAGGGTGCGGACCTCCATCTCGTCCAGCGCCTTCTTGACCGCCGTGAGCTCCGACTCGGCCTCCGCGCGGGTGTCCGGGTCGTCCTCCTCCTCGGCCATCTCGAAGAGCACGCCCAGATCGTCGATTCGCCCGCGCAGCGACTCGGCCTTGCGCACCTCCGCCTGGAGGTGGCTCAGCTTGCTGGTGATCTTCTGCGCCTCGTCCGGGTCGTCCCAGAGGGACGGCGCGGCCGCCTGCTCCTCGAGCACGGCGATGTCTGCCCTCAGCTTGTCGAGGTCCAGGACGGCCTCGATCGACTCCATGGTCGAGGAGAGGGACTTGAGCTCTTCGGATACGTCGACGACTGCCACCACACCAGCGTAACGGCTACGGCAAGCAGTCTTCCCCCGGCGGCGGCCCCGGGGGCCTACGGGACCGGCGGCGCCGAGTTCCTGTTGTCGGGGGTCGCGGGGTCGCTGTCGTCCCCGGACGTGGCGTACCAGGCGCCCCCGCCCACCGCCGCGGCGAGGACGACGCCCACCACGCCGAGCGTGACCCGGCGGCGCTTGGCCGAGGCCCTGTGGCGGGCCGAGCCGGGGCGGACGGTGCCCGTGGCGCGGGGGGCGCGGGCCGTGCCCCGGGCGCCGCCGGCCAGCTCGTCGGGGGCGGGGACGCGCATGGAGGTGTGGGTGTCGCGGTTGGCGTCCGCGGGTGCCGCGCCGGGGACGAGGGGGACGGCTCCGCGCCGCGGGGGCTTCTCGCGCGGCTCCGGGGACGTGTCCTCGTACGGCTCGTCGGCGGGCTCCGCCTCCGGCTCGTCGACGTCCAGGGGCGGGATGCCCGCGAGCAGGGGCAGCTGCTCGCGCAGCCGGGCGCCCAGCTCGGAGGCGCGCAGGCGGGAGGCCGGGGCCTTGGCCAGGCACTGGACCATGAGCTGCCACAGCTCGTCGGGGATGCCGGGCAGCGGGACCACGGTCTCGGTGACGTGGCGCCGCAGGACGGCTCCGGGGTGGCCGCCGCCGAACGGCGTGAAGCCCGCGAGCAGCTCGTACAGGACGGTGGCGAGGGCGTAGATGTCGACGGCCGCGCGCGGGGGCAGGCCCTCGATGATCTCCGGGGCCAGGTAGTCCGGGGTGCCGATGATCTTCGTGGCGCGGGTGCGGCGCGGCGAGTCGATGAGCTTGGCGACGCCGAAGTCGGTGAGGAGCGCCGGGTGCGCCCCGGCGGGGCCGAGGGGGCCCTGCATGTCGAGGAGGACGTTCTCGGGCTTCACGTCCCGGTGCACGATCCCCGCCGCGTGCGCCGCGGCGAGCGCGTCGGCGACGTCCGCGACGATCGCGACGGCGGCCTCGGGGGCGAGCCTGCGCTCGCGCTCCAGGCGCGTGCGCAGATCGGTGCCCCGTACGAGGTCCATCACCAGGGCGAGGTCGTTGCCGTCGACCACCAGGTCGTGGACGCCCACCACGCGCGCGTGGTCGAGGCTGAGCAGCGCCGTGCGCTCCTGGACGAAGCGGCCGACGAGTTCCTGGTCGGACGCCAGGTCCTCGCGCAGCAGCTTGATGGCGACGGGACCCTCGGGGCCTTCGCCGAGCCACACCGTGCCGGCGCTGCCCCGTCCCAGAATCTGGTGGGCCGTGTACCGGCTGCCGATCTTCCGTCCCAAGACTGCTCCTACGGATGTGTGTTGGCCCAAAACTACGCGGCCAGGGCACCAACCATCACATCCGCACGGGAAATCACCCCGCAGGAGTCGACAAATCCACAGAGTCGGCCGGGTTCGGCTCCCGAACCCGGCCTTTTCTCAGTTCCCGCTCGGTACCGCTCAGTTCCCGTTGATCTTGCCCGACCAGTCGGACACCGTGTTGTAGACGTCCTTGATCTGGTCCCAGTAGCTCTTCGTCGTGCCGATCCAGTCCTGGAGCGGGCTCAGCTCCCAGACCAGCCAGCTCGCGATGAACAGGATCACGAGCACGACCAGGCAGCCCTTGAGGCAGCCGAGGCCGGGGATCCGGGTCCGGTTCGGGTTCGGCTGCCGCTGGCGGCGCGGCTCCGGGGCCGCGGGCTGCGGCGGCGGGGCGGGCTGCTGAGGCGGCGGCTGGTACGGCTGCGGCTGGGGCGCGTACGGCTGGGGCTGCGGCTGCATCTGGCGCGGCTGCTGCGGCGGCTGGTACGGCTGCGGCTGGTGCTGCGGGGCGTACGGCTGCGGCTGCTGGGGCTGCTGCGGGCGGGCCACCTGGCGCTGCGGGCGGCGGCGCAGCGGGTCCTGGCTCGGGTCCAGGTACTGCACCTGCGTCTGGTCGTTGCGGTCGCGGGCCGCGCGCATCTGGTTCTGCCAGGGGTGCGGCTCGTCGGGGTTGCCGCCCGGCTGGCCGGGGCCCACCGGCGGCATGACGGCCGTGGGGTCGGCGTTCGGGCCCTGGGGGCCGCCGGTGTGCGGCAGGACGCTGGTGGCGGCGGCCGGGTCGTACCCGCCCGCGTTGGTGTTCGGGAGCACCTGGGTGGGGTCGGCCGCGCCCGGGGTGTCCGGCACCGGGGCGGGCGCCGGGTCCGGGGCGAGCAGGGCGGCCACGCCCTCCGCGGCGGCGATCTGCGCGGCGCTGGCGTGCACCCCGATGCCGTCGGCGACGGCGCGCAGGCCGCGCGCGAGGTTCTCGGCGCTGGGGCGGCGGTCGGGGTCCTTGCTGAGGCAGCGCTCGATGACCGTCCACAGCGGGTCGGGCACGGTCGAGGGGCGGCGCGGCTCGGCGCTCAGGTGCTGGTGCAGCACTTCGAGGGCGGAGCCCCCGGCGAACGGGGGACGGCCCGTGACCAGCTCGTACAGCAGGATGCCCGCGCCGTAGATGTCGACGGCGCTCGTCTGCGGGCGGCCCTCGGCGGACTCCGGCGCGACGTACGCGGGCGTGCCGACGAACTCCTGGGTGCGGGTCAGGCCCGGGGAGTCAGCGAGGCGGGCGATGCCGAAGTCCGTGAGCATCGGGTGCATGCCGCTCGCGTCCTGCTTGACCAGGACGTTCGCGGGCTTCAGATCGCGGTGCACGACGCCGTCGGCGTGGCTCGCGGCGAGCGCGTCGGCGATCTGGGCGGTGAGGAGCGCCGCCGCGGCCGGCGTGAACGGGCCGTTCTCGCGCAGGTACTTGTGCAGGTCGGGGCCCTCGACGAGGTCCATGACCAGGGCGAGCAGATCGCCCTCGACGACCAGGTCGCGGGTGCGCACGATGTTCGGGTGCGTCAGCCTGAGCAGGACGGAGCGCTCCCTCAGGAAGCGCATCACCACGTCCGGGTCGTTGGCCAGCTCCTCCTTGAGGACCTTGATCGCGACGGTCTCGCCGGGCTGGCCGGGAACGGCCGCCTCGGCGCCCGCGGTCTCCCGCTGGCGGGCTCGCCAGACGGTGCCCGTGGCGCCGCGCCCGAGCGGCTCCTCGAGCAGGTACTTGCTGCCTACCGGCCGCACGTCATGCGCTCCCTGCTGATCTGGCTGGTCTGTGGTCCCGCGGTGCGGTGGTGCCGCCCCGCTGCGCGGTGGCGCCGCTCCGCGTCCTGCGGTGCTGGTGTGCTCTTCGCCGCCCCGTCGTCCGGTACAGCGTTCCGACCCACTGTAGTGCCGCCGAACGGGGCACCGTCCGACGATCTTGCGCCTCCCGGCGGCCGGAATCGGACCCGCGACGGACCTTTGTTCGGAGGGAAGACGCTCCACCAGCGTGGTTGGTTGCCGAGGGAGTGCCGGGAGACGCCGGGAACCGCGGAAACGGACTTTGGTCCCGGCCCTGGTCCGCCTCCGGTCCGGCTCCGGTCCGGCTCCGGTCCCGGCAGTCGCCGCGGCCGCGTGGTCATCACCGCCCACATCGGTCCGAGCAGGCACTTTGCGGGCACGTTTCCGAGCAGAGGCGACCAATCAAGATCAAATGCGGGTGGGGGGCGGGCGTGTTGTCAGTGGCAGGTGCGAGGATGCTGTCCGTACTGGCCGACGTGCCCGTGTGCGGTGGGGGGAATCACAGCGCGAGTCCCCGTGCCGGGCGCCCAGCGCAGGAAGGGACCGCTGACGGCGATGCAGATCCGGCTGACCGTCCTCGGGCCGCGTGGCGGCCAGACCGAGCCGGGGGGACGCCCCTCGGCGGCCTGCGACGTGCTGGTCACCGCCCCCGCCGGGACCGCCCTCGCCGCGGTCGCGTCCGGCCTGGCCGCGGCCGTGACCACGGGCGACGGACCCACCGTCCTCTACGCCCAGTCGGACCGCCTCGACCTCCAGCGCTGCACGCTCGGCGAGCCGCCCCTGGTCGACGGCGCCGTGCTGTCCGTCGGCACCCCCGCCGAGCCAGGACCCGACCTGGCCGAGGCCACCGCCCGGCTGCACGTGGTCGCGGGCCCCGACGCGGGCGGCGTGCACCTGCTGCACGGCGGCCAGATCCGCGTCGGCCGCTCCGCGCAGGCCGACGTCCCCCTCGACGACCCGGACGTCTCCCGACTGCACTGCGCGGTCACCCTGGACCCGGACGGCCGCGTCACGGTCACCGACCTCGGCTCGACCAACGGCACGACGGTGGACGGCCGTGCCATCTCCGACCGCCCGGTCCGCCTCGCCTCCGGCTCCCTCCTGCGCGTCGGCGAGTCCGTGCTGCGCCTCACCGCGGGCGACGCCACGGACGACGCGCTGCCGACGGCCTCGGACGGGGAGGGGCATGTGCGGGTGCGGATCGCCGCCCTGGAGGGGACGGGGGTCCCTGTACAGGGGGTGCCGCTGGGTTCGGGGCCCAGTGTCGGGGTGCCGGTGGGGTCTGGGCACACGGTCCCGGGCGGGGCTGGGGCCGGAACGACTGGGGCTGGAACAGGAACGGGTGGGGCTGGAGCAGGACCGGCTGAGGACAGGTGGCAGTCGGGTCCCGGGGGCGGGGATGTACGGCCGGGGGGTGTACGGCGCGGGGATGTGCGGCCGGGGGGCGGCTCGGCTCAGCATGCGTACGGGTCGGCGGACTGGGGGGCCGCCGAGGGCAGTGCGGGCGGGCATGGGGGTGGGCCCGGGAGCGAGAGCGGGCGTCTGGGTGCGTCGGAGGGCGCCGGGGCCGTCGGGGCTCCTGGGGCGCCTGGGATGCATGGGGCCACGGGGGCGTCGGCGGCTCCCGGGGTGCCTGGGCCCAGGGGGACGTCTGTGCCCGCGGGGTTGTCCGGAGCATCCGGAACGTCTGCGGTTCCGGGTGTGCCCGGAACCCAGGGGACTTCTGCGGCGCCGGGTGCGCCTGGCGGTCCCGGGGCCCCTGCCACACCGGGTGTGCCTGGCACTTCGGGGACCTCTGCCGTGCTGGGTGCGCCTGGCACTCCGGGCACCTCCGCGACGCCGGGTGTGCCTGGCGGTCCGGGGACCTCTGTAACCGCAGGAATGCCTGGAGCCTCAGGGACCCCTGTGACACCAGGGATGCCCGGAGCGCACGAGACCTCTGCGACGCCGGGCGCGCCCGGAACCCCGGGGGCTCCTGCTGCCCCAGGGACCCCTGCTGCCCCGGGGATGCCCGGGGCTCAGGGGATGCCGGGGGCCCAGGGAACTCCCGCGCCCACCGCGCCACCCACACAACAACCTGCCCACCCGGCAGCACCCTCGCACCCCGGGCACCCCGGACACCCCGGGCACCCCGGACACCCTGGGCACCCCGGGCACGCCGAGCAGCTCGGACACCCTGAGCACCCTGGGCATGCCGGGCACCCCAGGCACCCCGCAGCTCCCACACCCCCCACCCCCTCTGGGATGCCCCCGGCCTCCCCCGCCTCTCCCGGCACCTCCGCCTCCCCCATGTCCCCCGGCTCCCCCACCCCTCCCGAGACACCCGTGGTGCCGCAGCAGGGCGGGGTGCCGGAGATGGAGCGGCACCGGGCCGGTACTCCGCCCCGGGGGACGACCGTGCCGCGTGGGGTGCGCAAGCGCGGCGGGCTGTCCGCGTGGGCGCGGCGGCTGGCCGGTGGGCGGGGCGAGGAGGCGGAGCGGGAGCACGCCGCGTACGACGAGACGTACGACGGACCCCGGAACGCGGGGGCGTACGAGGACGGGTGGCCGGGCGGGACGGAGGCGGCCGGCGCCGAGGGGACGGCCGACGCGGGCGCGCGGGTGCCCGAGGCGTGGCCCGACGCGGCGGCGCTGCTCCTGACGGCGCTCGGGCCGGGGGCGCGGCTCTGGGAGCGCGGCCCCGGGCATCCGGAGGCGCTGGCCGTGCGGCTCGGCACGGTCGACCGGGCCGCACCGGGCGCGGACGGGCTGCTGCCCGCGGTGCCGGTGACGGTGAGCCTGCGGGAGGCGGGGGCGCTGGGGCTCGCGGGGCCGCGTGAACGGCTCGCGGGCCTGGCGAGGTCGGTGCTCGCGCAGTTGGCGGCGCTGCACTCGCCCGGCGCCCTGGAGATCGTGCTGATCAGCACGGACCGTACGCGTACGCCGCGGCAGCGGGCCGACGAGTGGGCCTGGCTCGGCTGGCTGCCGCACGTCAGGCCCGGCCACGGGCAGGACTGCCGGCTGCTGCTCGCGTACGACAGGGACCAGGCGGCGGCCCGGACGGGCGAGTTGCTACGACGCCTCGACGAGCCTGCCGAACCGGCTGAACCGGCCGGGGCGGAGGTGGAGTTCGGGGCGGCATCCGGCCAACCGGGGTTCTCCGGAGGCCCGTTGGGCGGGCACGCCGAGAGCGTGCCTCCGGCCGGGCCGCGCACGGTGGTGGTCGTGGACGGGGATCCGGGGTCGGCCGGGCTGCGGGAGGCCGCCGTGCGGCTCGCGCGCGAAGGGGCCAGGGCCGGGATCCATGTGGTGTGCCTGGCCGAGACGACGACGGCGTCGCCCACGTCGCCGGTGACGGATACGTACGAGGCGGCGTGCGAGGTGTCGCCCGCGTTCCGCGCGTGCGGGGCGGCGGCGCTGCTCAGCGGGGACGTGGCGACGGCGCTGCGGGTGCTGCGCACGGCGGACGGGCGGCCCGCGGGGCAGGGCACGGTCGCCGTGGTGGACGCGGTGTCGGCGGCGTGGGCGCAGCGGTTCGCGCGGGCGCTCGCGCCACTGCGGCCCGACGGGGCGGGCACGGGTGGCGGACAGGCCCGGGTGGCCGTGCCGCTGCCCCAATCGGCGCGCCTCCTGGACGAGTTGGGACTCGCCCGGGCCACGCCCGCCTCGCTGATGGCGCGATGGGCGGACGCCGCGGACGACGCGCAGGCGCTGGGCGGGCGGGCCTGGGCGGTGCTCGGGGCGGGGGCGCGGGGGCCGGTGGTCGCGGACCTCGTCGCGGACGGCCCGCATCTACTGATCGAAGGGCCCACGGGCAGCGGGCGAACGGAGCTGCTGCGGTCGGTGGCGGCGTCCCTCGCGGCCGCCGAACGGCCCGACCGGCTCGGGATCGTCCTCATCGACGGCCGCGACGGCGGACCGGGCAACGGTTCCGGGACGGGCGGCGGAAGCGGGGGCGGCATCGGGGTCGGGGGCGGGGAGCGGCCGGGTGACGGCCTGCGGGCCTGTATGGATCTGCCCCACGTCACCACGCACCTCGCCGCCAACGACCCCGTCCGGATGCGGGAGTTCGCCCAGTCCCTGACGGCCGAGCTGAAGCGGCGGGCGGAGCTGCTGGGGCGGGTCGGGTTCGCCGAGTGGCACACGCAGCAGGAAGTGTCCGGGCGGATGGTCACGCAGCGGTCTTCCGGGGCGGAGGCCGGGGGGTCGCTCGGGGCGGGGCGTGCGGGTGGCGCTGCCGCGCCGGGCGGATCTGGTGGCTCCGGTGGGCCCGGTGGCTCTGGTGGCCCCGGCGGCTCCGGTGGCCCTGGCCGCTCCGGCGGCCCCGGCAGCCCCGGCGGCTCCGGTGGCCCCGGCGGGTCAGGTGGCCCTGGCAGGCCCGGTGACCCCGGCGGCTCAGGTGGCTCCGGCAGGTCCGGCGGTTCCGGTGGCTCCGGCAGGTCCGTTGGCTCCGGCGGGTCCGGCGGGTCCGGCGGGTCCGGCGGCTCAGGTGGCCCCAGCAGGCCCGGTGCCCCCGGCAGGCCCGGCGGCTCTGCTGGCTCCAGCAGGTCCGGTGGCTCCGGCGGGTCCAATGGCCCCAACGGCCTCCACGGACCGGGCGGACCGGGCGGACCGGGCGACTCCCGCGGCACGAGCACCCCCGACAGCGGGGACCTCGACTCCCCGACGCGCGCCACCATGCGGCTGCGCCCCATCGCGGCGGGGCGGGCCGAGCCCGGGCCGCCGCTCGCGCGGCTCGTCGTGCTCGTGGACGACTTCGACGCACTGCTCGCGCCCGCGCTCGGGTCGCCCGGGCGGCCCGCCGCCGGGTCCGTGGTGCGGGCCCTGGAGGCGGTGGCGCGGGACGGGGAGCGGCTCGGTGTGCACCTGGTCGTGGCGGCGCGGGGTGAGCGGGCCGGGGCCTCGGAGGTGGGGCGGCGGGCCGGGCTCCTGGTCGCGCTCGACGCCGTCGGGTCCGGGCCGGACGACCCCGCTCCCGGGCGGGGTGTGCTGCGGGGCCTGGACGGGCGGGGGGCCGCCTTCCAGGCGGGGCGGGTCACCGGGCGGATTCCGCGGACCGCGACGCTGCGGCCCACGGTGGTGCCGGTCGAGTGGGAGCGGATGGGGGATCCGCCGACGCGGAGGCCCGTGCGGGAGCTGGGGAACGGGCCGACGGATCTGGCGCTGCTCGCCAGTGCGTTGGACCGGGCGGCGCGCTCGGTGTCGGCGGAACGGGTCCCTTCCTTGCTGTGACGTCGGCTTGAGCGCCACGAGCGAGGCCGACGTCGGCGGACGGGGGCGCACTTGCGGCGCACCCGCCGCACCCGCACCCGCGTCCGCGTACGGGGCGAACGCCAACCGCACTGACACCGTTGCCCTGGGCTGTGCCCACCCTCCCCCGACGCCCTCTGGCTGACCCAGTTGCCCACAGGGCGGGGCGACAGACACCGCCGACCCACCGGACCGAAGACGGGACACCCCCACGCCACAGCCACCGCCGAACCAGGCCGCGCCCACCCTCCCCCGACGCCCTCTGCGTGACCCAGTCACCCACAGCACGGGACGACGGACACCACAGACCCACCGGGCCCAAGGCGGGACACCCCCACGCCACAGCCACCGCCGAACCAGGCCGCGCCCATCCTCCCCCGAGCTCTCGGCTTCGCTCGAGCAGGGGCACCCCCATCGCCCCTTGGGCGGCCCAACTCCCCACAGCGCGGGACGGCAAAGCTGCCACCCCCAAGCGGGTGCCCCCCCCAAGGGCAAGCCGCGCCCACGACCACGGGCGGGCGAGTGAACTCGCCGCGCAGCGGCGGGCGAAGGGCGTCGCCCCACGGGCCGCACGCGCGATGCAGCCGCAGCCACCCCGCCACTCCTCCACCCCGCCTCCCCCACTGGAGCAAGCCGCGCCCCACGATCACGGGCGGGCGGGTGGGAGAGCCGCCGCGCAGCGGCGGGACGGAAGGCGCCCCGGTAGCGAGCCGCACGGGCGACGCAACCGCAACCGCCCGCCCGCCCAGCCGCCTGCCGCCCGCCGCGCGCCACCCGCCGCCCGCCGCCCGCGAGGGCAAGCCGCGCCCCACGACCACGGGCGGGCGGGTGGGAAAACCCACCGCGCAGCGGTGGGACGGAAGGCGCGGTGGGAGGTGGGGGAACAGCTGGGGCGAAAGGCGTACGCAACCCCCGGCGACCCCCGTCCGAAAGGGCGCCCACGCCAGATGACGGCACGTCACAACGCCATCACGATCACCGACTTGGCGCCGTAGACCATCTTGCCGCCCTTGACCACGCGGGCGTAGACAGACGCAACGGGACCTGTCGGGGAAGAGAACGGGGCAGTGATGCGCAGCACTCTTCGTACACGCACACCCAGTACACGTCGTACACGCACACCCAGTACACGTCGCGCTCGTCGCACGCGTGGGACGGCCGCCAAGGCGGTCGCCGCCGTCGGCGTCCTCGCGCTGGGGCTCAGCGCCTGCGGGGGCGACGACAAGGACGACGACAAGGCAGGCGGTGGCGGCAAGGAGAGCGCGGCCACCGTGCAACTGCCCAAGCTGGACGGCGAGAAGGTGTCGGTGGCCGCCGTCTGGGGCGGCGCCGAACGGAAGGTGTTCCTCAAGGTCCTGGACGAGTTCGAGAAGCGTACGGGCGCCGAGGTGTCGTTCGTACCGGCCCAGGACCCCATCATCAGCTTCCTGGAGTCGAAGGTGGCGGGCGGCCAGCCGCCGGACGTGGCGATGCTGCCGCAGGTCGGCGCGATCGAGCAGGCCGTGGCGAACAAGTGGGCCAAGCCGGTCGGCGCGGAGGCGCAGAAGCAGCTCGACAAGAACTACGCCCAGGGCTGGCAGGACCTCGGGGCGGTGAACGGCAAGCAGTACGGCGTCTACTTCAAGGCCGCCAACAAGTCGCTGGTCTGGTACAACACCAAGGTCTTCGAGAACGCGGGCGCCCAGGAACCCAAGACCTGGAAGGAGTTCATGAAGACGTCGCAGACGGTGTACGACTCGGGCGTCACGCCGATGTCCGTCGGCGGCGCGGAGGCGTGGACCCTGACCGACTGGTTCGAGAACATCTACCTCTCGCAGGCGGGTCCGGAGAAGTACGACCAGCTCGCCCAGCACAAGATCAAGTGGACGGATCCGTCCGTGAAGGCCGCCCTGACGACGCTCGGGAGCTACTTCGGGAAGAAGGGGTTCATCGCCGGGGGCGCCGACGGCGCGCTGCAGACGGAGTTCCCGGCGTCCGTGAAGCAGACCTTCACCGGCGGCGACCAGCCGAAGGCGGGCATGGTCTTCGAGGGCGACATGGTGTCCCTTTCGATCGCGGAGACCAAGGCCGAGGTGGGCACGGACGCGAAGGTGTTCCCGTTCCCGGCGGTCGGGGACAAGTCACCGGCCGTGGTCGGCGGTGACGCGGCCGTGGCGCTGAAGGACAGCAAGGGCGCGCAGGCCCTGCTCACGTTCCTGGCCACTCCCGAAGCCGCGAAGATCTGGGCCGAGGCGGGCGGTTTCGTGTCGCCGAACAAGGGCCTGGACCTGAAGGCGTACCCGAACGACGTGCAGCGCGGCATCGCCGACGCCCTGATCAAGGCGGGCGACGACATCCGCTTCGACATGTCGGACCAGGCCCCGCAGTCCTTCGGCGGCACGCCCGGCAAGGGCGAGTGGAAGGCGCTGCAGGACTTCCTGAAGAACCCGAAGAACGTCGCGGGCACCCAGCAGACGCTGGAGGACGCGGCGGCCAAGGCGTACAAGAACAGCTGACGGGGCGATGACGACCCCGGACGCCGGGGGCCCCGCGGCGGTGCCCCCGGCCGACGCGACGCCGCACACGCCCAAGACCGGCCCGGACCGGGCCGGTCCCCGCAGGAGCGTCACCGCGACCCGCAGGACGGTCGCGGTGCTCTTCCTGCTGCCCGCCCTCGTCCTGCTCGGCGCGCTCGTGCTCTATCCGATCGGCTACTCGGTCGGCCGGAGCTTCTTCGACAAGGCCGGTGACTTCGCCGGTCTCGACAACTACGAGACGATGTTCTCCGACGACGGGATCCGTACCGCCGTCAAGAACAACGCGATCTGGCTGGTGGCGGCCCCGGCGCTGACCACGGCGCTCGGCCTGATCTTCGCGGTCCTCACCGAACGGGTGCGCTGGGGCACGGCGTTCAAGCTCATCATCTTCATGCCGATGGTGATCTCGATGCTGGCGGCGGGCATCATCTTCCGGCTCGTGTACGAGTCGGACCCCGACCGCGGTGTCGCCAACGCGCTGTGGGTGGGCGTGCACGACACGTTCGCCGAGTCGTCGAGCTTCCCGCGGGGCCACCCCGGCGCCCGCTCCCCGCTGGAGTCCGCGGGCGGCGGCGCCTTCATCACCAAGGAGCCGGTGCGGGCGGGCGAGCCGGTGGCGCTGCCGCTCACCGGTGTGCCGCCGGACCAGATGCCCGACGACGCCAAGTCCGCGAAGGCCGCGTCGGCCGACCCGGGCAAGGTCACCGGCACGGCCTGGCAGGACTTCACCCGCGGCAAGGGCCGGGGGAAGCTGAACGCGCCGGACGCCGCCGAGTTCGGCTACCCCGGCATCAAGATCGAGGCGGTCAAGGGCGGCGAGGTGGTGGCCTCGACGAAGGCCGCGGCCGACGGGACGTTCAGCCTGCCCAAGGAGGCCGACGGGGCCCAACTGCGCTATCCCGCCTCGAACTTCCGCGAGCCGTACAACGGCGTGGACTGGCTCGGCCCTTCGCTCATCACGCCCGCCATCATCGGCAGCTACATCTGGATGTGGGCCGGGTTCGCGATGGTCCTGATCGCGGCCGGGCTCGCGAGCGTGCCGCGGGAGCTCCTGGAGGCGGCGCGCGTGGACGGGGCCAATGAGTGGCAGGTGTTCCGGCGGGTCACGGTGCCGCTGCTCGCGCCGGTCCTCGCGGTCGTCGTGGTCACGCTGATGATCAACGTGATGAAGATCTTCGACCTGGTCTTCGTGATCCCGCCGGGCTCGTCGAAGGACGAGGCGAACGTCCTCGCGGTGCAGCTGTACAACTCGGCGTTCGGCGACCGGGACGCGGGCGTGGCGAGCGCCATCGCGGTGCTGCTGTTCCTCCTGGTGATTCCGGTGATGTTGTTCAACATGCGGCGGATGCGGCGGGAGGCTCGGCGATGACCACGAGCAGTGAGACGGCCAAGGCGCCGCCGGTCCAGGTCGTGAAGGCCAAGCAGTCCCTCGGCGGGCGGATCGCCGCGGTCGTCAGCGGCAGTGTGCTCCGGGTCTTCCTCGTCGTGGTGGGTCTGTTCTGGCTGGTGCCGACGCTCGGCCTCATGATCGGCTCGCTGCGGACGACGCAGGACATGAGCGAGAGCGGCTGGTGGAAGGTCTTCTCCAAGCCCTCGCAGCTGACCTTCGAGAACTACTCCAACCTGCTCAAGGACGAGACGATCACCGACTCGATCCTGACGAGCCTGGCGATCACGGTGCCGGCGACGCTGCTCGTCGTGGTGATCGGCTCGCTCGCGGGCTACGCGTTCGCGTGGATGGACTTCCCGGGCCGCGACTGGTGGTTCCTGGGCGTGGTGGGCCTGCTCGTGGTGCCGGTGCAGGTGGCGCTGCTTCCGGTGGCGAAGCTGTTCGGCGAGATCGGGATCTTCGAGTCGACGACGGGTGTGGTGCTCTTCCACACGGCCTTCGGCCTGCCGTTCGCGATCTTCCTGCTGCGGAACTTCTTCGCGGAGATCCCGCGCGAACTCCTGGAGGCGGCCCGGCTCGACGGGGCCGGTGAGATGCGGCTCTTCCTGCGCGTGGTGCTGCCGCTCGGCGCGCCCGCGATCGCCTCGCTCGGCATCTTCCAGTTCCTGTGGGTGTGGAACGACATGCTGATCGCGTTGATCTTCGCGGACGCGGGCAGCCCGCCGATCACGGTGGCGTTGCAGCAGCAGGTGCGGTTCTTCGGCGACAACGTGCAGATCCTGGCGCCGGGCGCGTTCATCTCCATGATCATCCCGCTGGCGGTGTTCTTCGCCTTCCAGCGTCAGTTCGTCTCCGGCGTCATGGCGGGTGCCGTCAAGTGACGGGCGGGTGACGCCGAAGGGAAAGGAGACCCAAGGAGTCGGGGGCGTGTCGTGCCGCTTCGGGGGCGTGTCGTGCCGATTGTGGTGTCCGGCGGATCATGGCCACTACGGTCGATCGCGGCGCACTGCCCCCGACTCCAGGACCTGACATGCCCGAAGCCTCCGCTTCCGTACCGACGTCCGCCCAGGAATTGGACGACCTGCCGCTCCCGACCGACCTCTCCGCCGTGAAGGGCTGGTTCCACCCCGCCGACCAGGTGCTCTTCGACTGGTTCCTGAACCGCCAGCGGGCCCTGGAGGAACCCGGCGACCTGCTGGAACTCGGTGTCTACCTCGGCAAGAGCGCGATTTTCATGGGCGGTTTCCTGCGCCCCGGCGAGACCTTCACGGTCTGCGACCTCTTCGACTCGCCCGCGCCCGACGACGCCAACTCCAAGGAGATGAACCGCTCGTACGCGACGCTCACCCGGCGCGCCTTCGAGGCCAACTACCGCTCCTTCCACGACGAGCTGCCCGCCGTCGTGCAGGCGCCCTCGTCCGGCATCACCGCGCACGTCCGCCCGGACAGCTGCCGCTTCGTCCACATCGACGCCTCGCACCTGTACGAGCACGTCCACGCCGACATCGCCGCCGCCCGGCGCCTGCTCCGCCCGGACGGGATCGTGGTCCTGGACGACTTCCGCGCCGAGCACTGCCCGGGCGTCGCCGCCGCCACCTGGGGCGCGGTCGCCACGACCGGGCTCAAGCCGCTGTGCATCACGGCGACGAAGTTCTACGGGACGTGGGGCGCCTACGACGAGGTGCACGGGGACCTGAAGGCGTTCCTGGAGGGCCGGGACGACATGTGGCACGGGGCCGAGGAGGTCGCGGGGCAGCCGATGATCCGCATCAGCGGCGGCAAGGCGCGGATGCCCGCGCATCCGGTGTCGCGGCACGCTTCGGGTGTGCCGGGGCAGGGTGCGGCGGGGCAGTCGGCGGGGGCGGCGCAAGGGGCTGCGCAGGGGGCGGGCACGGCGCAGGCCACGGCCGTGCAGCAGCCGCCGGGCAAGCCCGCCCGGCGGACCGGCGACAACCGGCGCCCCAAGGGGCGGGGCCTGGTCTCGTTCCTGAGCCGCCGCTCCTGACGCCCGGCCTGCTTCTCCGCCCCTCGTAGGGGTGGGCCACTCGTCGGGGTGAGCGCCGGATCCCGGCCGTTCACCCCGACGGGTGCCGTACACCTGGAAGGCTCTCCGCCGCCCCGGTCAGGCAGCAGGCGCGTGCCGTACCGATGAATTCCGGGTGAATAGCGGCAAAGTGGGGCAATGCGCCACCACCACGCCCGCCGCCTCACCGCCCTCGCCCGCACCGCCCGCTTCCGCCTGGAGCGGGCCACCGCCGGGCGGGGCACCGGACCGGAGGCGCTCCTTCCGCCGCCCGCGCACCTGTCGCTGCGGGACAGCCGCACGCTGAACCTGGCGCTCGCCGCGCCCGATCCCGACGTGCGCGCCGCCGAGCTCCTGATCAGCCGCGGCCACCGCCGCTTCCGTGTCCCGCTCGCCGTCGAACGGGACACCGACGGCGGCCCGCTCCTGACGGCGACGGTGACCGTGCGCGACGCCCTGGAAGCGCCCCCCGCGGCACCGGGCGCGGCCGGTCCTCCGGGCGCCCCCGCACTCCCTGCCGTCCCCGCAACACCCACCACCCCCACCCCCCTCCTGAGCGAAGGCGTCTGGCGGCTGGCCGTCGCGACGAGCGGCGCCGACGGCCGCGTACGCCGTCGCGGGCTCGCCCTCGCCGACGGCGGCGCCCCGCCGCAAGGGCCCACCGCGCCGCACGCGCCCAACCCCCGCACGGGCACCCTGATCCGGGTCGTGCGCTGTCGCGGCGGGCGGGCCGCGCTGCAGGTCACGCGGTCGCGGCCGCGGGCGGAGCTGGTGCGGTTCGTGCCGCGCGGGGACGGGATCACGGTGTACGGACGGGTGGTCGCCGGGCCCCGGGGGCGGGCCCTGACGCGGTGGGCCGCGCGGGCCGTGCGGCGCCGTGACGGCCTCGTCGCCCCCGTCGAACTCGTCTGGGACGGGGACCGGTTCAGCTTCGCGCTGCCGCTCGACGCGATGGCGGGCGCCGGGCCCGGCCAGTGGGTGTGGGACTTCCGTGTCGGCGAGCTCGGCCTCGGGCGGCGCCTGACCGACGTACGCGATCTGCCGGCGGCCTTCCCCACGCCGTTCCGTCTGGTCGCGCTGCCCGGCGGCCGCCTGGTGCGCGCGCACCCGCATCTGACCTCGTCCGGCGCCTTCGCCGTGACCTGCCTGGACATCACGAAGGAGACCTCATGAAGCGCCCGCACCGCCGACACCGCCTGAGAATCGCCCGGCACCGCCTGCGAATCACCGAGGAGACCCCTTGAAGATCACCTATCTGCTCGGCTGGGGCGACGAGATGGGCGGCACCGAGCTGGCCACGTACACCCAGGCGCTGCACCTCGCCGAGCGGCACGACGTCGAAGTCGTCTCCGTCTTCCGCACCCGCCCCGAGCCGTTCTTCCCCGAGGCGCGGCAGCTGCCCGTGCGGTATCTGGTGGACCGCACGGTGACGCCGGAGCGGCCGGTGCGCGGCTCCCGGCTCGACGAGGCGGCCTGCCGGACCCTCGCCGCGCTGCCGAGCGAACTCATCGAGCCCGCCTGGGAGTCGGCGTTCGACCGCCTGTCGGACGTGGAGATGACGGCGGCCCTCAGCACCCTCGACACGGACGTCCTGGTGACGACGACGCCCGCGCTGCTCGCCGCCGCAGTCGGCCTCGTACCGCCGCGCGTGGTCACCGTCCACCAGGAGCACCGCCCCACCCAGCGCCGGGGCCGCTCCGGCGAGCCGCTGCTGCTGCACGCGCCGCGCCTGGACGCCCTGGTGACGCTGACCGGGCGGACCCGGGACTGGATCGCGGAGTCCCTGGGCGCGACCGCGCCGGAACTCGCCGTGATCCCCAACGCCGTGCCCGACGGGTTCCGGCCGCGTGCCGACGGCGAGAGCAAGGTCATCGTGATGGCGGCGCGCCTGACCGGCGAGAAGCGCGTCGACCACGCCGTGCGCGCGTTCGCGCGGGTCGCCGAGGCGCACCCGGAGTGGACGCTGCGGATCTTCGGCGGCGGGCACCGCGAACAGAGCCTGCGCCGTCTGGTGGACGCCTTCGGCCTCCAGGACCGGGTGGAACTCCTCGGCCCCTGCCAGGACATGGCGTCCGAGTGGGCGACGGCGGGCCTGTCCCTGATGACGGCGGGCCACAACGAGGCCTTCCCGCTGGTGCTGCTCGAAGCCCTCGCGGCCGGGGTGCCGGTGGTGGCGTACGACGTGCTCACGGGACCGGCGGAGATCGTCCGGCATCGCGTGGACGGACTCCTGGTGCCGCCCGGTGAGATCGGTGAACTCGCCGCCGCGATGGACGAGTTGATGTCCGACGACGCGTTGCGGCGCGGCTGTGCGCGGGCGGCGAGGGAGGGGGTGTACGCGCGGTTCTCCTCCGCCGGGGTGACGGCGCTGTGGGAGGAGCTGTACACACGGCTCGTGGCGGGGCGGGACCGGCCGGAGCGGCTCGCGGGGCGCGCGGACCGGGTGGCGCTCGGCGTGGCCTCGGGCGGCTGCGGCTTCCGGCCGACGGCGCCGCACACCTTCAACGCGGACGCGAGCGCCGACGAGCGGGCCCGCGAGGACGAGATCGCCGCCGCTTCCGAGGGCCGCGTGATCCGTTCGGTGGGCCGCCTCGCGGAGTGCAGGGACGACGTGCTCGCGCCGCGCATGGCCGAGTGGAACCTGGAAGTCACGGCGGCCGCCCTTGAGTCGCGGCAGGTCCCCTACGTCCTGGTGCGCACCGACGGCACGGCCCACACCCTCGCCGTGGCCGATGACGACCAGGGCCGCGCCCTGAAGGCCCTCGCGGAGGCGCTGCGCGGGGAGCCGGTCTACGCCGAGCTGGTCAACCCGCGCGACGCGGCGCCCGGCGCGGTCCTCGCCGAACGGCTCGACGGCATCGGCGAGTTGGCGGGCGTCAAGGTGTTCAGGCCGGTGACCACGACGACGCTCTCGCTGCGCCACGGGGTGCAGCAGGCGTGCACGGTGGCGTTCTGGCCCGGCGTCCGGGACACCGGCGCCATCGACGCGCCGGACTCCCCCGACGCCCCGGCCGAACTCACCGCGCCCCCCGCGCCCGAGCCGTCCCGGCGCCGCGCCCCCTTCGGCAGCACTCTCGCCGGAGCCGAGCTGCCCTCCCTCGCCCCCACCGCCCGCCTGCGCGTCGGCGAGCGCGACTACCCGACCCTCGACGTCTTCACCGAGCGCCTCATGAACGACGCCGACTTCCCCGTCGACGCCGTCTACACCTGGGTCGACGACTCCGACCCCGACTGGCGCGCCGCCCGCGCCGCCGCGCTCGGCGGCAGCACGGACGACGCGGACGCCTCGGCGGACAGCGGCACGGTCCGCTTCCGAAACCGCGACGAGCTGCGCTACTCCCTGCGCTCCCTGGCGATGTACGCCCCGTGGGTGCGGCACGTGTACCTGGTCACCGCCGGGCAGGTCCCGGACTGGCTCGACCGGGACCACCCGGGCCTCACCGTCGTCGACCACCGTGACCTCTTCGCCGACCGCTCCGCCCTGCCGACCTTCAACTCCCATGCCATCGAGACCCAGTTGCACCGCATCGAGGGCCTGGCGGAGCACTTCCTCTACTTCAACGACGACATGTTCCTCGGCCGCCCGACGACCCCCGGCACCTTCTTCCTCGGCTCCGGGCTCCCCAAGTTCTTCTGGTCCTCGGCGTCCGTGCCCGCGCTGCCGGTGGACGCGGCGGACGAGGGCTATCTGGCGGCGGCGAAGAACAACCGCGAGCTGCTGCGCCGCGACTTCGGCCGCACCGCGACGCACTGCTTCCTGCACGTGCCGTACGCGCTGCGCCGCAGCATCCTGGAGGAACTCGGCGAGCGGTACGCCGACGAGCTGACCGCCACGTCCCGCGCCCGCTTCCGCGGCACCACCGACCACTCCCTGGTCTCGTCCCTGCACCAGCACTACGCGTACGTGACGGGCCGCGCCGTGCCGGGCTCCGTGTCGTACGACTTCGTGGACATCGGCAGCCGAGCCGACCACGCCCGCCTCGGGCAGCTCCTGCAGTCGCGGAACAAGACGGCGTTCTGCATCGGCGAGTCGCCCGACAGCGGCATGTCCGACGAGGAGATGGCGCTTGCCGTGCGGTCGTTCCTGACGGCGTACTTCCCGGTGCGCTCGCCGTACGAGCGCACCGCCGCGGTCTGAGCCGGTCGCCGCCCGGACCGGTCACCGGTCCGGGCGGCGGTGCGGCCCGGACCGCGTCCTCAGGACAGGAACACCCGCCGTACCACCCGCTCGGCGGCGCCCCCGTCGTCGTACGGGCAGAACCGCTCCCGGAACGCCTTGCGCAGCCCCGTCGTCGCCTCCGTGTCCCAGCCGCCGTCGCGGAACAGCGCGGTCAGCTCGTCCTCGGTCGTCGCGAGGGCGCCGGGGGTCTCGCCCGGGCGGCCCGACAGGAGGTCGAAGTAGGTGCCGCGGGCGAGGCGGTAGGCCTGCCAGTCGGGGGCGTAGCTGACGATCGGGCGGTCCAGGCAGGCGTAGTCGAACATCAGCGACGAGTAGTCCGTGACCAGGGCGTCGGCGGCCAGGCACAGGTCCTCCACGCGCGCGTGGCCGGTG
Organism: Streptomyces sp. NPDC127108; assembly: GCF_042677545.1. Classification (NCBI taxonomy): domain Bacteria; kingdom Bacillati; phylum Actinomycetota; class Actinomycetes; order Kitasatosporales; family Streptomycetaceae; genus Streptomyces; species Streptomyces sp. NPDC127108. The sequence goes on along the minus strand of NZ_JBHXTE010000013.1, from coordinate 60,716 downwards.
ACGTCGAGCAGGCCGGGGTGGTCGGCGAGGCCCGCGTCGGCGCCGTAGAAGTAGTGCGCGCGGACGAGGACGACCCAGGAGGGGCCGAGCGCCGTCGCGAACCGCTCCAGGTCGAGGCGGGGCAGGAAGCCCTTCTGGTAGTCGCGGTGGGTGGGTGCGTAGAGGAGGGCCCGCTGGTCCGGGCGCACGCCGAGGCCGTCGCGGATGCGGGCGATCTCGTCCGGGCCGGTCGTGAAGTACACGTCGTTGCGCGGATAGCCCGCTTCGAGGGCCTCGTACGCGGCCGGGTAGACGCGCTCCCACACCTCCGTGGAGTGCGGGTTGGCGGACAGGCTGTAGTCCCACTGGTCAGTGTGGTCGAGGACCTTCTGGAAGCTGATGCCGTGCGTGCCCGCGGGGTAGCGGCGCTGGTCCAGGCCCATCTTCTTCAGGGGGGTGCCGTGGTGGGTCTGGAGGTAGATCTGGCCGGGGCGCTTGGTGAAGCCGCCGGGGAAGGAGGAGTTGTTGACGAGGTAGGTGGCGCGGGCCATCGCCCGCCAGTAGCGCCGGGAGCCCTCGATGACGTACTCGACGCCGGGCGGCACGCGGTGCTTGTGGCGGCTCGACACCACCCACACGCCCCGGATGTGGGGGGCGAGCTCGCGGGCCTTGGCGTGGATCGCGGCCGGGTTGCAGCTGACGCCGCGGTTCCAGTAGGCGCCGTAGACGGCCAGGTTCGGGTCGAGGGAGCGGCGCAGGTCGGCGCGGTATGTGACGCGCATGGCGCGGGCGCGGACGGACTTCTTGCGGCGGGCGAGTGCCGAGCGGACGGACTTCATCCGGCCGCCCGCGCGGGACAGGGCCCGGTAGGAGGCGTACGAGCCGGAGACCAGGGCTTGTTGACGCTCCGTCAGAGGCGGTGGCGTGGCGGGGCGGTGGGCGCGCAGCATGCCCGCCGCCGCCCGGAAGTACGCGGAGCGGTCGCCCGGCGCGATCCGGTCCGGGTCGTCGAGGACGGCGATGAGGTGGTCGACGGCGCGTGTGAAGAGGCGGTCGGTGGCCCCGGCGCCGTCCGTGAACAGCTCCTCGTACCGTCCGATCACCGCGAAGTGCTCCCGCCCCGGCGACTTCGCGAAGCTGCCGCCGCGCCGCTCCCGCCAGCGCACGCACACCCGGTCGAGCGCGCCGACGCGGTCGCCCGCGGCCAGCGTCGCCCGGTGCACGGGCACCACGTCCTCGTACGCGCCCCGGGAGAAGGCGAGGCCCCGCGCGGACCAGAAGGACCGCCTGAAGACGCGGTTCCAGGCGGCGACGGTGACGGCGACGGGGTCGCCCGTGACGTCCTCGCCCGCCGGTCTGCGCACGGTCTCCCACCAGTCGGTGCGGTCGTGCCCGAAGAGCAGCACGTCCGGGCCCGGCGCGCCCGCGTCGCCCTCGGCCCGGGTGATCGCGCGGTCGAGCGCCGCGAGGGCGCCCGGGAGCAGCACGTCGTCGCCGTCGAGGAACAGCAGCCAGTCGCCGGTGGCGCGGGCCGCCCCGGCGTCGCGGGCGGGTCCGGTGCCCTGCCGTCGGGTGAGCCGGACGAGTTGCGCGCGTGGATCGCGCTGCGCATACTCCGCCGCGATCGCGGCGCAGGCGTCCGGCGAGGCGTCGTCGACGACGAGGAGTTCGAGGTCGGCGAAGGACTGGTCGAGGACGGACTCCAGGCATTCCCGCAGGTAGCCCTGGACGCGGTGGGCGGGCACGACGACTGAGAAGCGCGGCATGGACACCGAAGGTAGTCACGCGTACACGCTCTGTCGAAGACCTCGCCTCACTCGATGGGGTGATCGCGAACCTCGTTGGGGTGAGCGGCGGCAAAGAAGTTGATCGCGACGGGCAAAAGGTGTGAATACGCCCGTACTAGGTCGTAACGCAAGCCGACTCCTACGAAAGGCCGCTCGCCGTGCAGCCCCGACTCAGCGTCGTCGTGCCCATCTACAACGTCGAGGAGTTCCTTGAGGAGTGCCTGGAGTCGATCGCCCGGCAGACCCTCGACGGCGGGGATACGAGAGGCGGCGGGGATACGGCGAGCGGTGGGGATACGGGGAGCGGCCGGGACACCGGGGCCGGTGGGCTCGAAGTCGTCCTCGTCGACGACGGCTCCACCGACGCCAGCCCCCGCATCGCCCGCGCCTTCGCCGCCCGCGACCCGCGCTTCGTGTACGTGCGGCAGCCGAACGCGGGCCTGAGCGCGGCCCGCAACACCGGTGTGCGGCACGCGAATCCGGCCGCCGAGTACCTGACGTTCGTGGACAGCGACGACATCGTGCCGCACGACGCGTACGCCCGCATGATCGCGAGCCTGGACGCCAGCGGCTCCGACTTCGCCAGCGGCAACGTGTGGCGCCTCACCGAGCGCGGCCGCTCCCAGGCCTGGCAGTACCAGTGGCTCACGGCGCCGCGCACCCGCACCCACATCTCCCGCGATCTGGCGCTGCTCGCCGACCGGGTCGCGTGGAACAAGGTCTTCCGGCGCTCCTTCTGGGACCGGCACGGCTTCCTCTTCCCCGAGGGCAGGCTGTACGAGGACACCCCGGTGATGATCCCGGCGCACTTCCTCGCCTCGTCCGTGGACGTGCTCAGCGACCACGTCTACTACTGGCGGGTGCGCGAGGGCTCCATCACGCGGCGGCGCACCGACGTCAAGGGCGTGCGCGACCGCATCGCGGCCTGCGCGCACGTCAGCGGCTTCCTCGCCGAGCGCGCGCCGGAGCTGAAGTCCACGTACGACGCCTCCTGTCTGCGCGACGACTTCGTGTACTTCCTGGAGGGTCTTCCGATGGGCGGGCCCGAGTACCGGGCGGCGTTCCTCGCGGACACCGCCGAGTTCCTGCGCACCGCCGACCCCGCGATCCTGCGGCGGCTCCCGGTGGACCTGCGGGTGAAGTGGCACCTGGTGCGGGAGCGGCGCACGGGCGAGCTGATCGAGCTGCTCGACCGCGAACGGCGGGGCGGCAAGGGGGCGTTCGAGGTGCGCGGCTCCCTGCGCCGGTACGCGGCCTACCCGGGCGTCGACCGGCTCCCCCGCGACCTCACCCGGCTCGACCAGAGCGAACTGCCCGCCGTGGCCAGGCTCGACGAGGCCAGCTGGGACGAGCTCGGGCGGCTGCGGATCCGCGGCCACGCCTACGTGCGCAACCTGGAGGCGGCGCGGCCCGCGCAGTCGGTGAAGGCGGGGCTGCTCAAGTCGGCGCACAGCAGGGGCCGGTTCAAGCGGGTGCCGACGCGGACCGTGCCCGCGCCCGAGGCCACCGAGCGCTCCGGGCAGCGGCTGCACTGCTACGACCTGTCGGGCTTCGAGATGACCGTCGACCCCGAGCAGCTCCGGAGCGGCGGCCGGTGGCAGCCCGGCAACTGGCTGCTCGGCGTGGTCGTCGCGGGCCACGGCACGGTGCGCAGGGCCGCCGTGCGCGCGGCGGACGGCTCCCGCGCCCAGTCGCTGACCCGCGACCTCGGCGACGGGCTGCGGCTCGTCCTCGGCTTCAGCAAGGGACGCCTCGTGCTGCGCGTCCAGGAGTACGCGGCGCGGGTGGACGGCCATCGCGCCGACGGCGGCGACGTGATCCTCACCGGCACCCTCACCACCACCGGGAACGGGAACGGGATCAGGACCGGCACCGGCGCGGCGACCGGCGCCGCCCGGCCCAAGGCCCTGCGCCTGACCCGCCCCGGCGCGGGCGCCGTCAGCTGTCCCGTCGCCCTCGTCGACGACCGCTTCGAGGCCCGCGTGCACCTCACCGACCTGGAGGACGTGCCACCCGCGCCGCACCGCGCGCCCGCCCAGGTCGAGCCGCCGCACGGCGACCGCTGGGGCGCCGCCCTCGAACTGGCCGACGGCACCACCGTCCCCCTCGCGGCCGCCCTCGACCTGCCCCCCGGCCGCTACGCCACGCGCCCGGGCCGGGAGCTGTGCGCCACCGCCGACGACCGCGGCGGCCTCGTCGTCGAGCTCACCCGGCGCCCCGTCGCGGACCGCGTCGACTGGGCCGACGACGGCACCCTCACCGTCGAGGGCACGGCCGCCGCGGCGAGCTGGCCGACGGCCGAGCTCGTGCTGCGGCACAGCGGCCGCGACGACGAGGTGAGCGTGCCGGTGGAGCTGGCCGACGGGCGGTTCCGGGCCCGCGTCGCGCCCGGGGGCGGGGTGCTGCGGGAGGGGCGGTGGTACGCGTTCCTGCGGGAGGCGGGGCACGGCGGGGCGGGCGTGCCGGTGTGCGTGCTCGCGTCGGTGGGGGCCTCGATGCCGGACCACCGGACGGTCCAGGGCCGCCGGATCACCGCCGACCGGCGCTTCGGCGACCGGCTCCTGATCGACGCCGGGTCGGTGCTCGCGCCCACCGAGCGCGGCGCGTACCGGCGCCACCGGCTGCGCACCGAGCACTACCCGAGAGAGCGCGTCGAGAGCCTGCGGGACGCCGTCCTGTACTTCGACGGCGACTCGCCGCGCGCCGTCCACGAGGAACTGGCGCGGCGCGGCGCCGACGTCGAGCATCTGTGGGTCACGCACGACCAGCAGACGCGGGTCCCCGCGGGCGCGCGCGGCGTGGAGGAGCACAGCGCCGAGTGGTACGAGGCCCTGGCCCGCTGCCGCCGCATCGTCACCGCGGGCCACCTGCCGGACTTCTTCGCGCGCCGGGAGGGCCAGACCGTCGTCCAGACCTGGCACGGCACGCCCCTCAAGCGCATCGGCACCGACCTCACGGACACCCTGTACGCCGACCACGGCCACCTCGACCGGCTGCCCCGGCTCGCCGCGCAGTGGAACGTCCTGGTCTCCCCCAGCGGCTTCGCGACGCCGCACCTGGGCCGCGCCCTCACCTACGACGGCGAGGTCCTGGAGGCCGGATCGCCGCGCAACGACGTGCTGTTCGCCGACGACCGCCACAAGGTCACCGAACGCGTCCGCCGCGAACTGGGCCTCGCCCCCGGCAAACGGATCGTCCTGTACGCCCCGACCTACCGCGACCACCTCGGCTTCGGCCCCGGCCGCTTCCGCTACGACCCCGCCCTCGACCTGCGCGCCGCCGAGGACGTGCTCGGCGACGACCACGTGCTGCTCGTGCGCAAGCACCCGCTGACCTCCGGGCGGCTCCCGGGCGCCCGCGCCCCCTTCGTCCGCGACGTCACCGGGCACCCCCGCACCGCCGAACTCCTCCTGGTCGCCGACGTGTTGATCACCGACTACTCGTCCCTGATGTTCGACTTCGCGCACACGGGGCGCCCGATGCTCTTCCACGCCTACGACCTGGAGCACTACCGCGACACCGTGCGCGGCTTCTACCTCGACTTCGAGACCCGCGCGCCGGGCCCGCTGCTCGCCTCCACCGGCGAGGTCGTCGACGCCCTGCGCGACCTCGACTCCGTCTCGGCGCGGCACCGCAAGGCGTACGCGGCGTTCCGCGAGGCCTACTGCGACCTCGACGACGGCCGGGCGGCGGAGCGCGTCGCGGACAGGCTGATGCGATGACGGCGGCGGGCACTTCGGGAACGACGACCGCGCCGACCGCCGAGAGCCCGGCGGCCCCTGGGGTGACGACGTGGCAGCGGCGGCGCGCCCGGCTCGGCGCGACCGCCACCGGCTTCGGGATCCGCTGGCACCCCAGCCCCTACCTGGTCGTCGGCGGGCTGTTCTGGCTGGTGATGTCGCTCGCGTACTGGCGGGTGCCGATCTGCTGCGACTTCGGCCAGCACGCGGCCGTCGTCGAACGCCTCAAGGACGACCTGCTGCACCCCCGGCACCCGATGGCCGACCTGCCGGGCGACGGCAGCGCGTACTACTCGCCGTACGCCGTCGCCCAGGCGCTGCTCGCCGAGGCCACCGGGCTCGCGGGCTGGCAGGTCGTCAAACTCAGCGGGCCGCTGAACCTCCTCGTCCTGCTCACCGGCATCGCCCGCTTCGTGCGCGTCCTCACCCCCCGGCCCTGGGCCCCCGTCCTCGCCCTGTTCGCGATGGTCCTGCTGTGGGGCACGCGGATGGCGTGGTGGAGCGGCTATCTGGGCCTGATGTCGATGACGGGCAACCTCGGCTATCCGTCGACGTTCGGCATCGCGCTGATGTTCTGGGCCTGGGCGTGGGCGGGTTCGCTGGCGGCGGCGCCCCGGGGCTGGTGGCCGTACGCGGGTCTCGGCGCGCTGTGCGGTCTGATCCTGCTGATCCACCCGATCACCTCGGTGGCGGCGGTGATCGGTGTGACGGCGTTCGCGCTGCCGCGCCTGCGGTCGCCGCTGCGGTGGGCGCTCACCGGGCTCACCGCCCTCGCGGTGGCCACCACCTGGCCGTACTTCAACCCGCTCGCGCTCGTCGGGGACGCGAGCGTCGACTGGATCCACCGCCAGCTCTACACCGACATGCCGCAGCGCTTCTGGCTCGCCGCGCTCGGCCTGCCGGCCCTGTTCCTGCGCTGGCGGCGGAACCGCACGGACCCCCTGGTCCTGATGTTCGCCCTGGACTGCGCGGTCGTCGGCTACGGCTGGCTCAGCGGCCACTACACGTACGGCAGGATCCTCGGGCTCACCCTCGTCCCGCTCCAGTTCGCCCTCGCCATCGAGCTGACCGCGCCCCGCGCCTGGGGCAACCGCCGCGCCGCCCTCGCCGGGGCCACCGCGCTCGGCGCGCTCGTCGGCTTCGTCCAGATCCAGGCGGGCGCCGTCGTGCCCCGCACCCTCGACCCGATCGGCTTCGACCAGCCGCCGCGCTGGCCGAGCTACGCCTGGGCGGCGGCCCACATGAAGCGCGGCGACGTCGTCCTGACCGACGGCTACCGCCCGATGCGCTCCATCCCGGCGTTCGGCGTCAACCTGGTCGCGCCCGCCTGGCCGGACGCGTCGCTCCCGGAGTCCGTGCGCAACGAGCGCCTTGGCGAGGTGCGCGCGTACCTCGACCCGGCCACCTCGGCCGTCGAACGCGCCGCCGTCGTCCGGCGCCACCACGTGCGCTGGCTCCTGGTGGCCCCGCAGCAGCCGCTGCCGCCGGAGGCGGTGGTGGTGTCGTGGAGCGCGCAGACCGGCGAGATCCTCGCGCGGGTGGGCGGCGCGTCGCCGCGGGCGGGCGGCGCCGGAACCCCGTCCGGCGCTCGGTCCGGCACCCCTTCCAGCACCCCTTCCGGCGCCCCTCCGGCACTCCATGACGAAGCCCCCTAATCGGATAATTTCTCCCAAGCCCTAAAATTTCTTCCGTGGACCCCATTTCACCTCAAGAGCCCCAGATCACCGTCGTCGTGATCGGCTACGACGACGCCCCGCACATCGCCGACGCGGTGCGCTCCGCGCTCGCCCAGGGCCCCGTGGTGGGCGAGGTGATCGCGGTCGACGACTGCTCGACGGACGACACCCCCGCCGTCCTCGCGGAACTGGCCGCCGCCGACCGGCGGGTGCGGGTCGTGCGGCGCGCCGTCAACAGCGGCGGCTGCGGCGCCCCGCGCAACGACGGCGTCGACGCGGCGACACTGCCGTACCTGATGTTCCTGGACAGCGACGACGTGCTGGCGCCGGGCGGCGCGCGGGCACTCCTCGCCGCGGCGCTGCGGCACGACGCCGACGTCGCGTCGGGCCTGTGCGTGCGGCGCGAGCTGCCGTCGGGGCGCGAGGTGCCCTGGCAGCCGGAGCTGTACCGCAAGGCCGCGCTCGTGACCCGCCCCGAGCTGCGCCCGCGCCTCGTCCACGACACGCTGTGCGTCAACAAGCTCTACCGCACGGACTTCCTGCGCGAACACGCCGCCCGCTTCCCCGAAGGCCGCTTCATCTACGAGGACTTCGTCTTCGGCGCCCGGGTCCTGGCCGCGGCCCCCCGCATCGCCCTCGTCCCGGACACCGTGTACGTGTGGCACGTGCGGCGCACCGCCGCCAAGCTGTCGATCTCGCTCGACCGCGCGGGCATCGAGAACTGGCGGGCCCGGATCACGGCGCACCGCCAGGCCGTGGACATCCTGCGCGGCGCCGCCGACGGCGACAAGGTGCTCGCGCGGGCGGCCCGCGCCCAGTTCCTCGACCACGGCCTGCGCATGTACACCCGGGAGCTGCCCCAGCGCGGCCCGGAGTACCAGCGCGAGTGGTGGGCCCGCACCCGCGCCTACCTCACCGAGTTCGACGAGGCCGACCTCGCGGCCGCCCCCGCCCCCGGCCGCGTCATCGCCCGGGTCGTCCTCGCCGCCGCCGAGCCGCGCGACCTGGACCGCCTCAAGCAGGTCGCGGCCCGCCCGGCCCGGCTCGCCCCGCCGTACGCGCGCGCCGCCGACGACACGCCCGTCTGGTCGGCGGACCTGCCCCAGGTCACCCTGGAGCACCTGCTCGCGCGACCGCTGCGGCTGCTGCCGCTCGCGGTCGACGCCGAGCTGCGTCCGCGCCGGGGCGCGAGCGTGCTGCGGCTGCGCCTGCACGAGCTGTACGGCCGGGTCGAGGCGGCGGGCCCCGGGGTGGTCGACGTGGAGCTGACGCGCCGGGGCGGCGGGCGGCCCGGGGTGCGGAGGTCGGCGGCGTTCACGGCCGAGGAGCCGGGCCGGACGTGGGTGGCCGACGTGCGGGTCGACCTGGCGGCGCTCGACGGCGACGTGTGGGACCTGCGCGTGCGGCTGCTGTTCGGCGACGGCACGGCGCGCGAGACGACGGCGCGGGCGGTGGCCGGGCCCGGGCTGCTGCGCCGCACGGTGGTGCCGGGCGGGCGGCACGGCGTGCTGCTCGTCCAGCCGTACGCGACCCAGGCCGGGAACCTCTCGGTGCGGCTCGCGCCGGGGCTCCGCGGGGTGGTGGCGGTGGCGCGGCGGCGGCTCGCGCGGTTCGTGCGGAGGATGCCGGGCGGGCGGGCGAACGGAGCGGACGGCTCCTGAGGTGCGTGCGCGCCGCCGGGGGGCGGCCCCTGACGTGGGTGCGGGCCACCAGGCGTGCAGCCCCCGACGTGCGTGCGGGCCACCAGGCGTGCGGCCCCTGACATGACGCGTATCCGGCCTCTGCGACACTGCACGTCCGGGATGTCCGGGGTACATCCCGGGCCAACACGACAGGACGGGACGAGCTGACCATGACCTGGCTGATCACCGGCGGCGCGGGATACATCGGGGGGCACGTCGTGCGCGCCATGACGGCGGCGGGCGAGCGGACCGTGGTCTACGACGACCTGTCGTCGGGCCTCGCCGAGCGCGTGCCGGAGGGGGTGCCGCTCGTCGTCGGCTCGACCCTCGACGCGGACCTGGTCGCGGGCGCCCTGCGGGACCACGCGGTCACGGGCGTCGTACACCTGGCGGCGAAGAAACAGGTCGGCGAGTCGGTCGAGCAGCCGCTTCGCTACTACCGGGAGAACGTGGAGGGCCTCAGGGTCCTCCTGGACGCGGTCGCCGACGCCCGCGTGCCGTCCTTCGTCCTCTCCTCGTCGGCCGCCGTGTACGGCATGCCCGACGTGGACCTGGTCACCGAGGACACGCCCTGCGTGCCGATGAGTCCGTACGGCGAGACGAAGCTCGCGGGCGAGTGGCTGACCCGCGCGGTGGGCCGCGCGACCGGGCTGCGCACGGCCTGCCTGCGGTACTTCAACGTGGCGGGCGCGGCGAGCCCCGAGCTCGCCGACACCGGCGTGTTCAACCTGGTCCCGATGGTCTTCGAGAAGCTCACCGCGGGCGACCCGCCCCGGATCTTCGGCGCCGACTACCCCACGCCCGACGGCACCTGCGTGCGCGACTACATCCACGTCACGGACCTCGCCGAGGCCCATGTGGCCGCCGCCCGGCGCCTCGCGGACGCGCCCGAGTCCACCGACCTGACCCTCAACGTCGGCCGTGGCGAGGGGGTTTCGGTGCGCGAGATGGTCGACCTGATCGCGGACGTCACCGGGTACGACATCCCGGCGACGGTCACCGAGCGACGCCCGGGCGACCCGGCGCGGGTGGTCGCCGCCGCCGACCGCGTCACCGCCGAGCTGGGCTGGTCGGCCAAGCGGGACGTGCGCGAGATGGTGGAGTCGGCGTGGGCGGGGTGGACGCGGCTGCACCCCGGGAAGCCGTAGGCACCCACGCACCAATTGGTCAGTACCTCACCAAATAGTGGGTACTTGAGGAAAACCACAGCGCGCTCCAACCTGGTGATCAGGGGCCGGCACTGCCCGTCGGCCCCTCAACCCTCCCCGTACCCCCAGGAATTGGAGCCGTCATGCCCGAGCACGCCCACACGCCCGTGACCGTCGTCGGACTCGGCGCGATGGGCACGGCCCTGGCGTCCGCGTACATCGCGGCCGGGCACCCCACCACCGTGTGGAACCGCAGCCCCGAGAAGGCCGCGCCCCTCGTCGAGCAGGGCGCCGTGCACGTCCCCGACATCCGCGACGCGATCGCCGCGAGCCCGCTGACGATCGCCTGCCTGACGACGTACGAGGCGACCCTCGCCGCCCTGGAACCGGCCACCGAAGCCCTCGCCGGGCGCACCCTGATCACCGTCAACTCCGGTATCCCGTCCGGTGCCCGCGCGATGGCCGACTGGGCCGCCGGGCACGGCGCGCGGTTCCTGGACGGCGCGATCAAGAACGTCCCCGCGGCCGTGGGCGCGGCCGACACCCTGCACTACTACAGCGGCGACCGCGCCCTCTTCGACGAGTACGAGGCCACGCTGCGGGTCATCGGCGGCGACACCGTGCACCTGGGCACCGAGCCGGACCTGGCGGCGCTGTACGAGTCGGCGGTCGGCGGTCTGCTCCTTCCCGCGCTGCTGGGCTTCTTCCAGGGCGCGGCCCTGGTCTCGGCGCGGGGTCTGGAGGCGAGCACGCTGGTGCCGTACACCGCGAAGTGGCTGGAGATGATCATCTCCGTCCTTCCGCAGCTCGCGACCGAGATCGACCGCGGCTCCTACGACGCCCCCCAGTCGTCCATCGGCATCTTCCACGCGGGCGTCGCCGACGAGGCCGAGGTCGCGGCCGAGGCCGGGCTCGACGCGCGCTGGCTGGAGCCGATGCACGCGCTCCTGGACCGCGCGGTGGCGGAGGGCCGCTCGGAGCAGAGCGTCGCGGCCCTCGTGGAACTGCTGCGCAAGCCCCTCGGCGAGGTGGGGGTGTAGCAGGCTGTACCCCCACCTCGGGGGTGTGCCCTCTCGTGGCCGAGTGCCCCGGATTCCTAGCGTTCTCGGTGGCGGGCGGCGCGTGCCGCGACAGTCTCCGAGAGGGCGTACGGGATGTTCAGGCGGCGCGGTCCGGCGCGGTCGGCGACGACGGGGCGGGCGGGGAGCGACGGCGGTGACGGCCTCGCGCCCGGCGGGGTCTCCCGTACGAATCGCGGCAGCGCCCTCGCGCCCGACGGGGTCTCCCGTCCGGACCGCGGCGGCGCCCTCGCCCTCGACGGGGTCTCCCGTACGTATCGCCGCGGCGCCGTCGTCGCGCTGCACCCGACCGATCTGGCCGTGGAGCGCGGCCGGTTCGTCGCCGTCATGGGGCCCTCGGGGTCCGGCAAGTCGACGCTGCTCCAGTGCGCGGCCGGGCTCGACCGGCCGACGTCCGGGCGGGTGCGCGTGGAGGGCGTCGAGATCGGCTCACTGAAGGAGGCCGCGCTGACGCGGCTGCGCCGGGAGCGGATCGGCTTCGTCTTCCAGGCGCACAATCTCGTGCCCTCGCTGAGCGTCGCCGAGAACGTGGCGCTGCCCCTGATGCTGGGCGGCGCCGACGGCAGCGACGGGGCGACGGCCCGGCGCGCGGCCGTGGCCCTCGCCGCCGTCGGCCTCGGCGACCGCGCCGACGACCGCCCCACCGAACTCTCCGGCGGCCAGCAGCAACGCGTCGCCATCGCCCGCGCCCTGGTGACCGACCCGGCCGTCGTCTTCGCCGACGAGCCCACCGGCGCCCTCGACCCGGCGACCGCCCACGACGTCCTCGCACTCCTCCGCCAGGCCGTGGACCAGGACGGCCACACGGTCGTCATGGTGACCCACGACCCGACCGCGGCGGCGTGGTGCGACGAGGCGGTGTTCCTCGCGCAGGGCCGCGTGGTGGCGGCCCTGCACCGCCCGGACGCGGAACGGGTGCACGCGGTGATGCGGCAGCTCGGGCGCGGGGCGGTGGCGGCGTGAGGAAGCCCAGGCACTGGACCGGGCCGACATCGACGCCCACGCCCGCTCCCGCTCCCGCGCTGGAACCCGGGCCGAGGCCGACGCCGACACCCACCCATGGGCCAGAGCCCACGCCCACGTCCGAGCCCCGGTCGACGTCCGCCTCCGGGCGGCCCAAGCCCACCCCCAAAGTCACCTCCCTCCTCGCCTCCCGTGCCGCCCGCACCCATCGCAAGGCCTGGGCCGCTGTGTTCGCCGCGCTCGTGCTCACCTCCGCGCTGCTCGGGGCCTTCGCGGTCGCGGTGGCGTCGGTGGGGCTCGGGCACGCCTCGGTGGAGCGGTACGCGGGGGCGGACCTCGTGGTCGCGGGGGACCAGAACACCCGGTACACCGCGAAGCCCTGGGGCTCCGAAGCGGAGACGGCGACGGCGGGGCTGACCGAGCGGGTCCGGGTGCCCGAGGGTGCGCTCGGCGTGGTCCGGGCGGTGCCGGGTGTCGAGGCGGCCGTCGCCGACCGGGTGTTCCCGGTGGGCCTCAGGGGCGAGTCGGTCACGGGGCGCCCCTGGGAAGCGGCCCGGTTGGCGCCGTTCGCGCTGCGGGACGGGCGGGCGCCGCGGCACCCGGGCGAGGTCGTCGTGGGTGCGGGCCGGGCCCGTACCGGCGACCGGGTGGCGCTCCGCGTCGGCGGCGCGGACGCCGCGTACCGCGTGGTGGGTGTCGCCGACGGGCCGCGCGCAGCCGTGTACTTCACGGCGGGGCGGGCCCGTGACCTGGCCGGGCACGCGGGCACGGTCGACGCGATCGGCGTCGTGGCCGGGCCCGGCGTGAGCGCGGGCGAGCTGTACGGGAGGGTGCGGGACGCGGTGGACGAGGCGGGGCTGCGCGCCGCCGGGGGCCGGGCCGACGGGGACTCGGCGGGGCTGCGGGTGCTCACCGGGGACGGCCGGGGCGCCGCGGAGCACCTGGCGGCGGCGCCCGCACGCGCGACCATGTTGGGGATCCTCGGCGCGGTCGCCGGCACCGTGGTCATGATCGCCGTCCTCGTGGTGTCGTCGACGATCGTGCAGGCGCTGCGTCAACGCGGCCACGAGCTGGGCCTGTTGCGGGCCGTGGGTGCGACGCCCCGGCAGCTGCGGGGTGCGGTGGGCCGCGAGGTGGGCCGGGTCGCGGTGGCCGCCGCGGCGGTGGGCGCGGTCCTCGCCGTACCCGCGTACCTCGGGCTGCGGGCGCTCCTGGACGCGCGCGGCGCGCTGCCCGACGGCCTGCGGCTGCCCCTGCCGCCCTGGCTGTTGGCGGCTCCCCTGGTGACGGCCGCGGTGACGGTCCTCGTCGCCCGCCTCTCCGCCCTGTTCGCCGTCGGACGCGCGGCGAAGGTGCGCCCGGCGGAGGCGCTGCGCGAGTCGCCGCCGGGGACGCCCCGGCGTATCACCGGCCTGGTCCTGCTCGGCGTAGGCGTCACCGCGGCGGGGACGGCGGCGGCGCAGCACGGCCAGGCCGCCGCGGCGGCGGCGAGCACGGCCGCCGTGTCGTTGGTCATCGCGTGCGCGGTGCTCGGCCCGTGGATCGCGACGGGCGCGATGCGGGTGCTCGGCGCCCCCATGCGCCGCTTCGGCGGCCCCGGCGGCAGGCTCGCCGCCGCCAACTGCACGGCCGCCGCGGCCCGCCTGGGCGCGGCGATCACCCCGATCGTGCTGGTCACCGCGTTCTCCGTGGTCCAACTCGCGGCGGGCGCCACGATCACGCACGAGGCCTGGGCGCAGGCCAGGGAGGTGGCGAGGGCGGACCTGGTGGTGCGGGCGGACGGCGGCCTGCCGTCCGGCGCCCTCGACCGGATCCGGTCCGTGCCCGGGGTGGCCGCCGCGACCGAGGTGGTCCACAGCACGGTCGTCCTCGCCGGCAAGGAGGCGGGGTCGCCGCTGCTCGAACGCCTGCCGGTGCTCGGTGTCACGCCGGAGCGGCTGACCCGCGTCCTGGACCCCGACGTCCGCGAGGGCGGCCTGGGCGGCCTGCGCCCCGGCACGGTCGCCCTCTCGTCGGACCGGGCCCGTGCCCTCGGCGCGAAGCCGGGATCGACGGTGGCGCTCCGCTTCGGCGACGGGGCCGAGGGACGGCTGCGGGTGGTCGCGTTGTACGAACGGGGCCTGGGCGCCGGGGACTTCCTGCTCTCGCGGGACGAGGTGCTCCGGCACACGTCCGGTGCGGGGGCGGCCCGGGTGCTCGTCGCGACGGACGGCGGGGCCGGGACGGCACGGGCGGTCGGCGCGGCCGTGCCGGGGGTGCGCCTCGACCGGGGCGCGGGGGCCGTGCGCGCCGCCGCCCATGTCGAGCCGGAGGACCAGGCCCTGGGGGAGGTGGTCGGCGCGACGGCGGTCGGGGCGATCGGGGCCTTCACGGTCGTCGCCGTCCTGAGCACCCTCACGCTGATCTCGATCGGCCGCCGCCCCGAACTCACCCTCCTGCGCCGGGCGGGCGCGGCCCGCTCCCAACTGCGCCGCATGCTCCACGCGGAGGCGGCGGCGATAGCCTTCACGGGCCTGATCGTGGGCGCCGCGGCGGCCCTCGTCCCGCTCCTCGCGTTCAGCCTCAGCTTCACGGGCACGCTGCCCCACCTCCCGCCGGTCCAGGCGTTCCTGATCGTGACGGTGGTCGCGGCGACGGCTCTGGCGGGGACGGTGCCGCCGCTGTGGCGGGTGCTGCGGGGGCGCTATCCGACGGGCTGAGGGGACCGAATCCGACGGGCCGACGGGCGGAGCGTTCCACCCCGGCGTTCCAGGCGGCACACATCTCCCCTGGCCAAGGGCCACTTTTACATTCCAGTGTCCCTAACTGCCCGGGTTTATTGGCCCTTTGCACGGATCACCCGGCACGCTGATGGACGTGGGGCTCGACGGCTTCACCGCAACGACATGAGGAGTTCGTACATGCTTAAGCGCTCACGGCTGATCGCCGCGTCGGCCGCGGCTGCCGCTCTGACCCTGACGGTCGCGGGATACCAGGCGAGTGCGGCCGGGTCCTCGGCTCCGGGCGGCGCGGACCGGTCCGGCAAGGCGGCCGCGGCGGCCCCGTGTCTGGCCGGCGCCACGACGCTGGTCGGCGATCTCGACGGCGACGGCCGCCCGGACAAGATCATCAACCCTGGGCACACCGGCCTCAAGATGACGGTCCAGTGGGGAACCGCGAGCGGCTCGTTCGGCACCAAGCACACCGTCAGCAAGCTGCTCGGCACGAGGTCCGGAGAGGTCACGACCGCCGCGGTCGCCGACTTCCAGAACGACGGCACCCTCGACATGGTCGTCAACATCGTCAAGCCGGCCGGCGGGGACGACCCCAACACGGCGCGCGTCGCCGAGTACCGTCCGGGCCCGCTCAAGCGCGCGAACCTGGCCTCCGCCACCCCCCGGAAGTCCGACATCGGCACCCAGGGCGAGGCCAAGCAGATCCGGATCGCCAACTACGGCGGCGACGCGTACCCGGACCTCGCGGTCCTCAACAACGCCGGTGACGGCGTGTGGGAGCGGTCCGTACGCCTGTCGAAGCCGGGCACCGGCCCGGGGAAGTACGACTACGACCTGCAGCAGCAGTACGGCAAGACCGGCACCCCGGCCGAGCCGCCGACCATGCCCACCAGCGGCTGGAAGCACTTCTACAAGGCCTGCTCCTGACCGGGGCCTGACCAGGGGGTGGGCCCGCACCGGGCCCACCCCCTTCGCGCGCGCCCGGCCTAGCCCTTGTTCAAGTAGGCGAGCACGGCAAGCACCCGCCGGTGCCCGCTGTCGCTCGGCGGCAGCCCGAGCTTCAGGAAGACGTTGCCGATGTGCTTGCTGACCGCGCGGTCGGAGATGGACATGGTGGCGCCGATGGTGGCGTTGTCACGGCCCTCGGCCATGAGGTGCAGGGCCTCGCGCTCGCGGGGCGTGAGGGAGTCGAGCGGGTCGGTGCCGCGGCGGGTGAGGAGTTCCGTGACGACCTCGGGGTCGAGGGCGGTGCCGCCCGCGGCGACCCGTTCCAGGGCGTCGAGGAATTCGTCGACGCGGCCGACGCGGTCCTTGAGGAGATAGCCGACGCCGCTCGCCCCGGCGCCGAGGAGCTCGGCCGCGTACGTCTCCTCGACGTACTGGGAGAGGACGAGGACCGGCAGCTCCGGCAGTTGTTCGCGGGCCGCGAGGGCCGCGCGCAGGCCCTCGTCGCGGAAGCCGGGCGGCATCCGGACGTCGAGGACGGCGACGTCGGGGCGGTGTTCGAGGAGCGCGGGCAGCACCTCGGGGCCGGTGGCCGCGACGGCGGCCACCTCATGGCCCACGGACGTGAGGAGCAGCACGAGGCCCTCCCGCAGCAGGGCGTTGTCCTCCGCGATCACCACACGCACGGCAGCTCCACTCCGATCCGGGTCGGCCCCCCGGCGGGGCTGACCACCTCCATGGTCCCGTCGAGCGCCGCGACCCGGCGCCGCATGCCGAGCAGCCCGGTGCCGCCGGACTCGTCGGCGCCGCCGCACCCCTCGTCGCGCACGAGCACGCGCAACCCGGTGGCGGCACGGGCGAGTTCGACGTCGGCGCGGCGCGCCCCGCTGTGCTTGGCCGCGTTCGTGAGGGCTTCCGCGACCACGAAGTACGCGGCCGCCTCCACGGCGGCGGGGGCGCGCGGCCCGCCCTCCACGCCGTCGTCGCGCACGGTCACGTCCAGGCCGCTGCTGGCGGCGAGGGCCCGTACGGCGCCGAGGAGGCCGCGGTCGGTGAGGATGGGCGGGTGGATGCCGCGCACGACGTGGCGCAGCTCGGTGAGGGCCTCCTCGGCCTGGTCCTGCGCGTCGGCGAGGAGCTTGCGGACGACCTCGGGGTCCGGGGGTCCGGCGCCGGGGTCGGCGGTGACCTGCTTGTCGTAGGCCCGCCTGGCAAGGCCGACGCGCATCGAGAGGGAGACGAGCCGCGCCTGGGTGCCGTCGTGCAGGTCCCGCTCGATCCGGCGCAGCTCGGCGCCGTGCGCCGCCACCGCGCCCGCCCGGGTGAGGGTCAGCTCCTCGACGCGCTGGGCGAGTTCGGCGTTCCGCTCCGCCTCCGGCGACGGTTTGAGCAGCGCCGTCGACCAGCGCGTGTCCAGCTCGGCGAGGCGCACGATCAGCGGGAGCACGACCGCCCTGCGGCCGAGGAGCCCGCACCACACCCCGTCGACCAGCGCGCCGATCAGCCACAGCGGCAGCGCGACGTAGATCAGGGCCAGGCCGTAGACGAAGTGGACGACCAGCCACCGCAGGTCGCGGTACGTGCCGGGGTCCTGGACCGCCTTGCGCACGCGCTCGACGAGCGTGCCGGTCAGCGGCGTGTACGCCTCGGGGATCTCCGTGCCCGACCACCGGCCGACCTGCCGCCGCTTGTACCCGGCCATCCGGCGCAGCAGCAGGACCGTCTCGGGCAGCACGCCCAGGCCGATGACGATGAGCGAGGCGACGACGGTGAAGAGCAGGACGCCGATGAAGACGTACGAGAGGAGGGCCATGCCCGCGCCCATGAGCAACTGCATGGACGCGCGATCGGCCCGCGCCAGGGTCTCCCGCATGTCCTTCAGAGCCATGCCCCTCAGGCTAAGTGACCTGGTGCCCGGCGGCGGGTGAGCGCGGTCCCGGTCGATGGTGCAGCGGGCTGCACCCCGGATTCGGGGGCGAGCACCCTCGCCGCGCGGCCGTCGGCACGGCAGAGTCGATCACGAACAGCGACGTTCCCTGCCGGTACCCCGGTGCCCCCTGCCGGGACCCCTCAAGTACCGACACCCCTCAAGAAGTACCGACACCCCTCAAGTACCGGTACCCCTCAAGTCCTCGTCCCGAAAGGTCCCACCATGAAGGCCGTCCTCTGGCTCGTGCTCGCCCTCGGCGTCGTCGTCAACGCCTTCAGCAGCTTCACGTTCAGCGGGGCGACGGAGATCGTCGTGAGCGTCATCACGGGCGTCGCCGTCATCGGCTCGATCACGGCGCTGGTGCTGACGCGCGAGAAGCAGGCCTGAGCGGGGGCGGGGCGCTCCCACCGCAGCCCTACAGCGCCCTGACGCCACAGCCCTACAGCGCCCTGAGTGCCGCCGCGGTGGCCCGCACCAAGCTCTCCAGGTACCCCTTCGGCAGCTCCCCGCGCACCACGACCGCCCGCCAGTACAGCGGCCCCGACATCAGGTCGAGGGCCAGCTCCTCGTCCCCCTCGGCCAGGCCCGCGCGCAGCTCGCCGCGCGCCACCGCCTGGGCGACGATGCCGCTCGCGACGCCGTGCTGGCCCTCGCGGAGCGCCTTCTGCAGGGCCGCCTCCATCTCGGGGTTACGGGCCGCCTCGGCCTGGAGGTCGGGGATGACCTGGGAGGCGACGGGGTGGCGCAGCGCCCGGGACGTCACCTCGTACAGCAGCCGCAGGTCGCCCTCCAGGGAGCCGGTGTCCGGCGTGGGCAGGCCCTGGACGGCGAGGGCCGACACCAGGTCGAGGACCAGGTGCAGCTTGGAGCGCCAGCGCCGGTAGACGGCGGTCTTGCCGACGCCCGCGCGGCGCGCGATGCCCTCGATCGACATGCGGGCGTAGCCGACGGCTGCGAGTTCCCCGAAGACGGCGGCGCGAATGGCCTCCGTCACGTCCTCGCGGAGCACGGCGGCCCCCGCGGGCGCCCTGCGCCCGGGCTCACCTGGCTTCTTCTCGTTCACCGGCACGTCGTCTCCCCGTTCACGGTCATGCGGACAGCATAGGACGTGACGACGAAACGGTTGCGTTCCGACGTGGAGAGGTTCTACTGTCGACGTCACGACGATACGGTCCCGTCCCGACGTAACGACGGCACTCGACCGCGCGCCCCTCCATCCCCACGTCCCCGAGCGAAAGCAGCGGCCGTGAGCCCCGTGAGCCAGGTCCTCCTCGACAAACCCCCCGCGCCGAAGCCCTCCGCCTCACCCGCCGCACCCGCCGCACCCGGCCCGTCCGCCCCCACCGACGCCCGCTCGGCCGCGGAGCTGGCCGCCCGCCACGGCCTGACCGTGAGCGGCGCCCGCCCCTCCCTGCCCGCGTACGTACGCCAGTTGTGGCACCGGCGGCACTTCATCACGGCGTTCGCCACCGCCAAGCTGACCGCGCAGTACAGCCAGGCGAAGCTCGGCCAGCTGTGGCAGATCATGACGCCGCTCCTGAACGCGGCCGTGTACTACTTCATCTTCGGCGTGCTCATGAACACCAAGCACGGCGTGCCGGACTACGTGCCGTTCCTGGTCACGGGCGTCTTCGTGTTCACGTTCACGCAGCAGTCGGTGATGGCGGGCACGCGGGCGATCTCGGGCAGCCTCGGCCTGGTCCGCGCCCTGCACTTCCCGCGCGCCTCGCTCCCCCTGTCGTACTGCCTGCAGCAGCTCCAGCAACTGTTGTTCTCGCTGTGCGCGCTGGTGGCGATCCTCCTCGCCTTCGGTGTGCCGCCCGCCGCGTCCTGGCTGCTCGCGATCCCCGCGCTCGCGCTGCAGTTCACGTTCAACGCCGGGCTCGCCCTCGTCATGGCGCGGCTCGGCGCGAAGACCCCGGACATCGCGCAGCTGATGCCGTTCGTGCTGCGGACGTGGATGTACGCGTCCGGAGTGATGTGGAGCATCGACACGGTCCTGAAGGACCGCCACCTGCCGCACGCGCTGACCGTGCTCCTGGAGGCCAACCCGGCCGCCGTCTACATCGACCTGATGCGCTTCGCCCTCATCGACAGCTTCGACGCGAGCCGGCTGCCGGCGCACGTGTGGGCGTGGGCGGTGGGCTGGGCGGTGCTCGCCGGGGTCGGCGGGTTCATCTACTTCTGGAAGGCAGAGGAGACGTACGGACGTGGCTGAGACCCTGACGAAGACCGGGCCCGCACCGACGGAGGCCGCCCCCGCCCCCACCGTGATCGTCGACGCCGTGGACATCGTCTACCGCGTCCACGGCGCGGGCACCGCCACCGGCCGGGGCGCCGCGACCGCCGCGCTCGGCCGCATCCTGCGCCGTGGCGGGGGCGAGGCGGAACGGGGCGTCCGCCGCGTGCACGCCGTCCGCGACGTCTCCTTCACGGCCCACCGGGGCGAGGCCATCGGCCTGATCGGCACCAACGGCTCGGGAAAGTCCACGCTGCTCAAGGCGGTGGCCGGACTGCTCCCCGTCGAACGCGGCCACATCTACACGGACGGCCAGCCGTCCCTCCTCGGCGTCAACGCGGCCCTGATGAACGACCTCACCGGCGAGCGCAACGTCCACCTCGGCGGCCTGGCCATGGGCATGTCCCGCGAACAGATCCGCGAGCGCTACCAGGGAATCGTCGACTTCTCCGGAATCGACGACAAGGGCGACTTCATCTCCCTGCCGATGCGCACGTACTCCTCCGGCATGGCGGCCCGCCTCCGCTTCTCCATCGGCTCGGCCAAGGACCACGACGTCCTCCTCATCGACGAGGCCCTGGCCACCGGCGACCGCTCCTTCCAGAAGCGCTCGGAGTCCCGCATCCGCGAACTGCGCGCACGCGCGGGCACGGTCTTCCTGGTCAGCCACAACAACAAGTCGATCCGCGACACCTGCGACCGCGTGCTGTGGCTGGAGCGCGGCGAACTGCGCCTGGACGGACCGACGGCGGAGGTCATGCGGGAGTACGAACGGTTCACGGGCGGCAAGGCCTGACGCCCCCGCCCGCCGCACGACCCCCGGTGAGACAGGCCCTCTCGACCGAGAACCCGCCCCACCAGGAGTTCGGCTCACCAGTTGTAGATGATCTCCCCGTTGCTGCCGTAGTAGGTGAACGACCCGTCCGGCTGCCCGACGATGCACGCGTATCCGCCGGCCGGCGTGTCCCCGCAGAAGGTCGCGGCGCTGGCCGAGCTCCCGGTGAAGACCCCGCCGGCCACGAGGGCGCCGGTGGCGCCGACAGCGACGGCGAGCCGCCGGGCCCACCTGCGCCTCGGCGTGATGGTGGTGGTCGTGTTCCGCCTCAGCTCCATGGCTGACTCCTTGCTGCCCATAGGTTGTCGGTCACCAAGGGTTCGCAGCGGCCACGCGGTCGGATTGCTCTCGCTGGGACTTCGGCGACCTCGGCAGCAGACCGGCCCACCCTGCCCCTTTTGTCGCATCAATACGCGGATCCTTACACTATGGGAGCATTTAGCGACACGGGAGAGGCGGGGAGCGTGGTGCCGGAACTGAGCGTCGTCCTGTACGGCCGCAACGTGCAGGGACATCTGCCCGAGACCTTGGCGGAGCTGGTCGGGACGGGGCTCGCCGGGACGGGGCTCGCCGGGACGGGCCTGGCGGGTGCGACCGGCCCCGCCCCCGCCGCGGGCGCCCCCACCGTCGAAGTCATCGTCGCCGCCGTCGGCCCCTCCGCCCAGGACGCCGCCTCCCGCCACCCCTCCGTGACGGTCGTCCCGCTGCCCGACGGCACCCCGGACAGCGCGGCCCGCGCGGCGGGGGCGGCGCGGGCGAGTGGCCGGTGGCTGCAGTTCGTGCGCAGCAAGGACGGGGTGACGGCGCTCGCGGCCCGTGGTGCCGCCGAGCGGGCCGCCGCCCTCCCGGACACGGTGGACGTGCTGCTCACCGACCACACCGTCTCCACCTGGCGGCATGCGCGCACGCCGAGTGCGGACGGCGGGTTCCTGGCCAAGCCGGGCCGCCGTGACGTGCCGGTCGCGGACTGCCCGGACCTGCTGAAGGTCAGGCCGCTGCTCGGGACGAGGATCGTGCGGGCCGACTTCTGGCGGGCGCGGGCGGACCTGTTCGACGCGGACGACGAGCTGTTCGTGGCGTACGCGGTGCCGTTGGTCGCCGAGCGGGTGGCCGCGTACGACCAAGTCGCCCTGGAGGAGCGGCGGTTGCGGCCGGAGAGTCTGCCGCCGGTGACGCCCGACGACCGTTTCGCGCTCCTGGAGACGTACGAGCGACTCCTTGACCTGGCGGCCGGGCGGGAGGCGGGGACCGGCCCGAGTGCCGTGCTGTACGCGGCGATGGTCACCGCGAGCCTGCGGATCGTGGCCCGCGCCAAGCTGCCCGAACCGGCGGCGCGGGAGTTCTTCCACCGGGCCTCGCGCGCGGCGGTCGCGCACCGCCCGCCCGGGTACCGCCGCCCCGGCGGCTTCGAGGGGGTGCGCCGTCGCCTCCTGGAGGAGGACGCGTACGCGAAGTACCGCGCGTTCCAGGTGGCCAACAAGCAGCGCCGCACGGTCCGTTCGGCCATCGGGGCGGGGCGCGCGGCGGTCGGCAGGAAGGTCAGGGACGCGCGCTACCACCAGGACCTGCGGCGCCCGGTCGACCCGGACCTCGCCGTGTTCTCGGCGTACTGGGACCGGGGGGTCGCCTGCAACCCGGCCGCGATCGCCGCGAAGCTCGCCGAACTCGCCCCGCACATCCACCCGGTGTGGGTCACCGCCGCCGAGAACGTACCGCTGCTCCCGCCCGGCACCGACCACGTCGTCCCCGGCACCCGCCGCTACTGGCGGACCCTCGCGACCGCCAAGTACCTGGTGAACAACGCCAACTTCCCCAACGCGGTCGTCAAGCGCCCCGAAGCCGTGCACGTCCAGACCCACCACGGCACCCCCCTCAAGCGCATGGGCCTCGACCAGCTCGACTACCCGGCGGCGGCCAAGGGCCTGAACTTCCACGACCTGCTCGCGCGCGTGGACCGCTGGGACTACAGCGTCTCGTCCAACAGCCACTCCACGCAGATGTGGCAGCGCGCCTACCAGTCGCGGTACGAGGAGCTGGACCACGGCTACCCGCGCAACGACGTGTACTACTCGGCGACGGCGGCGGACGTGCGGGCGGTCCGCGAACGCCTCGGCATCGCACCCGGGAAGCGCGCCCTCCTCTACGCCCCCACGCACCGCGACTACGAGGCCACCTGGACCCCCCGCCTGGACCTCGCGGCCCTCTCCGAACGCCTCGGCGAGGACACCGTGCTCCTGGTGCGCGGCCACTACTTCTACGGCGGCGCGGCCTCGCCCCTGACGGGCCCGCGCCGCGCGGGCCGCGTCATCGACGTGTCGTCGTACGACCCGGTGGAGGACCTGGCCCTGGCGGCGGACGGCCTGATCACGGACTACTCCTCCATCATGTTCGACTACGCCAACCTGGACCGGCCGATCGTCGTCTACGCCGACGACTGGGAGACGTACGCGAAGACGCGCGGCGTGTACTTCGACCTGCTCGCGGAGCCGCCGGGCCAAGTGGCCCGCACCCAGGAGGAACTGACCCGCCTGCTCACGTCCCCCGCGTGGCGGGACGAGACCGCGGCGAAGGCGCGGGCGGCGTTCCGGCGGCGCTTCTGCGAGTTCGACGACGGGCGGGCGGCGGAGCGGGTCGTACGGCGGGTGTTCCTGGGCGAGAGCGAAACGTCACTGCCGCCGATCACGCCCCTGGACGAACGGACCCCGGCCCCGACGCCGGAGGAGGCCACCGCGACCCCGGAGGAGGCCACCGCATGACCACCACCGCAGCGGACGTCCCGGACGTCACCATCACCGTCATCGTCTACAACGACGCCGAACGCCTCCCGCGCGCCGTGGCGTCGCTCCGCCGCCAGACGCACCCGAACATCGAGATCGTCATCAGCGACGACCACTCGACGGACGCGACCCCGCGGGTGGCACGGGAGCTGGCCGCGCTCGACGACCGCGTCACGTACCTGCGTCTGCCCGAGAACAGCGGGGGTTGCAGTGCCCCGCGCAACCGGGCGATCGACATCGCGCGCGCCCCGTTCCTGATGTTCCTGGACAGCGACGACGAACTCCCCGAGCGGGCCGTGGAGTTGCTGCTCGCCGCCCACGCCGAGACCGAGGTCGACTTCGTGATGGGCGCCGTGGAGCGGGTCCGGGTGGACACCGGCCGCACCTCGACCTGGATGCCGCACCTCGTCGCGGAGCGCCGCACGGTGGCGGGCATCGAGGCCGAACCGGCCCTGTTCTTCGAGCACTTGTCGACCAGCAAGATGTACCGCAAGTCCTTCCTGGACCGGAACGGCCTGCGCTTCCCCGAGGGCATCCACTACGAGGACCAGCTCTTCTCGGCTCAGGCGTACTGCCTGGCGAAGGCGTTCACGGTGATTCCCGAGCCGGTGTACCGCTGGTACATAGAGCCCTACGGCGCGGCCGAGGCGGCCTCGATCTCCAACCAGCGCCACAAGCTGTCCAACGTCCGCGACCGCGTGCACGTCCAGGGGCTCATCGACGCCTTCCTCACGGAGAGCAGCCACGGGGGCGTGCGCGAGGCCAAGGACTACAAGTTCCTCAAGCACGACTTCCGGATGTACGCGGGCGACCTGCCCTTCCGGGACGAGGAGTGGCTGCGGGGCTTCGCGGCCATCGTGAACCCGTATCTGGCGGGGCTCGCCCCGGGCGCGTACGCACGCCTGCCGCGTGCGGAACGGGTCGTCCTCCAACTCGTACGGGACGAACGCCTCGCGGACGCGCAGGTGGCGGCGCGGGGGCTCGGCCACGGGGTCGGGCCCCGCGACACGTCGGTGGACGCGGAGGGCCGCCTCTACTGGGGCGGCGTCGTCCCCGGCTCCCCGGTCGCCCGCCGTGAGCTCGACCTGACGGAACTGGGCCTGGACTCGCGCCCGTTCCCCGGCGCGCAGTTCCGGCACGAGATCCTGCGGCTCGAGCGGGGGCGGGGTGCGGCCCTGCTCCTGAGGATCCGCACCTACGACCCGGGGCTGCGGCTGCCCGTGGGCCCTCAGGTCGCCCGCCTGGTCGTGGCCCCCGGCCGGAAGCGCCTGACGACCCCGTTCCGCCTCGACCCGGTCCGCCCCGGGGTCTTCGAGGGCGAGGTCGTCCTGGACCTCGCCCGGGCCCCCGTCCCCGTGGGCGGCTTCTCCGGCACCCGCCACCCCCTGATCCAGCTCACCGACGGCCGCCTCCGCAACAGCGGACTGCTGCTGGCCCCGCTGGCCTTCCCCCGCCTGGAGGCCCGCGTGCCCTACCACTCGGGCGCGGCCCCGCACGTGGTGACGGCGGAGCCGGAGGGGCGGGGCGCGGGGCGGCTCCAGCTCACGTGGACGCCGGTGGGTGTGACGGCCCGCGTGATCCGCCCGGTGACCCGCCGCCTGGCGGGCGCCAAGGGCTCCCGGGTGCACCGGGCGGCCCGCCTGACCGCAAGCGTGTTCCGCTGACGCGGGGTTACGAGGGGGACGCAGCCCTGCCCCGGGGCAGCACCCCGCACGCCGCGCTCCGTACGCCGTACGCCGCACGCCGCACCCGCACCCGCACCCGCACCCGCACCCGCACCCGCACCCGCACCCGCACCCGCACCCGCACCCGCACCCGCACCCGCCAGCGTTCCCCGCACCCCGAGCCGAGGCAAAGGTCCGGCACCTTCACCGCACGCACCCCTCGGCCCCAGCCCGTCCGCCCACGCCCCCCGCCAACCGATCACCGTCGCCCTCACCGCACCGCCCTTTCCCACCCACCCGCCCCCACCACTCGGTAGACACCGCAACCGGCACCCACCGCACCACACCACACCACCGCACCACCGACGTCATCCGCACCGCACCGCACACCGCAGCACGGCCAACCCCGGCTCCTCCCTGACCGCCGTCCCCGCCGCACCGTCTTTGCCCACCCGCCTCCCCCGCCACCCGGCAGGAACGAGGCCATCGGACGCGGCCTCGCCGCCGACGTCGCTTCGCTCAGCGTCCCGTCCCGGACCAATCCGCGTCGCGCACCAGATCCGTGAGCCACGACGGCGCCCGCTCGTCGCGCACGACCCCGTCAAGGACACGCCGCAGCCGGTTGTGGCTGCGGCCTGAACTCACCGTCGCCAGCAAGGGGTGGACGGACACCAGAGCGCCCTCGCAGTCGCGCCAGGCACGCGCCCGCGCGCATGCGGCCACTTCGGCCACGCCGTAGTAGAAGGCCCCGCTCCCGGCTGGCCGAAAGGCTTCCGCCAGCTCTCGCGCCCGACGCAGGCGGGGCAGCGCCCTGGCCGGTTCGCCCAGCGCGAGCCGGACCTCGCCCTCGTGGCCGGACAGTTCGCACTCGTTGAGCCACCAGGTCCAGGCGGGGTCCCGGGGCCCGATCGAGTCGCCCAGGGCCGCCCAGGCCGCCTTCATCTCGCTCAAGGCGCGGGCGCCGTCGCCCGCGTGGGCGAGGGCCCGAGCACGGCGGAGGTGAGCCAGCAGCGCCACGCGCGGCGGCACCCGGGGGCCGGACAGGAAGGCATCGGCGATGCGCAGGGACTCGCCGAGGCGGCAGCCGTTCTGCACGCCCTGCATCGCGATCATGTCCTGGACGAACCACTGCATCGACCGGTCTCCGGCCTGGCAAGCCAGCGCGTACGCCTCGAGAAAGGCGGCCCGCGCGGCTTCCTGCCGGTCGGCCACGAACAGGAGCCATCCGGCGACCTGGGCCGCCTCCGCGACGGCGGCGGCGTACTCACGCCGCAACCGGTCGGGCACCGCACCACCGTCGAGACCCCGCTGCGCCGTGCGCCAGATCTGCACCGCGGCGGGCGCCACCTGGTCAGCGCCGTACCGGTGGTCGTGGTCCAGCAGGTGCGCGACACCGGCCCGAACGTGCGCGATGTCCCCCTCGATGCCCCCCTCGACGCCACCCTCGCGATCGGCGAGCCAGCGCGCGGGCCCGCGCGGTGCGGTCACCAAGGCGGTCAACTCCGCCCCTGTCCCGAGCAGTTCGTCAAGCGCCGCCGCCAACCTCGCCGAAGGCGCCTGCTTCCCGTTCAGCACGCGGGACAGGTACGCGATGTCGTACGGCAGCGCCCGCGCCGCGCGGCGCATGCTGTACCCCTGGGCCGCGAGGGCCTCACGGGCGCGGACGGCGAAGTCGGTCATGCGGCACGCTCCCGGCGCGAGGGTCGACCGTTGACCACCAGCGTAGTCAGCACTGGTCAACTTCCGCGCCGCTCACGGAGAGCCAAGCATCGACAGGGCAGCGCGTCGGGATCCACCCCGGCCGCCGGACCACCCGGCAACCAGCCAACGACTGGAGCACCACCCATGCCCGACCCCACCCCCACGCCCGAAACCCGCAAGAGCAACGCCCCCACCCCCGGAATGACCCTCCGCGTCTACACCGTCAACCCCGACGGCACCGTCACCCAGGACACCGGAACCCGCCGCATCACCCCGAACAACGCTCCCCCACCCGTGAGTTCACGACCGCCCCTGTGCGTCTGCTCCCGCTGCGCGGGGCACTCCGCAGCCCCCTGACCGGCCACGCGGAGGACGCCGTGAGCGACAGCACATGGGTCAGCAGCTCGATGCCGTACCTGGCACCGCGAGCCGAGGGCAGCTCCGACGCCTGGGCCGCCGAGGCCGCAGCCCGAGGCGGCAGGCGGAGCCAGCGCATCGCGCACGCGGGCGAGGCCCCGGCCCCGGACGAGGTGGCGGCGCCGCTCGGCGTGACCGCCGGTGAACCGGTGATCGTGCGCCGCCGGGTCATCGAACTCGACGGCGAGCCCTGCGAGTTGACGGACACGTACCACCCGGCGGCCATCGCGCGCGGCACCCGCCTCGCCGGGACGAGGAAGATCCCCGGCGGCGCCGTCACGCTGCTCGCCACGCTGGGCCACGTCGGCGTACGTGTCCGGGAGGACGTCACGGCTCGCATGCCAGGCGCGGACGAGCGCGAGACGCTGCGCATGGGCGGGGACGAGCCGGTACTCCGGCTGAGCAGGGTCACGCTCGACAGCGCGGACCTGCCGATCCAGGTGGACCTGATGGAGCCCGCAGCGCGCACGGGCAGGCCTCACCCCACCACCTCGTACAACACCTGCCCCCGCACTCCCACTGCCACCTTCCGCAGCGCGGGATCCGTGCTCGCCAGGCCCCCGTCCCCGGGATACGCCACAACCCACCGCACCCGGTACCTCCGCAGCACCTCAAGCCGCTCGGTGCGGGGCGTGCCCGGCGCGAAGTACCGGCGCACGGCGTCCTCGCGCGCAACTTCGTCCGGGAGGAAGAAGTCGGGGTACCCGGGCGCCACGGTGTACGCCCCGTACGCGGGGATCTGCCGCGCCGGGAACGTCTTCGCCAGGACCACGTCCCCGTACCGCACCCAGGGGGTGATCCAGCGGTAGCCGGGCCACGGCGGGCGGTACTTCGCGGCGACGGCGGAGGGGAGCGCGCCCTTGGGAAGTACGTAGCCCAGCGTCCCGGCCTGGGTCCACGCGCCGATGGCCAGGGCGGCGGCGAGGGCCGTGGCGAGGAGGGCGGGAAGGGCGGCGATGGTCCGGCGGGGGCGGTCGCCAAGAGCCCCCGGCCTCGGATGCGGCGCCGTCCCGAGCGCCCCCGCCACCTCCACCGCCGCCGCTACCTGCGCGGGGATCAGCGCCGCGGGCAGCACCCGCCCCCACGAGTAGTGACCGCTCAGACCCCCTGCCGCGAACACCACCGCGCCCAGCGCGAAGAACAGCACCAGCGGGTCGCGCCGGTCCCGGCTGAAGCGCAGGGCGAGCGCGGCCGCGCCCAGGAGGGCCAGGCCGAAGCGGCCGAGGAGGTTCCGGTACAGGGCGCGGTGGATCTCCTCCAGGTCCGCGCCCGCGCCGAAGAGGTCGAAGAAGGAGTAGTACGGCCAGAGGGCGAGGACCAGGAGGCCGAGGGCCAGACCGGCGGCCAGGCGCAGCAGGACGGGGCGGGAGGGCCAGGGCCGGGCACCGAGGAGCATCGCCGCCGCGCCAAGCGAGGCGACGACGCCGGTGAACTGGTGGGTGAGGAGGACGACCGCCCACAGCACCCCGAGCCCCAGGAACACCCTCCACCCCGAGTCCGCCCGCAGGGCCTCGCGCAGGCACGCCCAGAGATGGAAGGACAGGCCGAGTGCGAACGTACTGGGGTAGGAGATCGTCAGGGCGAGGGAGTTGAGGCCTAGGAAGCCGCTCCATTCGAAGAGAGCCGGGCCCCACAGGAACAGCACGCAGAGCAGGGCCAGCGGCGGGGCGGCCCGGCGCTCCGTGAGCGTACGGACGAAGCGCCAGAGGCCGGAGAGCAGGAGTGCGAGGGCGACGACGGCCGCGACCCGCAGGACGCCGAAGGCGCCCGCGCCCGTCGCCTTGGCGAGGAGGCCGAGGAGCACCGTCCACGGGGAGTAGTAGGGGCTGGGTACGTCCGCGTCGACGAGCGGGTCGCCGGGGTGGAGCGGGTCGTGCCGGACGCGTTCGACCGTCGCCGCGTGGATGCCGAGGTCGCCGACCCAGGGGAGGCGGACGACGACGGCGAGGAGGAGGGCGGTGACGGCGCCCGCCACGGCCCAGGGCACCCACGTCCAGCGGGACTCGTCCCGGCTACGGCCGCCGGACGTCATGCTGGGCCCGGTGCTGGAACACCCACGTCCGGTACACCAGGAAGCGGAACGCCGACGCGAGCAGGATGGACTGCGCCTTCGCGATGTTCGAACCGAGCGGCCCGCTGAGGCCCGCCCCGTGGTACGCGGCGTAGAACAGCAGGCTCTCCATCACGACGCCGATGCCGCTGAAGACGAAGAACAGGGCGATCTGCCGCTTGGTGCGGGAGGCGCGGTCCCGGTACGCGTAGAAGCGGAAGCCGAGGTAGTTGGTGCCCATAGCGACGCAGCTGGCGAGCACCGTGGCGGTCATCGGGGCCCGGCCGAGGCCGTGCAGGAGGAGGTTGAAGACGACGAGGTTGACGGCGACGCCGCTGCCGCCGACGACGCCGAACCTGACGACCTCAAGGAAGAGGCGGCGCAGCCGGGCGAGGGGGAGGCGGGTCGCGGCGGGCGCCGGAGCGGCGACGGCCCCGGCGGGCGCCTCGCGCACGGCGCCGGCCATCTCGTGCAGCGTGCTGGTCATGCGGACGACCCCGAACCGGACGACCCCGAACCGGACGGCCCGGAGCCAGACGGACCCGAACCCGTCCCGGGCCCACGCCCGCGACTCCCCGGAACACCAGTTACCCCACGGACCCCACGAGCCCCGCGGGCGAGCCGCAGCTTCCACGGCATCACCACCGACTCCAACTGCACCATCAGGTTCATCTTGGACTCGCCGACCGTCCGGTCCTCGAAGTGGATCGGGACCTCCATGACGTCGAAGCCATGGCCCACCGCGCGGTACTTCATCTCGACCTGGAAGCTGTAGCCCGCGCTGTCGACGGATCCGAGGTCGACCGCGCGCACCGCGTCGGCCCGCCACAGGTTGAAGCCGCCGGTGATGTCGCGGACGCGGGTGCCGAGGATCGTGCCCGCGTAGGCGTTGGCCCAGCGGGAGAGCAGCTTGCGGTGGGCGCCCCAGGCGTCGGAGAGCGTGCCGCCCTGGACGTACCGGCTGCCGACGACGACCCCGGCGTCCGTGGCGAGCGCGACACCGAGCAGCTCGGCGACCTTCTCCACGGGGTGGCTGCCGTCGGCGTCCATCTGCAGGACGTAGTGCGCGCCGTCGTCGACGGCCTTGGCCATCCCGGCCGCGTAGGCCCGGCCGAGGCCGTCCTTCTCGGTGCGGTGCAGCACGTGCATGCGGCGGCGCCCTTCCGCCTCCGCGTGCCGCCGCGCCTGCTCCTCGGCGATGTCGCCGGTGCCGTCGGGGCTGGAGTCGTCGACGACGAGCAGGCTGAGGCCGGGCAGCGGCAGGGCGAGCAGCGCGTCGGCCATGCCGGGCAGGTTCCCCGCCTCGTTGTACGTGGGCATGACGACGGTGAGGGGCGTCGCGGCCCACTCCTCGGGCAGCCGTCCGGCGCCGAGCACCTGGACGGCGCGCTCCGCGGCGTCCAGCGGACTTGCATCTGTCATCGGCTCACCTTGTGACCTTCCCGACCCGTACGAACGAACTCGTCAGTCAGACAATCTCACCTACCGTAGCCCAAATGCCCGAATTAACGGCAAAAGGCCACTCTCGTCACCCGTTCCGCAGACCGCGGGTCCCCCATCCCGCCGGACAGAGCGCCGCCGGACAGAGCCCCGCCGGACACAGCGCCGCCGGACACACCGACGACAGCACCGCCGGACACAGCGACGGGGGCGCCCCGCACCACAACGGTGCGGGGCGCCCCCGGCCACGTACGACTTACGAATGCGTGCGCAGCAGCGTCCGCATCGTCCGCATGGCCACCGACAGGTTCGCCAGGTCGAAGGCGTCGGAGCCCTGGATCTCCTCCAGGGTGGTCCGGGCCCGGCCCAGGATCGCCGCGTTCTTGTCCTCCCACGCCTTGAAGCGCTGCTCGGGCGTGGCGGAGCCGTTGCCGACGGCGAGCACGTCGGCCGTCAGCGCGGCGTGCGCCGCGTACAGGTCCTCGCGGATGGAGGCGCGGGCCATGGACTGCCAGCGGTCGGCCCGCGGCAGCTCGATGATCCGGTCCATGAGCTGGGTGATCCGCAGCCGGTCGGCGAGGTCGTAGTAGATCTCGGCGACGGCCAGCGGGTCCTTGCCCATGCGGTCCGAGACGGCCACGATGTCGAGCGACGGGAAGGCCGAGGAGAACCCGGCGACCCGCTGCGCCAGCTCGTCGGGGACACCGGCCCCGACCAGCTCCTCGCGGATGTTCTCGTACCACTCCAGGTCGGAGCCGCGCATCAGCTTCGGCAGCTCGGTCCACACCTGGTCGACACCGGTGCGGAAGAACTCGACGGTCTCGGCGAGTTGCAGCGGCTGCGGCCGGTTGTTGAGCAGCCAGCGCGTGCCGCGCTCGACGAGGCGGCGGCAGTGCAGCCGCACCCGCGTCTGCACGTCGGCGGCCACGACGTTGTCGAGCTCCTCCACCGCGTCCCAGACCTCGCCGAGCCCGAAGATCTCGCGCGCGGCGAGCTGCGCCCGCACGATCTCCTCCAGCGAAGCCCCGGTCTCCTCGCGCAGCCGGTGCAGGAAGGTCGAGCCACCGGTGTTGACGGTGTCGTTGACCAGGACGGTCGTGATGATCTCGCGGCGCAGCGCGTGCGCGTCGACCTGCTCGGCGAACTTCTCGCGCAGCGCCTTCGGGAAGTACGCGTGCAGCAGCCGCCGCAGGTAGTCGTCGTCGGGCAGCGACGTGTGGATCAGCTCGTCCGCCGCCACGATCTTCGTGTACGCGAGGAGCACGGCCAGCTCGGGCTGCGAGAGGCCGCGGCCGGAGCCGAGCAGCTCGCGGATCTGCCGGTCGGTGGGCAGGAACTCCAGGCCCCGGTCGAGCTGGCCCTCGCGGCCCAGGCGGCGCATGAACCGCTGGTGGGCGTGGAGCAGGGAGGGCGACTCGAAGACGGAGTTGGCAAGCGCCACGTTCTGCGCGTAGTTGTTGCGCAGGACGAGCTGGCCGACCTCGTCGGTCATGGCGGCGAGCAGCTTGTTGCGCTGCTTGACCGTCATGTCCCCGGCCTGCACCACGGCGTTCAGCAGGATCTTGATGTTCACCTCGTGGTCGGAGGTGTCCACGCCCGCGCTGTTGTCGATGGCGTCGGTGTTGATGCGTCCGCCGGCGCGCGCGAACTCGATCCGGCCGAGCTGGGTCAGGCCCAGGTTGCCGCCCTCGCCGACGACCTTCACCCGCAGGTCGGCGCCGTCGACGCGGATGGCGTCGTTGGCCTTGTCGCCGACGTCGGCGT
Organism: Streptomyces sp. NPDC127108; assembly: GCF_042677545.1. Taxonomy (NCBI): domain Bacteria; kingdom Bacillati; phylum Actinomycetota; class Actinomycetes; order Kitasatosporales; family Streptomycetaceae; genus Streptomyces; species Streptomyces sp. NPDC127108. The sequence goes on along the minus strand of NZ_JBHXTE010000013.1, from coordinate 28,186 downwards.
GCGACTCGGTGCCCGACTTCACGTACGTGCCGATGCCGCCGTTCCACAGCAGGTCCACCGGCGCCTTGAGGATGGCCTGCATCAGCTCGGCCGGGGTCATCTTGGCGCCGCCGGTCTCGATGCCGAGGGCCTGGCGGATGTGCGCGTTGAGCTGGATCGCCTTGGCGGAGCGGGGGAAGATCCCGCCGCCCGCGGACAGCAGCTCCTTGTTGTAGTCGGCCCAGCTGGAGCGGGGCAGCTCGAACAGGCGGCGGCGCTCGGCGTAGGAGGTGGCCGCGTCCGGGTTCGGGTCGATGAAGATGTGCCGGTGGTCGAAGGCGGCGACCAGGCGGATGTGCTCGGACAGGAGCATGCCGTTGCCGAACACGTCGCCGGACATGTCGCCGACGCCGACCGTGGTGAAGTCCTCGGTCTGGGTGTCGTGGCCCAGCTCGCGGAAGTGCCGCTTCACCGACTCCCAGGCGCCGCGGGCGGTGATGCCCATGCCCTTGTGGTCGTAGCCCGCGGAGCCGCCGGAGGCGAAGGCGTCCCCGAGCCAGAAGTTGTACGACTCGGCGACCTCGTTGGCGATGTCGGAGAACGTCGCCGTGCCCTTGTCGGCCGCGACCACCAGGTAGGTGTCGTCCTCGTCGTGCCGCACCACGTCGGCCGGGGGCACGACCTCGCCCGCGACCAGGTTGTCGGTGATGTCGAGCAGCGCCGAGATGAACGTCTTGTAGCAGGCGACGCCCTCCGCGAGCCAGGCGTCGCGGTCCACGGACGGGTCGGGCAGTTGCTTGGCGACGAAGCCGCCCTTCGCGCCCACGGGCACGATGACGGTGTTCTTCACCATCTGCGCCTTGACCAGGCCGAGGATCTCCGTACGGAAGTCCTCACGCCGGTCGGACCAGCGCAGGCCGCCGCGCGCGACCTTGCCGAAGCGCAGGTGGACGCCCTCGACGCGCGGCGAGTACACCCAGATCTCGTACGCCGGGCGCGGCTCGGGCAGGTCGGGGATGGCCTGCGGGTCCAGCTTCATGGAGACGTACGAATGCGGCTTGCCGCCCGCGGCCTCCTGGAAGAAGTTGGTGCGCAGCGTCGCCTTGATGACGGTGAGGAAGGAGCGCAGGATGCGGTCCTCGTCGAGCGAGGCGACCTGGTCGAGCGCTCCGTCGAGCTCTTCGAGCAGCCCGTCGGTCAGCTCGGTGCCCGCGCGCTGGCGGTCCGGGGACATCCGGGCCTCGAACAGCGAGACGAGCAGCCGGGTGGTGTGGACGTTGTTGAGGAGGGTGTCCTCCATGTAGTCCTGGCTGAACGTGGAGCCCGCCTGGCGCAGGTACTTGGCGTACGCCCGCAGGACCATCGCCTGGCGCCAGTTCAGACCGGCACGCAGGACGAGCGAGTTGAAGCCGTCGACCTCGGCCTCGCCGGTCCAGGCGGCGGCGAAGGCCTCCTGGAAGCGGGCCCGGCCGTCGTCGCCCAGGTAGTCGCCGTTGCCGTTCTGCGACTTCGGCATGCGCAGGCCGAAGTCGTAGATCCAGGCGCTGGTGCGGTCCGAGCAGCGCAGCTCGTACGGCCGCTCGTCGGTGACCTCGACGCCCAGGCGCTGGAGCACGGGCAGGACGGCCGAGAGGGAGATCTGGGCGCCGGAGCGGTAGATCTTGAAGCGGCGCTCGTCGGGCGCGGCGCCCACCGGCTCGTACAGGCTGAGCGCGAAGTCCTTCTGGCTCTGCTGGGAGAGCCGCTCCAGGTGGACGAGGTCGGCGACGGCGGCGCGCGGGGTGTGGTCGGCCTTGTAGCCCTCGGGGAAGGCGTTGGCGTACCGGCGCAGGAGCTCCGCGGCGCGCTCCTCGCCGAGCTCGGCGGTCAGCGCCTCGCCGAAGCCGTCGGCCCAGGAGCGGGCGGCCTCGACCAGACGGGCCTCGATGCGCTCGACGTCGGCGTCGGAGAGGTCGGGGACCTCGCCGCCCTTGGGGACGCGGACGACGAAGTGGATGCGGGAGAGGATCGACTCGGTGTTCCAGGCCGTGAAGTCGACGCTGGCGCCGTTCAGCTCCTCCTTGAGGATGTCGATGATCCGCAGCCGGACGCCGGTGGTGTAGCGGTCGCGCGGCAGGTACACGAGCGCGGAGTAGTAGCGGCCGTACTCGTCCTTGCGCAGGTACAGGCGCAGACGGCGGCGCTCCTGGAGGTACAGCACGGAGGTGACGATGGACCGCAGCTCGTCGGCCGGGGTCTGGAACAGCTCGTCGCGCGGGTACGTCTCCAGGATCTGCAGCAGGTCACGGCCGTCGTGGCTGTTGGACGTGAAGCCCGCGCCCTTGAGGACCTCTTCGACCTTGCGGCGGATGACCGGGACGCGGCGCACCGACTCGGTGTACGCGGCCGAGGAGAACAGGCCGAGGAAGCGGCGCTCGCCGACGACCTCGCCGTTCTCGTCGAACTTCTTCACGCCGACGTAGTCGAGGTAGCTGGGCCGGTGCACGGTGGAGCGGCTGTTGGCCTTGGTCAGGACGAGCAGCTTGTGCTCGCGGGCCTTGGCGCGGGCGTCGGCCGGGAGCCGGTTGAAGGACGGGCTGACCGGGTGGTGGTCGTCGCCCTCGCTGTGGTGCGGGTCGGCGCGCAGGATGCCGAGGCCGGTGCCGGGGACGGCGGCGAGGGAGTCCTCGTCCGTCAGGTCGTACTCGCGGTAGCCGAGGAAGGTGAAGTGGTCGGCGGCCAGCCAGCGAAGCAGCTCGCGGGCCTCCTCGACCTCCTGGTCACGGACGTCGTCGGCGGTCGGCTCGGTCGGCAGTTCGTCGGCGATGCGCAGCGCGGCGTCCCGCATCTTGTCCCAGTCCTCGACCGTCTCGCGGACGTCGGACAGGATGCGCAACAGGTCGGCGGTGATCTGCTTCAGGTCGGCGCGGTCGGTCTCGCGGTCGATCTCGACGTGGATCCACGACTCGGTGACGGCGTCGTGCGGGCGCTCGGTGCCGACGTTCTGGCCCTCGGGCAGTACGTCGAGGAGCTTGCCGGTGAGGTCGCGGCGGACCACGACCTGCGGGTGGATCACGACGTGGATGCCGCGTCCCTGCCGGGACAGCTCGTTGGTGACGGAGTCCACCAGGAACGGCATGTCGTCGGTCACGACCTCGACGACGGAGTGGCTGCAGGTCCAGCCGTTCTCCTCGACGGTCGGGGTGTGCACCCGGACGTTGGCCGTGCCCTGGGGGCGGTTCTCGGCCAGCCGGTAGTGGGAGTAGGCGGCGCCGAAGACGTCGACCGGGTCGCGGTCGCTCAGGTCCTCGGGGGCCGTGTGGAGGTAGTACCGCTGGAGGAACGCGAGCACCTTGGAGGGGTCCGCCGGGGCGGCCTGGTCGGCCGCGGGGGCCTTGCCGCCCTTGCGGGCCCCGGCGGCACCCGACCCGCCGGTGTCGTGGCTCCCGCCCGTGGACCCGGTCGGTGCTCCCGTTGGCAGGCGCCCCCCGACCGGGCTGTTCTCAGCTACCCGGGCGGCCCGCGCGAGCAGCTCGGCCTTGGCTTCGTCCAGCTTGGTCTGCATTGTCCTCTGACTCCTGTCGCGCGCCGTTGCGTGACGTAGAAGGAAGTGATGTGACATAACGCCGCGACACGGGGTCTCCGGTCGAAGTCGACGCTATGCCGCGACGAGCGCTGAGCGAGCGGAATTCCGCCAATTCTGGCGAAGTCATTGGCCGGCCCAGGTGTCCGTGATGTCGACGATGTCCGCGACGTCTGCTCTGGGAAGAGTCGTCAGCGAGGCGCCCGGCACGGTTCCTGTACACCGTGGTCTCCGGGCGCGGGGCGGAGGCGACGTCGCCTCCGCGGGATATCGCGCTGATCACGGGACAAGGCTATCGCCCTGCACCCGGAAGTCGTCATGAGCCGTATGTGTACAAAACCAGCGGGTCATTTTTGACAGTCTGCACAGTCGCCTCACGCTCATCGTGTGCCGATCCGGCCACGGGTGCGCGGTGGGCGCCCCCGATGCGTGGTGGGCGCCCGTCCGGTGCGTGGCGGGCACTGGTCCGGCGCGTGGCGGGGCACCCGCGATCCGGGCGCCCTCTTGGCAAACGCGGCCGGGCGATGCACGTTGAGCGTGACGGACCCAACAGCGCGCGACCCGACCCTGGCGACACCAGCGACCCTGGGAGCGAACAGCGATGGCAGCCAAGATCCTGATAGTCACCGGTGACGCGGCGGAGTCACTGGAGGTCCTCTACCCCTTCCAGCGGCTGCGCGAGGAGGGGTACGACGTCCACATCGCGGCCCCCACCCGCAAGAAGCTCCAGTTCGTGGTGCACGACTTCGAGCCGGGCTTCGACACGTACACCGAGAAGCCGGGCTACACCTGGCCCGCCGACCTGGCCTTCGCCGAGGTCGACCCCGGTCAGTATGTCGCCCTGGTCATCCCGGGCGGGCGCGCCCCCGAGTATCTGCGCGCCGACCCCGAGCTGCGCAAGATCCTCAAGTCCTTCTTCGACGCGGACAAGCCCGTCGCCCAGATCTGCCACGGCCCCCTGCTCACCGCGGCCGTCGGCGCCCTCGCGGGCCGCCGCGTCACGGCCTACCCGGCCCTGGAACTCGACATGCAGTCGGCAGGCGCCACCTACCAGGACGCGGAAGCGGTGGTCGACGGCACCCTCGTCTCCTCCCGGGCCTGGCCGGACCACTCGGGCTGGATGCGCGCATTCCTGACGGTACTGAGGGCGAAGGCTCCGGTGACGTAGGGGAACCTCTAGGCGACCAACCGCTCCGCGGTCTCCACGGCCTCCCCGAGGCTGTCGACAACGGGCACCCCGGCGGCCTCCAGGCTCCCCCGGCTGTGCGACCCACCGGTATAGAGCACGGCCTGGGCCCCCACATGCGCCGCGGCCACGGCGTCGTCCAACGCGTCCCCGATCACCACGACCCGCCGGGCCTCGACCTCCCCCAGCTCCCCGAGGTGCCGCACCATCCGCTCGGCCTTCCCGGCATGGGACGAGTCCGTACGCCCGTCGATCCGCACGAACCGCTCGGCGATCCCGTGCCGCCGCACCAACGGCACCAGGTGCTCGTGCGGGGCGAGCGACAACAACGACTGCGTACGCCCCTCGGCCTGCCGCGAGGCGAGCAGCTCGGCCGCGCCCTCGGCGAGCCCGCAGGCGTCCACCCGCGCCCCGTAGTGCCTGTGGAACACCGCGTCCATGACCAGCCACTCGTCCTCGGTGGGCAGCCGCCCCATCAGCCGCTCGTAGAACAACGGCACCGGCACGCAGTACAGGTCCCGATACCGCTCCAACGTGATCGGCTCGAGGCCGATCTCCAGGAACGACGCGTTCGTCGCGCCTATCACGGCGTCGATGTCGTGCAGAAGCGTCCCGTTCCAGTCCCAGACGATGTGCGCCCCGCGCTGTAGCTTCCCCATGCCAAAGACCGTACCCGGCCCCACCGACAACCCCACCGGACCAGGCTCCACCTGGGGCGCGACCACCCCGGGGTCACCCCGAGGTCACCCCGCGACCACCCCGGGCTACGCCTCGGGCCGGACCAGATTCGGGATCTCCTGGGTCGCGAACCAGAGCAGCTCGTGGTCCTCGGCCCCGTCCACGACGAACTGCGCGTCGTCGTCCCCCTGATCCGCCGCCCCCAGCGCGTCCGCCGCCGCGATCACGTCGGCCTCGGCGTCCCCGCCGTCCACATGCACCGCGGCCGCCTTGGCCAACGGCAGCGCGGCCGTGATCCGCACCTCGCCGAGCGCGCCCCGGTCGAGCCCGCGGTCGGGGTCGACGACCGCCGTGCCGTCCGGCACGTCCGCCGCGAGGACGACCCGCCGCCGCGCGGTCCCCGGCTCCCCGGCGAGCAGCCGCAGCGAGTGCAGCGCCGCCCGGTTCAGGGCCGCGTACTCCAGCTCCTCCAGGTCGTCCGAGACGTACCACTCGCGCAGCGCGGGCGTCACGGCGTACGCGGTCAGCGGCCCGGGACCCAGCTCACCGGCCTCGTGCGCCTGCGCGAGACGGGGCAGTGTCAGGGGGACGTACACGCGCATGGCTGGCCGCTTTCGTAGTCGCGAAGGCTCCCGGGAGGGGCCTCCAGGACTCCCGGGACGGGCCCCCAGGATACGTGCGGGCGTCCCCCTTCGAGCTGCCGCCCGACCCCCCGGCCGCGTCCACCCCGGTCCGGGTCATCACCCGCCCGGCCCCGGCGAACACGGGCCCCGGACCACCCTCGCTCATCCAGATGAGTGAACCGCCCCCTGTCCTGCGGGCCCCGTCGGCGGCCGTTGCGGTGCCCGCCTCCGCCGCCGTACAAGATCCCCAGCGCAAGTTACCCATCGGTACTCCCGGGCCACCCGACGCCCGACGCGCAATAGCCCCACGCCCGACATCCGACGCCCGATGCCCGACGCCCGACGCCCGCGACACCCGACACCCCGAACGGAGCCCCACCATGCACGAGTCCTCGCCCCTTCCTTCCCGCCCCTCCCACGGCCCCCGGACAGCCACCCGGCCGCACACACCCCCCGGCCCCGTGCCCAAGGTCATGACCAGGCCTCGCCGCCGCCCCGGCGGCCCCCGTCCACCGGCCACCCGGCCCCCGGGAAGCCGCCCGCCCGGCAGCCGGCCGCCCGGCCGCCACGACACCCGCGTCCCCGAGCCACGCCGCCCGCACCGACCGCTCACGCCGGTCCAGCCGCCCCCGCACCCGACGGAGCTGTTCACCGAGCGCCTGATGCTGGTCCTCAGCGGCCAGCGGCCCCTGCACTGGGTCGCCCGTCACATCGCCCACACCGCGTACGACGACCTGGTCCGCCTCGCCGAGAGCCGCCCCCTGGGCACGGTCGGCGGGCACCGTCCGGCCGTGCACCGCGTCGGGCACTACGAGGTGCGCCCGGGGGTCTTCGAGGTCTTCGCGCGCGTGGGCGCGGGCACAGCCTTGCGCGCCCTGGCGTTCCGTCTGCACCGGGGCGACGACCAACGCTGGCGCTGCACGGCGGTGGAGGTGGCGGGACCGCCGCTCCACAGAGGCTGACTGCCGCTCCGCAGGGACCGACGGCCGCTCCACAGGGGCTGACCGCCACTCATGGGCTCATGGGCCGACAGCCACTCCACAGGGCCTGACAGCCGCTCCGCAGGAGCTGACCGTCACCGCGACACGAAGGGCCGGACACCGCCCGGTGCCCGGCCCTCACATGCTCTGCCTGTGCCCTACCGCCCCGCTGGGCGGCGAGCGCTACTTCTTGCGGCGCCGTCCGCCCTTCTGGGCCTTGCGCCGCTCCGCGCGGGTCAGGCCGTCGCCGGACGCCGGGGTCGTGCTGCCGGACGGCTGGTCGGAGGTCGCGAAGTCGCCCTCGTCGACGCCGCCCTCGGCGTTCGGCGCCTGGAAGTGCAGGCGGTCGGGGCGCTGCGGGGCGTCGAGGCCCTTGGCGCGGATCTCCGGGCGGGCGCTGGCCGGGACCGCGTCCTGGACGCCGTCCTTGGAGAGCGAGGGCGCGCTGTCCGACACCGGGACCTCCTCGACCTGCTGCTCGACCTGGACCTCCAGGTTGAACAGATAGCCGACGGACTCCTCCTTGATGCCGTCCATCATGGCGTTGAACATGTCGAAGCCCTCGCGCTGGTACTCGACCAGGGGGTCCTTCTGCGCCATGGCGCGCAGGCCGATGCCCTCCTGGAGGTAGTCCATCTCGTAGAGGTGCTCGCGCCACTTGCGGTCCAGGACGGACAGCACGACGCGGCGCTCGAGCTCACGCATGATGTCGGAGCCGAGCTGCGTCTCACGGGCCTCGTACTGCGCGTGGACGTCGTCCTTGATGGCCTCGGAGATGAACTCGGCGGTGAGACCGGCGCGGTCGCCGACCTCGTCCTCCAGCTCGTCGATGGTGACCTTCACCGGGTAGAGCTGCTTGAAGGCGCTCCACAGCCGGTCGAGGTCCCACTCCTCGGCGAAGCCCTCGGCGGCCTCCGCGGAGACGTAGGCGTCGATGGTGTCGTCCATGAAGTGCACGATCTGCTCGTGCAGGTCCTCGCCCTTCAGGACGCGGCGGCGCTCTCCGTAGATGACCTCGCGCTGGCGGTTGAGGACCTCGTCGTACTTGAGGACGTTCTTGCGGGTCTCGAAGTTCTGCTGCTCGACCTGGGACTGCGCGGAGGCGATGGCGCGGGTGACCATCTTGTTCTCGATCGGCACGTCGTCGGGGACGTTGGCCATCGACATCACGCGCTCGACCATCTGGGCCTTGAACAGGCGCATCAGGTCGTCGCCGAGGGACAGGTAGAAGCGGGACTCGCCGGGGTCGCCCTGACGGCCGGAGCGGCCGCGCAGCTGGTTGTCGATGCGGCGGGACTCGTGCCGCTCGGTGCCGAGGACGTAGAGCCCGCCGAGGTCCTTGACCTCTTCGAACTCGGCCTGCACGGAGCGCTCGGCCTTCTCCAGGGCGGCGGGCAGCGCTGCGGCCCACTCCTCGACGTGCTCGACCGGGTCGAGGCCGCGCTGGCGCAGCTCCGCCTCGGCGAGGTCGTCGGGGTTGCCGCCGAGCTTGATGTCGGTGCCTCGTCCGGCCATGTTCGTGGCGACGGTGACGGCGCCCTTGCGGCCGGCCTGGGCGACGATCGTCGCCTCCCGGTCGTGCTGCTTGGCGTTCAGGACCTCGTGCTGGACACCGCGCTTGGAGAGCTGCTGCGAGAGGTACTCGGACTTCTCGACGGAGGTGGTGCCGACGAGGATCGGCTGGCCCTTCTCGTGCTTCTCGGCGATGTCGTCGACGACGGCGGCGAACTTCGCGACCTCGGTGCGGTAGATCAGGTCCGACTGGTCGGCGCGGACCATGGGCCGGTTCGTCGGGATCGGGACGACGCCCAGCTTGTAGATCTGGTGGAACTCGGCGGCCTCGGTCATGGCCGTACCGGTCATGCCGGAGAGGCCGGGGACTTCCTTGCCCTCGTGGTCGTGGCGCTTGTAGAGGCGGAAGAAGTTCTGCAGGGTGATCGTCGCGAGGGTCTGGTTCTCGTCCTTGATGTCCACCCCTTCCTTCGCCTCGATCGCCTGGTGCATGCCCTCGTTGTAGCGACGGCCGGCGAGGATACGACCGGTGTGCTCGTCGACGATCATGACTTCGCCGTCGATGACGACGTAGTCCTTGTCCTTCTTGAACAGCTCCTTGGCCTTGATGGCGTTGTTCAAGTAGCCGACCAGGGGGGTGTTCACCGACTCGTAGAGGTTGTCGATGCCCAGCCAGTCCTCGACCTTGGCGACGCCGGACTCGTGGATGCCGACGGTGCGCTTCTTCTCGTCGACCTCGTAGTCCCCGGTCTCCTCGATGCCCTTGAGGGGCTCGCCGGGCTTGCCCTTGGTGAGGCGGGTGACCAGCTTGGCGAAGTCGCCGTACCACTTGGTGGCCTGGTCGGCGGGGCCGGAGATGATCAGCGGCGTACGCGCCTCGTCGACGAGGATCGAGTCGACCTCGTCCACGATCGCGAAGTTGTGGCCGCGCTGGACCAGCTCTTCCTGCGACCACGCCATGTTGTCGCGGAGGTAGTCGAAGCCGAATTCGTTGTTCGTGCCGTACGTGATGTCGCGGTTGTACATCTCGCGGCGCTCGGCGGGCGGCATGTTCGCGAGGATGCAGCCGACGCTCAGGCCGAGGAACTTGTGGACGCGGCCCATCATTTCGGAGTCGCGCTCGGCCAGGTAGTCATTGACCGTGATCAGGTGCACGCCCTTGCCCGAGAGCGCGTTCAGATACGCGGGCAGCGTACCGACCAGCGTCTTGCCCTCACCGGTCTTCATCTCCGCGACATAGCCGAGGTGCAGGGCGGCGCCGCCCATCATCTGCACGTCGTAGTGACGCTGGCCGAGGACGCGCTTGGCGGCCTCACGGACCGTGGCGAAGGCTTCCGGCAGGAGGTCGTCGAGGGTTTCGCCGTCGGCGTACCGCTCCTTGTACTCCGCGGTCAACGCGCGCAGCTCGGCGTCGGAGAGGGCGGTGAAGTCCTCTTCGATGGAGTTGACCTGGTCCGCGATGCGGTGCAGCTTGCGCAGGATCTTGCCTTCGCCTGCACGCATGATCTTCGAGAGGACGGACACGGGGGTTGGTCTCCTTGCCGGTCGGGCCTGGCACGGTCGGTTTTACTCGTCGGGCAACGGCCATCGTATGCGAGGACCCGGCCGTGCCGGGAGGTCTGCCATTACGTCAACGCCCGGGCACCCACGAAGGTGCCGCCCCCACCCCCCGAATCCTCCCCCACCGACCCCCCACCCCACGCACCCGACCCCACATCGCCTCCCTCCCTCTCCCGTGCAAACCGCTGGCGCCGTCCGCTCCGCCACGAGCAGAATCAGTCGATGGAGCCCGTCACCCTGACCACCGAGCGCCTGCTGCTGCGCACCTTCACGCCGGACGACATCGACGAGGTGCACGCGGCCTGCCAGGATCCCGAGATCCAGCGCTGGACCACGATCCCGTCGCCCTACGCGCGCGTGGACGCCGAGGGCTTCGTCGGCCGCATGGTCCCGGACGGCTGGCGGTACGACATGGAGTACACCTGGGCGGTGCGCCCACGCGGCGGCGGCCCGCTGCTCGCCGCGACGAGCCTGCACCACCCGCGCTCGGGCGCCTGGGAGATCGGCTTCTGGACGGCCGGCGAACACCGGGGCCAGGGGTACATGACCGAGATCGTGCAAGCCGTGGCCCACTGGGCGTTCGAGCGTCTGGGCTGCACGCGCCTGGAATGGCGGGCGGAGGTAGGCAACCGCGGCTCCCGCGCGGTGGCCGAGAAGGCGGGCTTCGTCATCGAGGGCACCCTGCGCGCGGCCCTCCTCAACAAGGGCACACTCCGCGACTGCTGGGTGGGCGCCCTGCTCCCCTCGGACATCGCCCTCCCGTCCCTCCAGCCCTACCTCCCCAGCCGAACGACCGGCACCTGAGAACGAGCTGCGAAACACCAACCCGACGACGCCCCGCCCCACCCACACCCCCAGGCCATTCCAGCCCGTCCGGCGTTTGAGCAGCCCAATCCCAGCCCGTCCGCCACTTGATCAGCCCAATCTCAGCCCGTCCGGCGTTTGAGGACGAGGCGCGAAGCGCCGATCCGGCGGCGGACCGTCCCACCCGCACGGGACACCCACCCCCTGGGGTCCAGGGGCGAAGCCCCGGTTTCGGAGAAGGGGCGGGACTGGGGCGCCCCCGCGAGGCCACCCCCACCCCCACCCCCACTGTCAGACCCTCCCCCTATCGTTCCGACCATGACGACGACCATGCCGCGCCCCGAGCTCACCCTCACCGCAGACGAGGCCCGCCGCATGGCCCTGAGGGCCCAGGGCTTCCTAGGCGCCCCCGACCGCAGGTCGGGCGTCCGAGGCGTGCTCCGTCACCTGGGCGCGGTCCAGCTGGACACGATCTCGGTCCTGGCCCGCTCGCACGAGCTGATCCCCTACGCCCGCCTGGGCGCGGTAGGCCGCAAGAAGGTCGAGTCGGCGTACTGGACGCCGACATCCGAGACCACCCCCCCCCGACCCCACCGCACGCCTTCGAGTACTGGTCACACGCAGCCTGCATCCTCCCCATCGAGGAGTGGCCCCACTTCGCCTTCCGCCGCCGCGCCTACCGCTCCCGCCCGCACTGGCACCACGACCTCCCGGACGGCGCGTACGACCAGGTCATCAAGCAGCTCCGCGCCGAAGGCCCGCTGACGGCGACGGAGTTGGGCGGCGCGAAGAACAAGGGCGAATGGTGGGACTGGTCCGACTCCAAGATCGCGGTGGAGCGCGCCCTGATGTACGGCGAGGTGGTGTGCACGGAGCGCCGCTCCTGGAAGCGGGTGTACGACCTCGCGGAGCGCGCGATCCCGGACGAGTTGCTGCACGACGACCTGGACGACAGGGAGTGCGTACGCCGCCTGATCGGCCTGGCGGGCCGGTCCCTGGGCGTCGGCACGCGCGCGGACATCGCCGACTACCACCGCCTGAAGGGCGAGGAGTTCGACGCGGTGGTCGCGGACTCGGGCCTGGTCCCGGTGACCGTGGAGGGCTGGGACAAGCCCGCCTGGGCGGACCCGGAGGCGCTGGCCACACCCCCGCGCGGCCGCCACCGCACGACGCTCCTGTCGCCGTTCGACTCCCTGATCTGGGAGCGTGCGCGCACGGAGCGGATCTTCGGCTTCACCCACCGCCTGGAGGCGTACGTCCCCAAACCGAAGCGGGTGTACGGCTACTTCGCGATGCCGGTGCTCGCGGGCGGCCGTCTGGTCGGCCGGGTGGACCCCGCGCGCGAGGGCGGCACGCTGGTGGCCAAGCAGGTGTCCCTGGAAGGCCCGAAGGCGGTGCCCGCGGTGGCGCAGGCGCTCGTCGAGGCGGCCCGGTGGGTGGACTGCGACTCCGTACGCATCGAGCGCGTCGACCGCCCGGAGCTGACCGCGGACCTGGTCCGCGCGGTGAGCTGACCTCCGGCCCGCCCGGGCCTCCCGCCCGGACCGGGCCCGGGCGGAAGCTCAGGCGGAGGCCCAGGCGACGGCCCGGGGCAGAGGCTCAGGATCAGCGGATCTCGAGGATCTTCTCCCGCATCGCGTAGACCACGGCTTCCATCCTGGAGTGCAGCTGCAGCTTCTCCAGGATGTTGCGCACGTGGTTCTTCACGGTGTTCTCGGAGATGAACAGCTCCTTGGCGATGTCGCGGTTGTTCATCCCCGTGGCGACGAGCTTGAGGACTTCCAGCTCCCGGTCGGTCAGCCGGGGCGCGGGCACCAGCCGCCGCTCGTCGGTGCGCTGGATCATCGACTTGAACTCGGTGAGCAGCTTCGAGGCCATCGAGGGGCTGATCTGCGACTGCCCGTCGGCCACCGCGCGGATGGCCGTGGCGACCTCGTCGGTGGAGATCTCCTTCAGGAGATAGCCCGTCGCACCCGCCTTGATGGCGTCGTAGAGATCCGCTTCCTCGTCGCTGATCGTCAGCATGATGATCTTGGCGCTGGGCGCCACCTCCTTGATGGAGGTGCACGCCTCGATGCCGCCGCGCTTCGGCATCCGTACGTCCATGAGCACGATGTCGGGCAGCAGGTCCGCGGCCTTGTCCACCGCCTCGGCGCCGTCGCCCGCCTCCCCGACCACCTGGATGTCCTCCTCGGCGGCGAGGACGATCTCCAGGCCGCGACGGAAGAGCGCGTGGTCGTCCACGACCAGGACCCTGATGGGCTCCTTGCGCGGGGCGCCCGCGTCCGTGCCGATGCCGATGCCGTCACCGGCATCCTCGCTCCGCATCGGTCCGAAGCTTTCCGCCATCGTTCCTCCCCCTGAAGGCCAGGGCCAGTCTCTTGCCTTGGCTGCACCAACCCTAGGCAGAGTCAAGCGGGTTGGGCCGTCGGGCCCATGATTCCATGCTCGGCCCCCCGGTCGTGCGCGCAGTGGTCGCACGGGGGTGCCCCTGGGGGCGCACACGCGCTCCAGGGGCACCTTTCATGCGCTCCGCGAAGGGGGTGTCAGCCGCCGAGGACACCGCTCCCGCCGGCCTGCTGCGGGTGCGTGACCATGGGGTCGGTGTTGAGGCGGATGACGCCGTAGTCGTAGGCGTGCCGTCGGTAGACGACGCTCGGTTCCTTGGTCTCGGAGTCGACGTACAGATAGAAGTCGTGTCCGACCAGTTCCATCTCGTACAGCGCCTGGTCGAGGGACATGGGTGCTGCGACGTGCGTCTTCTCGCGGACCACGAGGGGGCCTTCGCCCTGGATCTCCAGGGAGCCGATCCTGGTGGTGGGCACGCCTTGCGGCTCCTCGTCGCGGTCCAGGCTGCCGTCCCCGTTGAGATGCGCCGCCTCCGGGACGTGGGCAGCCACTTCGGCGGCGGTGAGCCTGCCGGTGCCGCGCCTGTTGTGCCGCTTCTCGTGCTGCTTGCGCAGTCGTGCCTCGAGCTTGGCGGTGGCCAGGTCGAGCGCCGCGTACGGATCGGACGCCGATGCCTCCGCGCGGATCACGGGCCCACGTCCACGGACGGTGATCTCCACGCGGTCGGAACGGTCGGCCTGACGCGGGTTGGTTTCCTTGGACACCTCGACGTCGAGGCTGATCACCTTGCCGTCGAGCTTCTGGATCTTGTCCAGCTTCAGCTTCTCGGCCACGTGCTTGCGGAACCGCTCGGGCACCTCGGTCTTGCGGCCCTTGACGACGATGTCCACGCAGAACTCCGTTCCCGGATCGCTCCGCTGCTTCGGCGGAGCTTCTCCCTTTTGCACCAGACCCCGGAAACTCCCGGAGCCTCGGACTCGGTGACTTCCACCTCCTCCTCCCCCGTGGACAAGATCTCCACCCACCGGTCCCGGGTGATTGCGGGAAACCCCGAAGACCGGCATTCCGATATGCGAGGGGCGCAGTCCGCCGTTCCTCACAACCGAACATATCTCGCCCGGACGGATGTCGTCACCCTCTACTGACACGTACCTCCATTCGGGTGGATAGGCCCTCTCACTACCTGCAACGATGAAAGTTCTCAGTCAGTTCCGGTTTATTTCGAAAGAAGTCGCGGAAGTGGCGACAACCGCGGCCCGGATGATGTTTAAACGAGGCATTCCGCTGGCCGGGCGCCCATTCCCGGCCGTCTCCACGACGCCGCCGCGGCCGTCCCAGCTTGGCCGATTCCCACCCTGGCGCTCCGCCGCCACCTGTGCACTCCGTACGCTCCTGCCGCTCTCACCGGCCTCCCTCGCCCTCACGCCCTCCCCACCCCCTGCCCTGTCGCCTACCCCATGTACGCCACATACGCCTCCCAACGCGCGCGCCGCCTCGGCCAGCGAGGCACCCGTCGTCATGAGGTCGTCCACGACGACGATCCGCCCCGCGTCCCGCAGCAGCGGCCCCGCACCGGCCGCCACCTCCAGCGCCCCCGACAGGTTCGCCTGCCGCTGACGGGAGTTGAGCCCGGCCTGGTCCGCGACCGGGCGCCGCTGCCGCAGCACGGACAGCACGCTCACCGGCATCCCGGCGCGCCTCAGCTCCCCCGCCGCCGCCAGCGCGATCCGCCGCACCGGGTCGTGCCCCCGCGCCCGCACGGACCGGCGCGCGGACGGCACCGGCACCAACAGCACAGGCCCGACGAAAGCTCGGCCCGGGCCGACCACGGGCCACGCCCCGTCCACCACCGCGGCCCGCAGCGCCGCCCGCACCGCCCCCGCGAGGGCCTCGCCGAGCGCTCCTGCCAACGGCAGCGCGCCCCGCTCCTTGTGCGCGAGCAGCACCGCCCGCACCGCTTCTCCGTACGCCGCGGCCGCGTGCACCACCGGCAGCCCCCGCGGCTCCGGGTCCGGCCGCACCCTGCGCGGCGCCGCCCCGCACAGAGCGGCCCGGCAGCCGGCGCACAGAGCCACGCGCGGCCTCCCGCAGCCCGCGCAGTCAGCCGGCAGCACCAGATCCGTGAGGTCCTGCCACCACCCCCGCATGTCCCCACTGTGCCAACCCGCACGCCGCCCGGCCACCCCTGTGGACAACCACCTGTGGATAACTCGCGGCACCCCGATTGAGCTGCGCCGAAGGGCTGTTGGGAGGTCGACTCACCCGGGGTAGATCGGAGCCGTCCCCTCCTTGACCACCGTCTGCCACTGCGCTCCGGACGGCAGCCGGACGATCCCGTCGTCCGAGTGCGCCACCAGCGGCTGACGCTCGTCCTCCGACGCGGCGATCTCCTTCGCGCCGGTCAGACCGGGCAGCGTCGCCCCCGTGCGCGCGGACCCGTCGGACTGGACGTACCGCATCTGCTGCACACCGCCGGACTCGCGGCCGACCACCACGAGGCGGCTGACGCCCGCCCAGGACATGGCGGTCACCTCCTCCATCTGCGGTGCCGCCTCCAGCAGTTCGACCACGGAGATGTCGGGCTGTCCGCCCTTGCCGTCCGCCCACTCGACGCGGCCGATCTGCAGCTTGGTCTCGCCGTTCTTCGTCACCAGGAGCGCGACCCGCACCCCGTCGGCCGCGACCCGCACCGCCTCGATGCGCCCGTTCAGGTCGGGGACGCGGACCTGGACCGGCTCGCCGGTGCCCTCCGAGAGCCACAGCAGCCGCGGCCGCTTCGGGTCCCGGTCGGCCACCCACAGGTCACCCCGGCCGTCCCAACTGGGCGTCGAGAGGCCGTCCTTGTCCGACTTGGCGCGGGAACGCAGCTCCGGGCCGCCGAGCGTGGACTTGGACACCACCGACGTGGTGTAGAGCCGCCGCCCGTCGAGGGACACACCGGCCGCGTGCTCCTCGTCGCGCGACACCGCCGCCGAGCGCAGCGGCTGCGACTCGTCGCCGAACGGCCCGGTCACCGGCTCGGGCGCGGCGTTGCTGCCCGCGTTGCCGGGCATCCGTACCAGCCGCTTCTTCTCGTCGATGAAGTACTGGTACGCGGGAAGGTCCGCCGTGCGGTGCGGCGCGACGGTCTCGGCGCGGTCCTTGCTGAGGACGCACAGCTGCGAGCCGTTCTTGCGCTGCAGTTCCACCTGCTCCACTCCGGAGGCCGTCAGGTCCTGGAGCGTGAAGAGCAGTTGGGCGGCCACCTGCGTGCACTGGTCGTGCCCGAGCGTGTCGGCGCGCGCGTTCAGCGGCACGACCAGCTTGTTCTTGTCGTCGGGCGTCAGCGACTTGGTGTCGGAGGCGAGCCGCGCCCCTATCGGGACCGCCGAACGGACCACCGGCGTAAGCCAGTTGGTGGGGCCGTCGAGCAGCGCCTTCACCGTCTCGGTCAAGGGGTCGATGCGCTGGCGCACGTAGATGGGATCGGCGACGAGCCCCTGCTGGCCGCCGGGCCTGTCACGGGTCTTCACGTTCCCCGGGGGCAGCGCGAAGTAGTACTTGTTGACGGCCTGGTAGTTCCGCTCGAAGTCGGACTCGCCGAGCACGACGCCCGCGGGCGGGACGTCGATGCGCCACACCATGCCGTTCGGGCCGCTCTGCTGGGTGAGGTGCACGGACTGCTTGTACGGCCGCGCGTCGGGCTTGTACGCGCGCTGCTCGTTGACGGTGGCGAGCCTGCGGCCGGTCAGCGAGTACGTGCGCTCGCCCTCGTTGTTGTTGCCCACGTTGTCCGCGACCGTGTTCGGGCCGTCGGCGAGCACCGTGGTGGAGCGCTCCGGGTGCCAGTTCTGGGACGCCTTCTTCGTCAGGTACTTCCGCGCGATGGCGAAGTCCGGGTCGTCGCTGGTCAGCGCCTCCAGGAAGCCCTGGACGATGTCGACCGCGCCCGCGTCCTCGGGCGGCGGCATGGCGTACACGCGCACCTGGGACTGCGAGTCGGGCCGCTGGGAGGCCTCGACCTTCTTCATGTTGCCCTCGTCGGGCATGGAGGCGCATCCGGCGATCAGCGCGCCGCACGCGGCGAGCACCACTCCGGCGCGCAGCGGACGCGTGCGCCCCCGCAGTTGACCCTCAGCGCCCACGCGAGGCCTCCTCTTCCCTGCCCGCGACGGTGTCCGCTCCGGCGCGGACGTCGCTGTCCGCCGAGGCGTCCGTGCTGATGGGGGTGTCCCTGTCCACGCCTGCGTTCGCGCCGGCCGAGGCGTCCCCGTCCACTACGGCGTCGGCGCCCCTGGGGGCGTCTCCGGTGTCGGCACCCGTCGGGGTGCCCCTGTCCTCCAGGGCCCCGCTGCCCACCGGGCCGTCGCCGACCGCGTCCACGTCGGCCTCCGTGGCCGCCTCGGCCGCCGTGGCCGCCTCGGCCGCCGAGGCTCCCGTGAGCGAATCGACCTCTCCGTAGAAGCCGTTCTCCACGTCCGCGCCGGACGCCCCGCCCGCTCCGGAAGCCCGCTCCGACCCCGACTCCTCCCAGGCCTGCCGGGGCACGACCCGCGCCCCGTTGCCCGGCAGTGCCGTCGGGTCCACGTCCAGGGCGGCCGCACGGGCCAGCCTCGGCGCGATCGGCGCCTTCGCGGGCATGGGCGGCGGCACCCGGTCCGGGGGCGCCTGGTGGGGCACTGTGGCCCGCTTCGTGCCGCCCGCGAGGGGCAGCCCCGCGCCGTTGAGGCCGCGGTGACGGCGGGAGTCGTCGGGCTCCAGCGGTATCGGCGAGCCCCGCAGCGGCTCGTCGGCCGTGCGCGGCAGCGTGAGCCGGAACTGCGACCCGCCGCCCGGCTCGCCCCAGGCCTGCAGCCACCCGCCGTGCAGCCGGGCGTCCTCCAGGGCGATGGAGAGCCCGAGGCCCGTACCACCGGTGGTACGCGCGCGTGCCGGGTCGGCCCGCCAGAAGCGGCTGAACACGCGCGTGGCCTCGCCGGGCTTGAGCCCGACTCCGTAGTCCCGCACCGCCACGGCGACCGCGCCGCCCGCGGCCGCGAGGCGGACCACCACGTCCTTGCCGTCACCGTGCTCCACGGCGTTGACGACGAGGTTCCGCAGGACCCGCTCCACCCGTCGCGCGTCCGCCTCCGCGACGACCGGCTGCTGGTCGCCGACGACCCGTATGTGGGTGCCCTTGCGCTCCGCCAGCGGCTCGGCGCCGCCCACGACGCGGCGTACCACCTCACGCAGGTCTATCGGCTCGGCCTCCAGGGCCGCCGCTCCCGCGTCGAACCGGCTGATCTCGAGCAGGTCCGCGAGGAGCGACTCGAAGCGGTCCAGCTGGTCGGCGAGGAGCTCCGCGGAGCGGGCCGTCACCGGGTCGAAGTCCACGCGTGCCTCATGGATGACGTCGGCGGCCATCCGCACGGTCGTCAGCGGCGTACGCAGCTCGTGCGACACGTCGGAGACGAACCGCCGCTGCATCCGCGACAGCTCCTCCAGCTGCTGGATCTTCAGCTGCAGGTTCGACGCCATCTTGTTGAAGGCCTCGCCGAGGCGCGCGATGTCGTCCTCCCCGGTGACCTTCATGCGTTCCTGAAGGCGCCCCGCGGACAGCCGCTCGGCGATCCCGGCCGCCATCCGCACGGGCGTGACGACCTGGCGCACCACCAGCCAGGCGATGGCCCCGAGGAGCACCACCACGAAAAGACCGGCCGTGGCGAGCGTGCCGCGCACCAGGTTCATCGACTCCTCTTCCTGCGTCAGCGGGAAGAGGTAGTAGAGCTGGTACGAGTCGCCGTTGAGGTCGCTCAGCTGCTTGCCGATGACCAGGCCGGGCTGGGACTCGCGGTGGTCGATGAAGTCGATGCGCGTATTGCTCTGGTACGCGAGGGAGCCGCCGTCGACCCGGTCGCGCAGGTCCACGGGCACGCTCTGGATCGGGTCCACGCCGCCGGAGGCCCTGGGCCCGCGCACGCTGCCGCTGTCGCTCGCGCTGGAGCTGAGCGTGACTACGTAGAAGGCGTTCTGGCCGCCGCTGGCGAGCTGCTCGGCCAGCTCGGACAGCCACACGGCGGCGTTCTGCGCGGTGGGACCGTCCGCGGCGTCGCCGCCCTGGCCGGTGGGCTGGTGGGCGGTGTTGGCCTGCTCCTGGGCGGCCCGGAAGCCGCCGTCGGCCTGGCTCTGCGCCGCGTTCACCTTGGCCTTGAGCAGGCCGTTGCTGACCGAGCTCATGACGACGAAGCCGAGCAGCAGCACCACGCCGAGCGACATCAGGAGCGTCGTGACGACGACTTTCAGCTGGATGTTGCGCCGCCACAGCCGCATCATCGGCAGCAGCGGGCGGCGCACCCAGCGCGTGAAGAGCCGCAGCAGCGGGCTGCTGCCCTGCACCCCGCCCTGCAGCATCAGACCGCTGTCGACCAGCGCCCCGAACCTCGGGGCGCGTCGCGGCGGACTCGGCGGCCGCACAGTCCGCCCCGGCCGCGCTCCCGGTTCGCCGGGCGCCGGAGAGGAACTGTCCCGGGACACGTCAGCTCGGTCCGGCCTTGTAACCGACGCCACGGACGGTCACGACGATCTCCGGACGCTCCGGGTCGCGCTCGACCTTGGAGCGCAGCCGCTGCACATGCACATTCACCAGGCGGGTGTCGGCCGCGTGGCGGTAGCCCCAGACCTGCTCGAGGAGCACCTCGCGCGTGAACACCTGCCACGGCTTGCGGGCCAGCGCGACCAGCAGGTCGAACTCGAGCGGCGTCAGCGCGATCGACTGCCCGTCCCGCTTCACGGAGTGCCCGGCCACGTCGATGACCAGGTCACCGATGGCCAGCTGCTCCGGCGCGGGCTCCTCGGAGCGGCGCAGCCGCGCACGGATGCGCGCCACCAGCTCCTTGGGCTTGAACGGCTTGACGATGTAGTCATCGGCCCCCGACTCCAGGCCGACCACCACATCCACGGTGTCGCTCTTGGCCGTGAGCATGACGATGGGCACCCCGGACTCCGCCCTGATCAGACGGCACACCTCGATGCCGTCCCGCCCGGGCAGCATCAGGTCGAGAAGCACCAGATCGGGCTTGGCCTCCCGGAAAGCGGCCAGCGCCTTGTCGCCATCAGCTACGAACGACGGCTCAAAACCTTCACCACGCAGCACAATCCCGAGCATCTCGGCCAGTGCGGTGTCGTCGTCGACGACAAGGACTCGTCCCTTCATGCCTGACATCATCCCATTAGCTAATCGTTACCTGGCGTGACCTGGCACACAGCTCGGCGAGGCCCTCCGTTGTCACGGGTGAGACGACACCTTCCTCCGTGACGACGGCTGTCACCAACTCGGGCGGGGTGACGTCGAACGCCGGGTTGTACGCCTGCGTCCCCAGTGGTGCCACCGAGATCCCCCCTCCCGCCTCGGCTCCGGCCATCGACACGAAGGGCACTGTGACCTCCGTCACCTCATGACTGGCTCGCTGTTCCACCTCGATGGCGGCCCCGTCGGGGGTCTCCGGGTCCACCGTCGTCACCGGCGCCACCACGATGAACGGCACGTGGTGATAGCGGGCCAGCACCGCGAGCGGATAGCTCCCCACCTTGTTGGCCACCGAACCGTCGGCCGCGATCCGGTCGGCGCCGATCAGCACGGCGTCCACCTCACCGGCCGCGAACAGCGAACCCGCGGCGTTGTCGGTCAGAAGGGTGTACGGCATGCCGTTGCGCGCCGCCTCGTACGCCGTCAGCCGGGCGCCCTGGAGCAGCGGCCGGGTCTCGTCGACCCACAGCCTGCGCAGCCGCCCCTCACGGTGCGCGGCGAGCGCCACCGCGAAGGCCGTGCCCTCGCCGCCGGAGACCAGCGCCCCGGTGTTGCAGTGCGTGAGGACGCGGTGACCGCCGCCGGGCATCAGCTCGTCGAGCAGCGCCAGGCCGTGCACCGCCATCCGCCCGCTGGCCTCGGCGTCCTCCGCGTGCACCGCCCGCGCCGCGGCGAGGACCGCCCCCGCCGCGCGCCGCTCGTCCGCGCCGCCGGCCAGGGCCTCGCGGTACGCCGTCTGGGCCCTGCGCGCGCCGTACGCCAGGTTGACCGCGGTGGGCCGCACCCCCGCGAGGGCGTCGGCGGCCTCGTCCACGTCGAAGCCGCGGGCCGCCGCCAGGGCGACGCCGTACGCACCCGTGATGCCGAGCAGCGGCGCCCCGCGCACGGCCAGCGTCCGGATGGCCTGCACGAGGGCGGGCGGATCCGTGCACACCAGCTCGCTCTCCTCACCCGGGAGCCGGGTCTGGTCGAGGAGGACGACGACGGGTCCCTCCGGTGGCTCGTCCCAGCGGATCGCGGGGATCCCCTGGGCCGCGGGGATCCCGTGCGTCGCAGGGATCTCGGGGATCGCGGGGACCGCAGGGGTCTCAGGGCTTTCGGACGGCGGCACGGCTTCGCCGGATTGCGCGTACTGATCAGCCATCCGCCCAGTCTGCCCGCTACCGGCCGGACAATAGAAGGTGTGCAGCCCATCCGGCCACGGCACTCGGCCTCCGCACCACCGCGCCCGACCCCGGGGCAACCGCCCCGTGGCACGATGGCTGCCAACCTGCCGCCGCGACCGCGGACGGGCACTGTGAAGGAGCGACGATGAACGACACTCCGGGCTGGGCCTCGCCCGGATCTGCCCCCTCCGACGGCCACGACCCCGGCAAGAAGGGGTCCGACAAGCCCGAGGACCAGCCGAGCGGCCCGGGCTCGAAGTGGTCCAAGGAGCAGCCGCCGCCCGCTCAGTGGTCCGCGCCCAGCCCTCAGGCACCCGACCAGAGCCCGCCACCGCCCGCGCCGCCCGGCCAGGGCTGGGGCGGTGGCCCCGGCGGCTCCGGCGGCGCTGGTGGCTCCGCAGGGCCCGGCTGGGGCGGTGGCCCCGGTGGGCCAGGCGGCCCCTACCGCGGCTGGGGCGCCTGGCAGGGCCCGCCGGCCGCCGCGAAGCCGGGCGTCATCCCGCTGCGCCCGCTGGCCGTAGGCGAGATCCTGGACGGCGCGGTCTCCACGATGCGCACGTACTGGCGCACGGTCCTCGGCATCTCGCTGACCGTCGCCGTCGTCTCCGAGCTCTGCCTCGTCCTGCTCCAGGGCCTGGTCCTGAACGACAACCAGAACCTCGAGGCCCTGGACGACTCGAGCGCGACGACCGGAGAGGTGGTGCGGGCCCTCCGGGACACGCTCCTCAGCTTCGGCGTCGTCATCGTCGTCATGCTGCTCGGCACGATCGTCGCCACGGCACTGTTGACGATGGTCACGAGCCGCGCCGTCCTGGGCAAGTCGGTCACCACGGCCGAGGCCTGGCAGGACGCCCGCCCGCAGCTGTGGAAGCTGCTCGGCCTGACGCTGCTCCTGCCGCTCATCGGCCTGGGCGTCGTCGCCGCCGGAACCGTGCCGGGCATCCTGGTCACACTCGCCGGAGGGGGCGACGGAGGAATCGCCCTCATCTTCCTCGGCGGGCTCGCGGCGGGTGTCGTCGCCGTCTGGCTGATGATCCGCTTCTCGCTCGCCTCTCCGGCGCTGATGCTGGAGAAGCAGGGGGTGAAGCAGGCGCTCCGCCGGTCCGCCAAGCTGGTGCGTCTCTCCTGGTGGCGGGTCTTCGGCATCAACCTGCTGGCCATGGTCATCACGAACGTCGTCGTGTCGATCATCGGCATCCCGTTCACCCTCATCGCGGGCGCGGTCAGCGGCGACGGCGTGTCCGGTTTCCTGGACAGCAGCACGAGCGACGTCGGCTGGACCTTCCTGATCGTCAGCGGCATCGGGCAGGTGATCGGCTCCATGCTGACGTTCCCGATCACCGCCGGGGTCTCCGTGCTCCTCTACATCGACCAGCGGATCCGCCGCGAGGCCCTCGACCTCGAACTCGCCCGCGCCGCCGGCGTGCCGGGCCACGGCCCCGACGACGCCCCCGGCACCCCGGGGAGCTGATGCGGTGACGTCGGCGGGGGCGGTACTCGACGTGCTCGGCGCGGCCGCACGGCTGCCGCACGCCTTCTTCGGCGCGGCCTCCGCGCGGCCGGGCGCCGGGTTCCGGGCGGCCGTCGTACCGCCCGGAACCGGCGTGTCGGTGTCCGTGAGGCCACCCGGCGTCGGTACGGGCGTCACGCTGCCGCGCGGCGACGACGGTCCCCCGCTGACGATCCCGGACCGCCCCGCGCGGGAGGCGGCCGAGCGCGAACTGTCCAAGTCGATGTACCACGAGAACGACCCGAGCCTCTTCCAGCGCGCCCTGAACCGCTTCTGGGGCTGGATCGACGACCTGCTCGGCGCGGCGTCCGGCGCGGCACCGGGCGGTGTGATCGGCCTGGTGGTCATCGTGCTCGCGGTGGTGGCGGTCGCCGCGGCCCTCTGGTGGCGCCTCGGCACCCCTCGCCGCGCCCCCACCACCTCCGCGGCGCTCTTCGACGACCGCCCCCGCAGCGCCGCCGAGCATCGCGCGGACGCCGAGGCGCACGCGACCCAGGGCCACTGGAGCCAGGCCCTCCAGGAGCGGATGCGGGCGATCGTGCGCTCCCTGGAGGAACGCGCCCTGCTCGACCCGCGCCCCGGCCGCACCGCCGACGAGGCCGCCGCGGAGGCCGCCCGCCCCCTGCCCGACCACGAGGACCGCCTGCACGCGGCAGCCCGGGACTTCGACGACGTGACGTACGGAGGCCGTACGGCCACGGAAGCGGCGTACCACCGGCTCGCCGACCTGGACCGCGACCTGGAGCACACCAAGCCGCTCCTCACCACCGCGTCCCACGCCCCGTCCGACAGCGCCTCCTGGGGAGCGATCCGATGACGGACTCCCCCGGCACCCCGCCCGGGCCGACACCCCCCACGCACCACACCCCGACCACACCACCCACCGGCGCACCCGGAACTCCCGGAGCGTCCGGAACTTCCGGAGCATCCGGAACTCCCGCAACGCCCAGCGCACCCACCAGCACCCCCACCGCCCTCACCGACGCCCCCGCCCCGGCCTCCGACGGACCGCCCCCTGCCGACGGCAGCCCCGCCACCCCGTCGACGTCGATGGCCCCCACGCCCCGCCAGCTCTGGACCCGCACCCGCGGCATCGTCCTCGCCGCCGTCGTCCTCCTGGCGACCGCCGTCGCCATCGCGGCCGTCCGCTCCGGCACCGAGCACGGCAACCTCGACCCGCGCTCCGCCGACCCCTACGGCAGCCGCGCCGTCGCCGAACTCCTCGCCGACCGGGGCGTGTCCACGCGCGTCGTGACCACCACCGCCGAGGCACGGGCCGCCGCGGGCCCCGACACCACCCTCCTGGTGGCCAACCCGGACCTGCTCACCGACCGCCAGCAGTCCCAGCTGCACGACGCCACCGAGGGCTCCGGCGGGCGCACCGTCCTGGTCGCCCCCGGCGACCCGTCGGTGTCGAGGCTCGCCCCCGGGGTCGCCGCGGACGCCACCCCCAGCGACGACTCGACGCTGTCCCCGGACTGCGACCTGCCCACGGCCCGCCGCGCCGGCTCCGCGGACGTGGGCGGCATCCGCTACGACTCGCTCGCCCCCGGCGCCGAGGCCTGCTACGTCTCCGACGGCCTGCCCAGCCTCCTCGTCCTCCCCACGACCACGGCGAAGGACGGCTCTCCGGAGACCGGCGACAACGCGGAGGACACCCCGGACAACGCGGACAGCACCCCACAGGAAGCAGAGGACAGCCCGCGGGAAGCACCGGAGGACACCGCGCGGAACACCCCGGAGAAGTCTCCGGCGCGCGGCGACACGGTCGTCCTCGGCGCCCCCGACATCCTCCACAACGACCGCCTCGACAAGCACGGCAACGCCTCGCTCGCCCTGCAACTGCTCGGTTCGCGCCCCCACTTGGTCTGGTACCTCCCCTCGCTCTCCGACGACGCCGTCGACGACACAGCCGACGACAGCTTCTTCGACCTGATCCCCTCCGGCTGGCTCTGGGGCACGCTGCAGCTCACCCTCGCCGCCGTCCTCGCGGCCCTGTGGCGCGGCCGCCGCCTCGGCCCTCTAGTCCCCGAGAAACTCCCCGTCGCGATCCGCGCCTCGGAGACCGCCGAGGGCCGCGCCCGCCTCTACCGCAAGGCCGACGCCCGCGACCGCGCCGCCGCGGCCCTCCGCTCGGCCACCCGCACCCGACTCGCCCCCCTCGTCGGCGTCCCCACCGCCCGGGCCCACACGCCCGAAGCGCTCCTGCCCGCCCTGACCAGCCGTCTCCGCACGCCCGGCCAGGACCTGCTCCCCCTCCTCTTCGGCCCGCCCCCCGGCGACGACGCAGGGCTCATCGCCCTCGCCGACCAACTCGACGCCCTCGAAAGTGAGGTACGTACTTCATGATGGACCCGACCACTGACAACGCCGCGAGCTCCGGCGGCGCCCGCTCCTCCCTGGAGTCCCTGCGCACGGAGATCTCCAAGGCCGTGGTCGGCCAGGACCCCGCCGTCACCGGCCTCGTCGTGGCCCTGCTCTGCCGCGGCCACGTCCTGCTTGAAGGCGTCCCGGGCGTCGCGAAGACCCTGCTCGTACGCGCCCTCGCCGCCTCCCTCGAACTCGACACCAAGCGCGTCCAGTTCACTCCCGACCTGATGCCGAGCGACGTCACGGGCTCCCTCGTCTACGACGCCCGCACCACGGAGTTCTCCTTCCAGCCGGGCCCGGTCTTCACCAATCTCCTCCTCGCCGACGAGATCAACCGCACCCCGCCCAAGACCCAGTCGTCCCTCCTCGAGGCGATGGAGGAGCGCCAGGTCACGGTCGACGGCACCCCGCGCCCCCTCCCCGAGCCGTTCCTCGTCGCCGCAACGCAGAACCCGGTCGAGTACGAGGGCACGTACCCCCTTCCCGAGGCCCAGCTGGACCGTTTCCTCTTGAAGTTGACGGTCCCCCTGCCCACCCGCCAGGACGAGATCGCCGTCCTGACGCGCCACGCGGAAGGCTTCAATCCGCGCGACCTGCGCGCCGCCGGCGTGCGCCCCGTCGCGGGCCCCGAGGACCTGGAAGCGGCCCGCGCGGCCGTCGCGAAGACAGCCGTCTCCCCCGAGATCACCGCCTACGTAGTCGACATCTGCCGCGCCACGCGCGAATCGCCGTCCCTCACGCTGGGCGTCTCCCCGCGCGGCGCCACGGCCCTGCTGTCCACGGCCCGTGCGTGGGCCTGGCTGACGGGCCGCGACTACGTCATCCCCGACGACGTGAAGGCCCTCGCCCTCCCCGCACTGCGCCACCGCGTCCAACTGCGCCCCGAGGCCGAGATGGAGGGCGTGACGGCCGACTCCGTCATCAACGCGATCCTCGCCCACGTCCCGGTGCCCCGCTGATGCCCCTGACCGGCCGCACCGCCCTCCTGGCGGCGCTGGGTTCCCTCCCCGTAGGCATCGTGGAGCCCAGCTGGACCGGCATCCTCGCCGTCAACGCCCCCTTGGCCCTGGCCTGCGCCTGCGACTTCGCCCTGGCCGCCCCCGTACGCCGCCTGGGCCTGACCCGCTCCGGCGACTCCTCAGTACGTCTCGGCGAGCCGGTGGACGTCCAGCTGACCGTCACGAACCGCACCAACCGCCGTCTGCGTGCCGAGGTCCGCGACGCCTGGCCTCCCAGCAGCTGGCAGCCGGGCACCGAGGTCACCGGGTCCAGAAACCCTTTGGACGTCCCGGCCGGTGAGCGCCGCCGCATCACGACCCGGCTGCGCCCGACCCGCCGCGGCGACCACCATGCCGACCGCGTCACGATCCGCTCGAGGGGCCCGTTGGGCCTCTTCACCCGCCAGGGCAGCCATCGGGTGCCGTGGACGCTCCGTGTCCTGCCGCCTTTCGCCAGCCGCAAGCACCTGCCGTCGAAGCTGGCCCGCCTGCGCGAACTGGACGGCCGCACCAGTGTGCTGATCCGCGGTCAGGGCACGGAGTTCGACAGCCTCCGCGAGTACGTCCCCGGCGACGACACCCGCTCCATCGACTGGCGCGCCACGGCACGGCAGTCCTCGGTGGCCGTCCGCACCTGGCGCCCCGAGCGGGACCGCCACATCCTGCTGGTCCTCGACACCGGCCGCACGTCCGCGGGCCGCGTGGGCGACGCCCCGCGCCTCGACGCGTCGATGGACGCCGCTCTCCTCCTGGCCGCCCTGGCCTCCCGCGCAGGCGACCGCGTGGACCTCCTCGCCTACGACCGCCGGGTACGCGCCCTGGTCCAGGGCAAGTCCGCTGGCGATGTACTGCCGTCCCTCGTCAGCGCCCTGGCCACGCTCGAACCCGAGCTCGTCGAGACGGACGCCCGCGGCCTCACGGCGACAGCGCTGCGCGCCGCCCCCCGAAGCTCTTTGATCGTGCTTCTCACGAGTCTCGAAGCGGCCCCCATCGAGGAGGGCCTGCTGCCGGTACTCTCCCGGCTCACGCAGCGCCACACGGTGCTGGTCGCCTCGGTAGCCGACCCTCACATCACTCAAATGGCGAAGGCCCGGGGAACGACAGAAGCGGTGTACGACGCGGCGGCCGGCGCACAGGCCCAGGCGGAACGCCAACGCACCGCGGAACAGCTCACCCGTCATGGCGTCACGGTCGTGGACGCGACCCCTGACAATCTGGCCCCTGCCCTGGCCGACGCCTATCTGTCCCTGAAGGCAGCGGGCCGCCTGTAGAACAACGTGCTGTCTGCGAGCCACCAGCTAAAAGGGGTGCACTGGAACGCAAAAAAGCCGTATCCCCCGAGTCGAAACTCGGGGGATACGGCTTTATCAAATTTAGTTCGGCGGCGTCCTACTCTCCCACAGGGTCCCCCCTGCAGTACCATCGGCGCTGTAAGGCTTAGCTTCCGGGTTCGGAATGTAACCGGGCGTTTCCCTCACGCTATGACCACCGAAACACTATGAAACTGTCAACCGCACCGCCGTCGTGGCCCGACTATGGGGTTGTTCGTGGTTTCAGAACCAACACAGTGGACGCGAGCAACTGAGGACAAGCCCTCGGCCTATTAGTACCAGTCAACTCCACCCCTTACAGGGCTTCCATATCT
>NZ_JBHXTE010000012.1:0-196741 GCF_042677545.1 Streptomyces sp. NPDC127108 | reverse complement strand
AGTCGGACTTCCGACTCGGGCGGCGCCCCCCTCAACGTGTGCGGAAGCCCCCGAGGCTCCCGGCCGGGCCTACCTAGTCCCGCCAGCCGCCGGGCCCGCCGTCCCCGCCCCCGATGACCCCGGGCAGGTCCGGCCACGGGTTGTCGTCGTCATCGTCGTCGCCACCGCCGCCACCGTTGTGGCCACCGCCGCCGTTGCCGTTGCCCGGCTTCCCGTCGTCGTTGTCGCCGCCGCCGTCCCCGTGATCCCGGTCCCGGTCCTTGTCCCGGTCGCCGGGCAGGCGCACCGTCTCGAAGTCGGGGTCGGGCTTGCCCGCGAGGGCGCCGCTCATGGCGTCGCGCCAGATCGGGCCGGGGACCTCGCCGCCGAAGACCTTGCCGTAGGGGCGGCCGCCGATGGAGATGTTGACCATGCGGCGGTCGTGGGCCGGGTCGCCGACCCAGACGGCGCCGGACATGTTCGGGGTGTAGCCCGCGAACCAGGCGGCGTAACGGAAGTCCGTCGTACCGGTCTTGCCCGCGCTGTCGCGGGAGCCGAGACCGGCCTGCTTGCCGGTGCCGTCCTCGACCACGCCCTTGAGGAGGGTGTTGATCGTGTCGGCGGTCCGCTCCGACATGGCCTGCGAGCACGTCGACTTCGGCACCGGCAGCGACTTCCCGCCGAGGGTGCGGATCGACTCGATGGCGATCGGCGTGCAGTACTTGCCGCGCGCGGCGAAGGTCGCGTACGCGCTGGCCATCGTCAGCGGCGACACCTCCTGGGTGCCGAGCGCGATCGACGGCGCCTGGTCCATCGGCTTGCCGTTGGCGCGCTCGACGCCCATCTTGGCGGCCATCTTCGTCACCGGGCAGATGCCGATGTCGCCGATCATCTCCACGAAGTAGGTGTTGACCGACTTCGCGGTCGCCTCCCGCATGCGGTAGGGGCCGACCTCGGACTCGTTCTCGTTGGTGAGCTTCTGGTTGCCGAAGTTCCGCCAGGTCTTGCCGTCACAGGCGGAGACCCGCTCGGGGTAGGGCATCTCGTACGGCGAGTCGTACCGCTTGCCCGGCGACATGCCGCGCTCCAGGGCCGCCGCGGCCACGATCGGCTTGAACGTCGAACCGGGCTGGTAGCCCGCGCCGCCGCCCATGTTGTCGTCGACGGAGAGGTTGATCTCCGTCTCGTTCTTGTTGTAGCCGAACGGGCGGGACTGGCCCATGCCGAGGATCTTGCCGCTGCCGGGCTCGACGATGGTGGCGGCGGTGGCCACGTCGTCGGTCTGGTAGACGTGATCCTTTATCGAGTCCTGCACCGAGGTCTGGGTCTGCGGGTCCAGCGTCGTCCTGATGCGCAGGCCGCCGCGGTTCCACAGCTTGGCGCGGGCCTCCTTGGTCTTGCCGAAGACCGGGTCGCTCTTGAAGACCTTCTCGACGTACTTGCAGAAGAACCCGGCGCCCTTCACGGCCGTGATGCAGCCGTTCTTGGGGCGGCTGACGTCCAGGCCGAGCTTGGTCCGCTTCGCCTCGTCGGCCTCGCGCTGCGAGATGTCGTGCGTCTCGGCCATGCGCTGGAGCACGACGTTGCGGCGCTGCTTGGCCTCGGCCGCGTCGTTCACGGGGTCGTAGCGGCTCGGCGACTGCACGATGCCGGCGAGGAGGGCCGCCTCCTGGAGCTTCAGGTCCTTGGCGGGCTTGGAGAAGTACCGCTGGGAGGCGGCCTCGACGCCGTACGCCTGCTGACCGAAGTACGTGATGTTCAGGTAGTTCTTCAGGATCCGCTTCTTGCCGAGCTCCTCCTCGACCTGGATCGCGTACTTCAGCTCGCGGATCTTGCGGCCGAGGGTCTGCTGGGTGGCCTGGGCGACCTTGTCGGGGTCGTCGCCGGCCTCCTCCACGAAGACGTTCTTCACGTACTGCTGCGTGAGCGTGGAGGCGCCCTGCGCGACGCCGCCGCTCTGCGCGTTCTGGTTCACCGCGCGCAGGATGCCCTTGAGGTCCACCGCGCCGTGCTCGTAGAAACGGGAGTCCTCGATCGCGACGATCGCCTTCTGCATGTACGGCGAGATGCGCTTGAGCGGCACCACCGTGCGGTCGCGCGAGTACACCGTGGCGATGGCGCCGCCCGCCGAGTCCAGGATCGTGGTGCGCTGGCTGAGCGGCGGCTGCTTCAAGTTGGCCGGGATCTCGTCGAAGCCCTCGACCGACCCCTTGGCCGCGAGACCGATCACGCCCGCCGCGGGCAGCGCGATACCGGCGAGCACCGCGCCCGCGAGCACGCTCACGCCCAGGAACTTGGCGGCCTGCTGCGCGGGGGAGAGACCACCGCCCGATCGCTTGTTTGCCATGAGGGCAGCCTACGTTCTGATTCGCCGGACACACGTATATGCCTTGGCCTAAGCTGCTCTCAACTGTCACAACAGTGCGGTCGCGCAACAAGACCCGTGCCGTTCCCGGAGATGCCGGAATCGATGTCCGAATCCGCCTCGTCCGTCTCCTCGCGTCCGCTGTGACCCAGCTGAACTGCCCGCATTTGCCGGGTTGGTCACGCATGTCGCCAGCTCACTCCGTCGGGTGATCTGCCGCTTACGCATAGTCCGTTCGGGCCATTCAAGATTGGGCCCGCAGGGGGTGTTGCGCTGTGCCCACCTTCCGTAACGTCCTCAACTGGCGGCGGTGAATATGCCGCTGCCGCCGTGGGGGAGCCTCGATTCGGGAGAGGACGGCGCCGGTATGGGCTGGGTAACCGACTGGAGTGCGCAGGCCGCCTGCCGCACTACCGATCCGGATGAACTGTTCGTACAAGGAGCAGCGCAGAACAGGGCCAAGGCGGTGTGCACCGGCTGCCCGGTGCGCACGGAGTGCCTGGCCGACGCGCTGGACAATCGCGTCGAGTTCGGCGTGTGGGGTGGCATGACAGAGCGGGAGCGGCGCGCACTGCTGCGCAGGCGTCCCACGGTCACCTCGTGGCGAAGGCTCCTTGAGACAGCACGCTCCGAGTACGAGCGTGGCACGGGCCTGCTGCCCGTGGACTTGGACGACGAGGAGACCTACGAGAGCTACGCGGCCGTGGGCTGAGCCCCCGGCACGAGGCACCACGTCACACAGCACCACGCCACGTGGCAGCACGCCAGGAAGCACCACCTCACGTGGCACCACGCACCATCCGACGCAGCACCCACCGCCGGCCACCGGCCCCCAGGAGTGCCGCCGCTCACAGGCGGCACCGGGGCCGCCGGGGCGGCCTGACGCAAGAGTCGTGCGACACCTGACGTATGGGCTGTACGCCAGGTGATTCGACAGGGCGTGTCAGGACGGACGGTGTCCCGTGCGGCAGGAGTACGACGCGCGTGCGCTCACGTCTGGACGGGCGGTCACGCCCGGTCACCTGCCGCTCCCGACGCGAGCCGTTCACCGATCGCGCGCAGGCCGTCGAGGTCGTGCACGTCGCCGGGCAGCGCGGCCACCTCCGCCACGGCCACCTCCGGGTGCAGCGCCGTGAAGCGGTCCCGGGTGTGCCGCTCGCGGGCGAGCAGCCGCATGCGCTCGGCGTGCAGCCGCAGCAGCCCCGCGGTCAGCTGCTCGACGGACGCGCCGGAGTCGTTGTCTTTGGTTGAAGGAGAAGTGCCGTTCGCCTCAGGGGAGTTGGGAGCCTCGGACTCTGAGGAGTTACGCAGACCAACCTTCCCGTCCTCCTGATCCACAATGCCGACCTCGCCAAGATTTTCCTCAAGCCCCTCCGCCGCGGCCAGCGCCCGCTCCGCCGACAGCTCGGCGGCGCCGCTGCCGTGCACCCGGTTCAGGACCAGACCCGCCAGCGGCATGTCGTCCGCCGCCAGCCGCTCCACGAAGTACGCCGCCTCGCGCAGCGCGTCCCGCTCCGGCGACGCCACCACCAGGAACGCCGTCCCCGGCGCCTGAAGCAGCCGGTACGTCGCGTCGGCCCGCTTGCGGAAGCCGCCGAACATCGTGTCCATCGCGGCCACGAAGGTCTGCACGTCCCGCAGGAGCTGGCCCCCGAGCAGCTTGCCGAGGGCCCCCGTCATCATCGACATCCCGACGTTCAGGAACTTCATCCCGGCCCGGCCGCCCACCTTCGCCGGGGCCATCAGGAGCCGGATCAGCTTCCCGTCCAGGAACGAACCCAGCCGCTTCGGGGCGTCCAGGAAGTCGAGGGCGCTGCGCGAGGGCGGGGTGTCCACCACGATCAGGTCCCACTCGTCGCGGGAGCGCAGCTGCCCCAGCTTCTCCATCGCCATGTACTCCTGCGTGCCCGCGAAGCCCGCGGAGAGCGACTGGTAGAAGGGGTTGGAGAGGATCGCCCTGGCCCGGTCCGCGTCCGCGTGCGCCTCGACGATCTCGTCGAAGGTGCGCTTCATGTCGAGCATCATGGCGTGCAGTTCACCGGTGCCCTGGACGTCCTTCACCCGCCTCGGCACGTTGTCCAGCGAGTCGATCCCCATGGACTGCGCCAGCCTGCGCGCCGGGTCGATCGTCAGGACCACCACCGTGCGGCCCCGTTCGGCGGCGCGCAGGCCGAGGGCGGCCGCGGTGGTCGTCTTGCCGACGCCGCCGGAGCCGCAGCACACCACGATGCGGGTCTTCGGGTCGTCGAGCAGGGCGTCGACGTCGAGCGGATCACATGCCGTGTCGAGGCTCATGAAACCCCCTGCTGTCGCAGTTCGGTGGCGAGTTCGTACAGACCCCCCAGGTCCAGGCCGTCGGCCAGCAGGGGCAGTTCGTGCAGGGGCAGGCCGTGCTCGTCGAGCACGGCCCGCTGGGCGCCCTCCAGGGCGTACCGCTCGGCGTACTCGGCCGCCTGGGCGAGGAGGGGGTCCACGAGCCGTCCCGCGGCGCCCCGGGCCCCGCCGAGCCCCGCGGCCGCCAGGGTCTTGGCGATGGCCGTACGGGGCGTGCGCTCCAGGCCGAGTTCCAGCTCCGCCTCGTCGAGGAGGGCCGGGCGGACCATGTTCACGATGACGCGGCCCACCGGAAGGCCGGCGGCGCGCAGTTCGGCGATGCCGTCCACGGTCTCCTGGACGGGCATCTCCTCCAGGAGCGTCACCAAGTGCACGTTCGTCTCGGGCGACTTGAGGACCCGCATGACGGCCTGCGCCTGATTGTGTATCGGCCCGATCTTCGCGAGCCCCGCCACCTCGTCGTTCACGTTGAGGAAGCGGGTGATGCGGCCGGTCGGCGGGGCGTCCATGATCACGCAGTCGTACGCGTACCGCCCGCACTTGTCCTTGCGGCGCACCGCCTCGCAGGCCTTGCCGGTCAGCAGGACGTCGCGCAGACCGGGCGCGATGGTGGTCGCGAAGTCGACGGCGCCGAGTTTCTTCAGGGCGCGGCCCGCGCTGCCCAGTTTGTAGAACATCTGGAGGTAGTCCAGAAGGGCCAGTTCGGGGTCGATGGCGAGGGCGTACACCTCCCCGCCCCCCGGAGCGACGGCGATCTTCCGCTCCTCGTAGGGCAGCGCCTCTGTCTCGAAGAGCTGCGCGATGCCCTGCCTGCCCTCGACCTCCACGAGGAGGGTGCGTTTCCCCTCCGTCGCGAGGGCGAGCGCGAGGGCCGCGGCCACCGTGGTCTTGCCGGTACCGCCCTTGCCGCTGACGACCTGGAGCCTGCTCACGTATTCGAGCCTAACCAGTCGCCCGGCGGGCTACGCATGAGGCCCGGGACGTCAGGCGTTCGTGAGGCCCCCGCCGGCAGGCATTACAGTCGCCGTATGACCAAGTGGGAATACGCAACCGTGCCGCTGCTCGTCCATGCCACGAAGCAGATTCTGGACACCTGGGGCGAGGACGGCTGGGAGCTCGTCCAGGTCGTGCCCGGGCCGAACAACCCCGAGCAGCTGGTGGCCTACCTGAAGCGGGAGAAGCAGGCATGAGCGGCGTGGTCGAGGCCCGGATCGCCGAGCTCGGTCTGACCCTGCCCGGCGTCGTCCCGCCGCTCGCGGCGTACCGGCCCGCGATCCAGTCGGGCGTGTACGTGTACACGGCGGGCCAGCTGCCGATGGTGGACGGCAAGCTGCCGGTCACCGGCAAGGTCGGCGCGGAGGTCACGCCGGAGGAGGCCAAGGACCTGGCCCGCACC
Source organism: Streptomyces sp. NPDC127108 (assembly GCF_042677545.1). Lineage (NCBI taxonomy): Bacteria > Bacillati > Actinomycetota > Actinomycetes > Kitasatosporales > Streptomycetaceae > Streptomyces > Streptomyces sp. NPDC127108. The sequence goes on along the minus strand of NZ_JBHXTE010000012.1, from coordinate 190,667 downwards.
TGCGCGCTGAACGCGCTGGCCGCGGTCAAGTCGGTCGCGGGCGAGCTGGACCGGATCGCGCGCGTCGTGAAGGTCACCGGCTTCGTCGCCTCGGCCCCCGACTTCACCGGCCAGCCCACCGTCCTCAACGGCGCCAGCGAACTCCTCGGCGAGGTCCTCGGCGACAAGGGCGTCCACGCCCGCAGCGCGGTGGGTGTCGCGGTGCTCCCGCTGGACGCGCCGGTCGAGGTCGAGATCCAGGTGGAGCTGCTGCCGCAGTAGCGGTACGCACCAGCTGCCTCTCGAACATCCGCACCACACCGGATAGCCTCCGCCCATGGCGAATGGGCAGTGGTACCCACCGGAGTGGCCCGACCGTGTCCGTGCCCTCGCGGCGGGCGAACTGACGCCTGCCGCGCCCCGCCGGGCGGCCACGGTCATGCTCCTGCGGGACACGCAGGGCACACGGGACACGCAGGGCACGCGGGCCCAGCGGGACACCGGCGCGGGCCCCGAGGCGCACCTCGCGGGCCCCGAAGTGCACATGCTCCGCAGATCCACCTCGATGGCCTTCGCGGGCGGCGCCTACGCCTACCCCGGCGGGGGCGTCGACCCCCGCGACGACGACCACCACGTCCGCTGGGCGGGCCCGCCGCGCACCGCGTGGGCGGCCCGCCTCGGCGTGGACGAGGCGGCGGCCCAGGCCATCGTGTGCGCGGCCGTCCGCGAGACGTTCGAGGAGGCCGGCGTACTGCTCGCCGGGCCGACCCCGGACACCGTCATCGACGACACCACCGGCGACGACTGGGAGGCGGACCGCGTCGCCCTGGTCGCTCGCGAGGTGTCCTTCGCCGAGTTCCTGGACCGCCGCGGCCTGGTCCTGCGCAGCGATCTGCTCGGCGCGTGGGCCCGCTGGATCACCCCGGAGTTCGAGCCGCGCCGCTACGACACGTTCTTCTTCGTCGCCGTCCTACCCGAGGGCCAGCGCACCCGCGACGTCTCCACGGAGGCGGACCGCACCGTCTGGATCCATCCCCGGCGGGCCGCCGAGCGCTACGACCGCGGCGAACTCCTGATGATGCCGCCGACCATCGCCACGCTGCGCCAGCTCGACGGCAGCACCACAGCCGCCGCTGCCCTGGCCGCCGCCGCGTCGCGCGACCTGACCCCGGTCATCGCCCGGGCCCGCCTGGAGGACGGCGAGCTGATCCTGTCCTGGCCGGGCCACGACGAGTTCACCAAGCACATCCCGGTGGGCGGCACGGCATGAGGCGACCGGCCGCCGCCCCACGGCACCGCACCCACCCGGACCCGACGGGAGTCACCCCCGCATGACCGAAGCAGCCGCACTCCCCGGCCAGCCCCGCGGCGGCGTCCTCAGCGGCCCCGCCACCGCCCGCGCCGTCAACGTCCTCGCGCCCAACCCGTCGGCGATGACCCTGGACGGCACCAACACCTGGATCGTCACGGAGCCCGGCTCCGGCCTCGCGGTCGTCATCGACCCCGGCCCGCTCGACGAGGCGCACCTCGCCCACGTCGTCGCGACGGCCGAGAAGCAGGGCGCGCGGGTCGGCCTCACCCTGCTGACGCACGGCCACCCCGACCACGCCGAGGGCGCCGCGCGGTTCGCGGAGCTGACGGGCACCAAGGTCCGCGCCCTGGACCCGGCGCTCCGCCTCGGCGACGAGGGCCTCGCGGCGGGCGACGTGATCACGACGGGCGGCCTGGAGCTGCGCGTCGTACCGACGCCCGGGCACACCGCCGACTCGCTCTGCTTCCATCTGCCCGCCGACCGGGCCGTCCTGACGGGCGACACGATCCTCGGCCGCGGCACGACGGTCGTCGCCCACCCCGACGGCCGCCTCGGCGACTACCTGGACTCGCTGCGCCGCCTGCGTTCCCTCACGGTCGACGACGGAGTGCACACGGTGCTCCCGGGCCACGGCCCGGTCCTCGAGGACGCCCAGGGCGCCGTCGAGTTCTATCTGGCGCACCGGGCGCACCGGCTCGCCCAGGTGGAGACGGCGGTCGAGAACGGGCACGTGGCGCCGGGCGACGTGGTGGCGCACGTGTACGCGGACGTGGACCGCTCGCTGTGGCCCGCGGCGGAGCTCTCGGTGCGGGCGCAGCTGGACTACCTGCGGGAGCACGGGCTCATCTAGGGATGTCCGGTGGGTCGCCACGGCGCGGGCCCGACGGGCGCGCCGGGGGACTTCCTAGTGCGCCCCGGGCCAGCCCTGCTCCGGGCGCGGGGCCTTCACTCCGTGTACCGCCGTGTACTCCTCGGCCAGCCACGGCCCGATCACGTCGGTGTACTCCCGCAGCGCGGCGGCGTCGGCGGCCGGTTCGAGGGCCATGGCGGCCGCCGCCCGCATCGGGTCGGCCCACTGGGGGTAGTACCGCGCGAACACCTCCGCCATCTCCGTGAGGTCGCTGGTCCAGCCGCCCCAGCGCGGCATGACGAGCGTGAAGCCGGTGCGGACGAGGTGGCGGGAGGCGCCGCGGACCAGGGCGCGCAGGGCTTCGGGGTCGTCGGCGGCCGCGGCGGCCCGGTCGCGCCAGCGGGGCAGGAACAGGGCGAGGTCGCCGTTGGTCTCACGTGCGAGGAGGTCGTCGGGCCGGTAGCGGGGCAGGAATTCGGCCAGGTCCTCGCCGAGCAGGGGCGTGCAGAGGCAGGCCACGAACCAGCCGAGGTCGTACGTCTCCAGCTCGCTCAGGACGGCCGCGCGGCTCGAGAGCAGGATGCCCACGCCGTCGACCTCGGTGAACTCCTTGTCGACGGCGGTGGCGACGGCGTCCGCGTCGGCGCGGTCGTCCGGGGTCGGCTCCGCGCGCAGGACGAGCAGCAGGTCGAGGTCGGAGCGGCCGGCGCGGGCGGCGCCGCGGGGCACGGAGCCGTACAGGTACGCGCTGTCGAGGCGCTTGCCGAAGGTCTCCGCGACCCGGTCGCGCGCGGCGGCGACGGCGGCCCTGAAGGCGTCGCCCACCCGCCCCAGCGAGCCCTCACGCTCGATGTAGCCCTGACTGTCCAGTCCCCGACTGACGGTGCCCATGGGCCCACTGTGCAGCGTGCGGTGCCCCGGGGCACGTAGATTCCGCCCTGAAGTCGACTGGTGGCGCGGGGCGTGCGGGTACCTGCGGGTGCTGGAACGCGTCCGCGGGGACCCTGCGGGGATACGACGGCGGGGCCGCCCCCGACTCCAGGGGGCGGCCCCGATCGCGTACGGAGCGCCGGGCCCCGTACGAGAGCAGAAACAGCGTCAGCGCGACCGCTTGGCCAGGCGCTCCACGTCGAGCAGGATCACCGCGCGGGCCTCCAGGCGCAGCCAGCCGCGGCCCGCGAAGTCCGCGAGGGCCTTGTTGACCGTCTCGCGGGAGGCGCCGACCAGCTGGGCCAGCTCCTCCTGGGTGAGGTCGTGCACCACGTGGATGCCTTCCTCGGACTGCACGCCGAAGCGGCGGGACAGGTCGAGCAGGGCGCGGGCCACGCGGCCGGGGACGTCGGAGAACACCAGGTCCGACATCTGGTCGTTGGTCTTGCGCAGGCGCCGGGCGACGGCGCGCAGCAGGGCGGCGGCCACCTCCGGGCGGGCGTTCAGCCAGGGCTGGAGGTCGCCGTGGCCGAGGCCGAGCAGCTTGACCTCGGTGAGGGCGGAGGCCGTGGCCGTGCGCGGGCCCGGGTCGAAGAGCGAGAGCTCACCGATCAGCTCGCCGGGGCCGAGCACCGCGAGCATGTTCTCGCGGCCGTCGGGGGACGTGCGGTGGAGCTTCACCTTGCCCTCGGTGACCACGTACAGGCGGTCTCCGGGGTCGCCCTCATGGAAAAGCGCGTCCCCGCGCGCGAGCGTCACCTCACTCATGGAGGCGCGGAGCTCCGCGGCCTGCTCGTCATCGAGCGCCGCGAAGAGCGGGGCGCGCCGCAGAACGTCGTCCACGAGTTCTCTCCTTGTCGACCTGCATCAGGGGACCGTGCCCCCAGTTTGCCGGACGGTTCAAACAGTGTGATCAGTCACTCAAGTCTGCCGCACTTGTGACGGGGGCAATGCGGAAGGGGGCCAATTGGGGGCCGATCCGGGGGACCGGCGGCGGATACGGACGTCCGGACGTGGGTCGGACACCTGCTCCCTGGCCCGTGAGAGCACAGGCCACGGCGACAGCGGTCACGGGTACGCCCGGCGATTCTGCTGTGGGCGAACACGCTTACGTTACCCCGAGGAACCGGACAAATCGGGCGTTGGGTGGGGTGTGGGAGGGAGTTGGCCCCAGGTGGGCCGAGGGTGTTTCGGGGGCGCGCCGGGCGTGGCGGCGGAGTGCGTGCCGGAGCGTGCTCCTCGGTGCGCCCGGACGGGTGCGTCGACTTTCCGCCAACGGGGGCGGGGTGGCGCGGGGCGGGGCGGGGGCCGGGGCGGCCGCGGGGGTCCCGTTCGGCCCGCTTGACGATCTCCGGCGCGTGACAACTGCGCATCTCCGCCGTCCGTGTCAGTGACGGCCCGTACGCTGGCGCCATGGCGAAACGAGGCGTGTCAGAAGGCTCCAGGGACGGAGGCGGGACGGTGCCGAGGACGGCGGGGAAGGCGGCCTCGGCGAAGAGCGCCGCCGAGACGGCTTCCGCCAAGAAGACGGCCCCCGCGAAGAAGACGGCGCCCGCGAAGAAGGCGGCCCCGGCCAAGAAGGCAGCCTCCGCGAAGGCCGCGCAGGCCGCCGCCCCCCTCAAGAAGCCCAGACCCCCGCAGTCCCACACCGCCCTCGTGCGCCAGGCCCGGCGGATCAACCGCGAGCTGGCCGACGTGTATCCGTACGCCCACCCGGAGCTGGACTTCGAGAACCCCTTCCAGCTCCTGGTCGCCACCGTCCTGTCGGCCCAGACGACGGACCTGCGGGTGAACCAGACCACCCCCGCCCTCTTCTCCCGGTATCCGACGCCCGAGGACCTGGCCGCGGCCAACCCCGAGGACGTCGAGGAGCTGATCCGCCCGACCGGCTTCTTCCGCGCCAAGACGCGGTCGATCATGGGCCTGTCGGCGGCGCTGCGCGACGACTTCGGCGGTGAGGTCCCCGGCCGCCTCGACGACCTGGTCAAACTGCCCGGCGTGGGCCGCAAGACCGCCTTCGTCGTGCTCGGCAACGCCTTCGGAGTCCCGGGCATCACCGTGGACACGCACTTCGGCCGCCTGGTGCGCCGCTGGAAGTGGACGGAGGAGACCGACCCGGACAAGGTCGAGGCCGTCGTCGGCGGGCTGTTCCCGAAGAGCGACTGGACGATGCTCTCGCACCGCGTGATCTTCCACGGCCGCCGCATCTGCCACGCCCGCAAGCCCGCCTGCGGCGCCTGCCCGATCGCCCCCCTCTGCCCGTCGTACGGAGAGGGCGAGACGGACCCCGAGAAGGCCAGAAAGCTCCTGAAGTACGAGATGGGGGGCCTGCCCGGCCAGCGGCTCAACCCCCCGCCGGGCTATCCGGGCAAGGCGGCCCCGCCCCTGGGCGCCGCCGGGTGACCCGGGGGCCGGGAGCGCGCCCCGGGGATCACGGGGACGAGGAACCATCAGCGGGCCGACAGGCGTTGTGCAGAGACGGACGGGGGTGCCGATGACGCACGCGAGCGATACGCACACAGGCGAGACGGACATGAGCGACGGTCAGGACCAGGACGCGGCGCGCCCCCGGGGCCCCGCGACCGACCCCGCGCGCCACGCCGCCCACGACCCCGCGACCGACCCCGTCCGCCGCAACGGCCACCACGCCCTCACCGCCCAGGGCCTGCTCTCCGCCGAGGGCCTGCCCTCCTGGCTGACCCCCGTGCTGCGCGCCGTCGAGAGCGTCCGCCCCGACCAGCTCAGCCGCTTCCTGCCGCCGAAGGACGGCGCGGGCCGCCAGTCCGCCGTCCTCATCCTCTTCGGCGAGGGCGAGCAGGGCCCGGAGCTGCTGCTCATGGAGCGGGCCAGCTCGCTGCGCTCGCACGCGGGCCAGCCGTCGTTCCCCGGCGGCGCCCTCGACCCGGAGGACGGCGACCCGCGCGTGGCGGGCCCGCTGCGGGCCGCGCTGCGCGAGGCCGAGGAGGAGACCGGCCTCGACCCGAGCGGCGTGCAGCTCTTCGGCGTGCTGCCGAGCCTGTTCATCCCGGTGAGTGACTTCGTCGTGACGCCGGTGCTCGGCTGGTGGCGCGCGCCGAGCCCGGTCGGCGTCGTGGACCCGGCCGAGACGGCCCGGGTGTTCACGGTCCCCGTGTCGGATCTCACGGACCCGGCGAACCGCGCGACGACGGTCCACCCGAGCGGCCACAGCGGCCCGGCGTTCCTCGTCGAGTCCGCCCTGGTCTGGGGTTTCACGGCCGGGCTCATCGACAGACTGCTGCACTACGCGGGTTGGGAGCGCCCCTGGGACCGAGGGCGCGAGGTCCCGCTCGACTGGGGCTCATGACAAGGTTGCGGGGACCGGGCCGACCGGGGCCCGGAGCCGTGCGTACCGCCCGCGGGGCGGGCGCGAGGACCGTGACGCGCGGAGACCGCGAGGCGAGGCGGGGAATGATGCGAGGCGAGGACTGAATTCCGTGAACGTGCTGGACATCCTGCTGCTGCTCGCCGCCGTGTGGTTCGCGATCGTCGGCTATCGCCAGGGTTTCGTCGTCGGCATCCTCTCGGTGATCGGCTTCCTCGGCGGTGGCCTCGTCGCGGTGTATCTGCTGCCGGTCATCTGGGACGCCTTCACCGACGAGGGGGCGAGGGTCAGCACGACCGCGGCCGTCGCCGCCGTGGTCGTCGTCATCGTCTGCGCCTCCGTAGGCCAGGCCTTCACCACCCATCTGGGTAACAAGCTGCGCCGGTACATCACCTGGCAGCCCGCCAGAGCCCTGGACGCCACCGGCGGCGCGCTGGTCAACGTCGTCGCGATGCTCCTCGTCGCCTGGCTGATCGGCTCCGCCCTCGCGGGCACCACACTGCCGACGCTCGGCAAGGAGGTGCGCAACTCCACGGTCCTGCACGGGGTCTCCCGCACCTTGCCGAACCAGGCGGACACCTGGTTCGCGGACTTCTCCTCCGTCCTCGCGCAGAACGGCTTCCCGCAGGTCTTCAGCCCGTTCTCGAACGAGCCCATCAAGGACGTCCAGCCGCCGGACCCCAAGCTCGTGGGCAGCAAGGTCGCGGCGAACGCCAAGCGCTCCATCGTGAAGATCAGCGGTGACGCGCACAGCTGCGGCAAGGCCCTCGAAGGCACCGGCTTCGTGTTCGCCCCGCGCCGCGTGATGACGAACGCGCACGTGGTCGGCGGCGTCGACGAGCCCAAGGTGCAGATAGGGGGCGAGGCCGAGAAGTACGACGCCAAGGTCGTGCTCTACGACTGGGAGCGCGACATCGCCGTACTGGACGTGCCGACCCTGCCCGCCCCGCCGCTGCAGTTCACCTCACGCGACGCCCAGAGCGGCGACAGCGCGATCGTGGCGGGCTTCCCCGAGGACGGCCCCTACGACGTGCGCTCCGCGCGCGTGCGCGGCCGCATCACGGCCAAGGGCCCCGACATCTACCACCGGGGCACGGTCCGCCGCGATGTGTACTCGCTGTACGCCACGGTCCGCCAGGGCAACTCCGGCGGCCCGCTGCTCACCCCGGACGGCAAGGTCTACGGCGTGGTGTTCGCCAAGTCGCTCGACGACCCGGACACCGGGTACGCCCTGACCGTGGACGAGGTGCGCGAGGACATCGAGCGCGGCCGCACCGCCAACCAGGAGGTCGACAGCCAGGGGTGCGCGCTCTAGGCGCGCCCCTGGGGGAGCCGCCTCGCGGTGGAGTGGGTGTGTGCGGGTCAGTCGCGGGTGTGCCGCAGCCGCGCGGACATCCAGCGGGCCCGGCGGCGCAGAATGCGGGGGATGCCGATGGCCTCGGCGGAAGCCGCGTCACCGGGGTGTCCCGGATCGTGCGGGCCGCCCCTCTCGTGGCCGTTCACCACGGTGGCCGTCCGGCGCTTGCGTGCTACGTCACTGTAGTCGTGCGTCCAGCCCATACCCGGACGTGTGCCCGTGCCTCAAGGTCGGTAACCGCGCCCAAGGGCCCCAATTGGCCTATGCGGCGGGCAATTGGCGTTCGTAGGACAGTAGTTCCCTGCGGGGGTGACGAACCGTGACGAACGGGCTACCGGTCCGGCACCGGCGTACGGTCTACGGTCCGGCACCGGCGTACGGGGCTACCGGTCCGGCTCGGGGTCCTTCAGCCAGGACACCAGCTCGTTGGAGAACGCCACCGGGTCCTCCTCGTGCGGGAAGTGTCCGAGGCCGTCGAACAGCCGCCACCGGTAGGGCGCTTCGACGTACTCGCCGGATCCCGCCGCGCTGCGGGTGCGCATCACCGGGTCCAGGGAGCCGTGCAGATGCAGCGTCGGCACCCGCACCGGCCGCTTCATGCGCCGGTTGAACTGGATCCCGTCGGGCCGGGCGAGGGAGCGCACCATCCAGCGGTACGGCTCGATCGAGCAGTGCGCCGTCGAGGGGATGCACATGGCGCGGCGGTACGTCTCCACGGCCTCGTCGTCCGGCAGGCTCGGCCCCGACCAGTCCCGCACCAGGCGCCCCACCAGGGCCCCGTCGTCCGCGACCAGCTGACGCTCCGGCAGCCACGGCCGCTGGAAGCCCCACACGTACGACCCGGCCGCCGTCTGCTTGCGGTCCCGCAGCATCGCCGCGCGCCAGCGCCGCGGGTGCGGCATCGAGGAGACGGCGAGGCGGCGCACCAGCTTGGGCCGCATCACGGCGGCCGTCCACGCCAGGTAGCCGCCCAGGTCGTGGCCGACGAGCGCGGCGTCGGGCTCGCCGAGGGACCGTACGACGCCGGTGATGTCCAGGGCCAGGTTCGCGGGGTCGTAGCCGCGCGGGGTGCGGTCGCTGCCGCCCACCCCGCGCAGGTCCATCGCCACCGCCCGGAAGCCCGCGTCGGCGAGCGCGACGAGCTGGTGCCGCCAGGCCCACCAGAACTGCGGGAAGCCGTGCAGGAGGAGCACCAGCGGGCCCTCACCGGCCTCCGTGATGTGGAAGCGGGCACCGTTGGCGGCGACGTCCCGGTGCGTCCAGGGGCCCTCGATCCGTACGGCCGAGGGGGGCGTCGCGGTGGTCCTGTCCGGGGGTGGGCCTTGGTCCGTCATGAAGTCGAGCGTGCCACAGCGTCGGCCCGCTCACCGGCCTCCAGCTCAAGGGCGCCCGCAGGGGCCACGGCGCGCGGATGCGGCTTGACGTTCCCGAGCACGGCGGCGGTCTCCTTGGCGGCGGCCGCGGCCTTCTGGGGGCCCTTGCCCCGCGCGGCCTTCTTCGCGTAGATCACGCCGATCCATGCGAGAAGTCCGGCCACCAGGACATTCGCCGCGAACGAAAGCACGAAGCAGATGGCCATGTTCCAGCCGCTCCAGGTGCGGATGCCGTAGGCCAGGGCGAAGCTCAGCATCGGCAGCGAGAAGATGAGGACGGCGGTGGCCGCGATGAACGCGGCACTGCCGATCGCACCGCGCTTGACGTCCTGCGTCAGCTGGGCCTTGACCAGCGCGATCTCATCGTGCACCAGCTCCGACATCTCTTTGCTCGCCGCGGAGACGAGCTGGCCGAGGCTGCGTTCGGTGCCGACGGGACCGTCGGGTGCGCTCATCGCTTGCTCCTCATTTTCTCTGACGTCTGCTCTGCGTTCCGGTCAGATCAGATCATGCCGGACCATCGTGCGTGTCGCTCGATCCGGCTGACAGTCGAGCAAGTCTGCGGTGCTCGGCGGCCTTCTTGTCGTAGATCTCCGCCATCCGCAGGTGGTAGTCCGGATCGTCCTGTTCGTAGATGTCGGGGATGCCGCTCTGGTCCTCGTCGCGCTCCTCGTCCTCCCACAGCTTGCGGTACTTCCGGTTGCGTACCTTCAGCAGGACTCCGGAGACCACGGCCGCTATCAGCGAGCCGACCAGCACCGCGGCCTTGATCTCGTCGGTGAGCAACGGGTCCTCGCTGAACGCGAGTTCCCCGATGAGCAGCGAGACGGTGAAGCCGATGCCCGCGAGCGAGGCCACCGCGAACACGTCCGGCCAGGCCAGGTCCTCGTTCAGTTCGGCCTTGGTGAAGCGGGCGGCGAGCCAGGTGCCGCCGAAGATGCCGACGGCCTTGCCGACGACGAGGCCGAGCACCACGCCGAGGGTCTCCGGCTTGGTGAAGACGTCGCCGAGCGCTCCGCCGGAGACGGCGACACCGGCGCTGAACAGCGCGAACAGCGGAACGGCGAGCCCGGCGGAGAGGGGGCGTACGAGATGCTCGATGTGCTCACCGGGGGAGTGCCGCTCGCCGTCCTCCTTGTGGCAGCGCAGCATCAGGCCCATGGCGACACCGGCGATGGTGGCGTGGACGCCGCTGTTGTACATCAGGCCCCAGATGACCAGGGCCAGCGGAACGTAGATGTACCAGCCGCGCACGCCCTTGCGGAGCAGCAGCCAGAAGACGGCGAGGCCGAGGACCGCGCCGCCGAGCGCCGCGAAGTTGAGGTCGCTGGTGAAGAAGATCGCGATGATCATGATCGCGAAGAGGTCGTCGACGACGGCGAGGGTCAGCAGGAAGGCCCGCAGCGCCGACGGCAGCGAGGTGCCGATGACCGCGAGGACGGCGAGCGCGAAGGCGATGTCGGTCGCGGTCGGCACGGCCCAGCCGTCCGTGGCGCCGCCGCCGAGGACGTTCACCAGGGTGTAGACCAGCGCGGGCACGGCCATGCCGCAGATCGCGGCGATCACGGGCAGCGCGGCGGCCTTGGGCTCCCGCAGATCGCCGGCGACCAGCTCACGCTTGAGCTCGATCCCGGCGACGAAGAAGAAGACGGCGAGGAGTCCGTCGGCCGCCCAGTGCTGTATGGACAGGTCGAGGCCGAGCGAAGCGGGTCCGAGGTGGAAGTCCCTGACGCTCTCGTAGCTCTCCTTGATCGGGGTGTTCGCCCAGATCAGGGCCGTGATGGCGGCGACGAGCAGGAGTACGCCACCGACGGTCTCGGTGCGCAGCGCCTCCGCGACGAAATTGCGCTCGGGCAGGGAGAGGCGTCCGAGTACTTTGCGGTTGTTGCTGGCGGGCGCGGCCACGAGAGTCGACCTCCGGTCGGTAGGCAGGGCTGAGCACTTGCCGACCAGACTTCCCGGCGCACCTAGGCGTTTCTTGTCGCGTTGTTGACGTTGATCCTTAGCTTACCTAATCGTGCGCCTGGACTTATCCGGCGATTTTTACTTTAAGCACAAAAGAGGCACCCGGCGCGGGTGGCGCCGGGTGCCTCTCGGAGGGTCTGGCGGGTTTAGTCCTCGCTCGGCGCAGCCGGCAGCTTGGACTGGATCAGGTCCATGACGGACGAGTCCGTGAGCGTGGTCACGTCACCGAGCTGACGGTTCTCCGCGACGTCCCGGAGGAGTCGCCGCATGATCTTCCCGGACCGCGTCTTCGGCAGCTCGGCCACCGGCAGGATCCGCTTGGGCTTGGCGATGGGACCGAGCGTCGTCCCCACGTGGTTGCGCAGCTGGCCCACCAGCTCCGCGTCCTCCGCGTTCGCCGTGCCGCGCAGGATCACGAACGCGACGATGGCCTGGCCCGTCGTCTCGTCGGCGGCGCCGACGACGGCGGCCTCCGCGACGGACGGGTGCGACACGAGCGCCGACTCGACCTCGGTGGTGGAGATGTTGTGCCCGGAGACGAGCATCACGTCGTCCACCCGGCCGAGCAGCCAGATGTCCCCGTCGTCGTCCTTCTTCGCGCCGTCCCCGGCGAAGTACTTGCCCTCGAAGCGCGACCAGTACGTGTCGATGAACCGCTGGTCGTCACCCCAGATGGTGCGCAGCATCGACGGCCACGGCTCGGTGAGCACCAGATAGCCGCCGCCGCCGTCGGGCACCTCGTTGGCCTCGTCGTCCACGACGGTCGCCGCGATCCCGGGCAGCGCCCGCTGCGCGGAGCCCGGCTTGGTCTCGGTCACGCCGGGCAGCGGCGAGATCATCATCGCGCCGGTCTCGGTCTGCCACCACGTGTCCACGATCGGGCAGCTGTCGGCGCCGATGTGCTTGCGGTACCAGATCCACGCCTCGGGGTTGATCGGCTCGCCCACCGACCCGAGCACCCGCAGGCTGCTGAGGTCGAACTTGGCGGGGATGTCGTCGCCCCACTTCATGAACGTACGGATCGCCGTCGGCGCCGTGTACAGGATCGTGACCCCGTACTTCTGCACGATCTCCCAGAAGCGGCCCTGGTGCGGGGTGTCCGGCGTGCCCTCGTAGATCACCTGGGTCGCGCCGTTCGAGAGCGGGCCGTAGGTGATGTACGAGTGTCCCGTGACCCAGCCGATGTCGGCCGTGCACCAGTAGACGTCGGTCTCCGGCTTGAGGTCGAAGACGGCGTGGTGGGTGTAGGACGTCTGCGTCAGATAGCCGCCGGAGGTGTGCAGGATGCCCTTCGGCTTCCCGGTCGTCCCGGAGGTGTAGAGGATGAACAGCGGCTGCTCGGCGTCGAACGCCTCGGGTGTGTGCTCCGGCGACTGCTTGCCGACGACGTCGTGCCACCACAGGTCGCGGCCCTCGGTCCACGCCACGTCCTGCTTGGTGCGCTGGACGACGAGCACCTTCGCCACGCCCTCCACACGGCCGACGGCCTCGTCGACCGCGGGCTTGAGGGCGGTCGGCTTGCCCCGGCGGTACCCGCCGTCGGCGGTGATGACGAGCTTGGCGTCGGCGTCCTTGATGCGCGCGGCGATCGCGTCCGCGGAGAAGCCGCCGAACACCACCGAGTGCGCGGCGCCGATGCGGGCGCACGCCAGCATCGCCACGACCGCCTCGGGGATCATCGGCAGATAGACCGCGACCCGGTCGCCCGCGGTGATCCCCAGCTCGGTCAGGGCGTTGGCGGCCCGGCTGACCTCGTCCTTCAGCTCGGCGTAGGTGATGGCCCGGCTGTCGCCGGGCTCACCCTCGAAGTGGATGGCCACGCGGTCGCCGTTGCCCGCTTCGACGTGGCGGTCGACGCAGTTGTACGCGACGTTGAGCTTGCCGTCGGCGAACCACTTCGCGAACGGCGGGTTCGACCAGTCGAGCGTCTCGGTCGGTTCGGTGGCCCAGGTCAGCCGGCGGGCCTGCTCGGCCCAGAAGCCGAGCCTGTCAGCCTTGGCCTGTTCATACGCCTCCGCCTTGACGTTGGCGTGCGCCGCCAGGTCGGCCGGTGGCGCGAACCTGCGGTCCTCCTTGAGCAGGTTGGCCAGGCTTTCGTTGCTCACGACATCTCCCTTTCCCAGGGTGTCCGTTGTGTCCCAGACCACAGCTCATCAGACACTCGGCCCCGGTGACAAGGGCTTGCCGGAAATTGGTTTAGACCTCTACCGGATGAGCGGGTGGGACCTGGCTGAACACCTCGTCAGGTGCCTGCCCCGCACGCATCGTCTCACCTTCCTTTCTCCCTTCCTCCGCTCCCGCCGTGCCCTCGGCCAGCAGATATGCCTGGGCCTCGCCCACGTGGAAGTACATCCCGTGCAGTTCCAGATCCCCTTCGGCGAGCCGCCTCGACACCGCCTCGTGGGCCCGCAGGTGCTCCAACTGCTGGACGACGTTGGTGAGGCAGAGCTGCTCGACGGCGTCGGCGGGGGCGCGGCCCGCGAGCCGGGGCATACCGCGCAGGGTCTGCTGGGCGGTGCCGGGGCTCTGCGCGGCTGCGTCCAGGCCCTGACCGGCCGCCGTCCCGAGGCTCTGCTCGGCCGCCTCCGCCGTCTGTTCGGCCATCCGCTCCAGGCTCGGCAGGCCGTGCCGCAGCCAGCGCTTGAGCGGTGTCTGCGCTCCGGTCGGCGGTGTGTTGAGCAGCGCCTGCATGGCGCCGCAGCCCGAATGCCCGCATACGGTGATGGACTTGACCTGCAGTACGTCCACCGCGTACTCGATCGCGGCGGCCACCGAGTCGTCGCCGCTCTCGGCGCCGGGCAGCGGCACCAGATTGCCCACGTTGCGTACGACGAAGAGGTCGCCGGGGCCGCTTGACGTGATCATCGACGTGACGACACGGGAGTCGGCGCAGGTCAGGAAGAGCTGCACGGGCCGCTGCCCCTCGCGCGCGAGACGGGCCAGCTCGCCCCGCACCCGCGGCGCCGTGTTCTGCTGGAACGCGCTGATTCCCTTGGCCAGTTGATGCTGTTCGGGGCGGTCGGTGCGCGGGGGTTCCTGGGGGGTGTCGCACTGGTGGTTGCGCCAGGGCGTCCAGGGGCGGCAGCCGCAGTGGGCGGTGGCCGCGGGCTCCGTGATGCGCTGGCCGCCGCGGCCGGTGACCTCGGCGCTGCCGCCCTGCGCGGCGTGCGCGTCGAGCCAGCTGTGCAGGGTCTCGTACGCCGCGTGGTCCATGAAGGAGCCGTCGAGCTCCACGACGGCGTGCGCCCGCTGGGGGATGTGGTGCAGGCAGCGGCTGAGCCGGGGCACCGCGAGGAACGTCAACTGTCCCCGCACGTGCACGTGGTGCACGCCTTCCGAGTCCTCCTCACAGGTGATGCGGGTGCGGGCGAGGCGGTGCAGGGCGACGGCCACCGCCACGGCGACGCCCATCGCCACGCCTTCCAGGACGCCGAGGAACACCACGGCCAGGGTGGTGGCCGCGTACACGAGGACTTCGCGGTGGCGGGTGACCGTGCGGATGTGGTTGATGCTGACCATCTGGGCGCCGACGACCATGACGAGCGCGGCCAGGGAGGCGAGCGGGATCATCTCCAGGACCGACACGAGCAGCAGCGAGGCCGCTACTACCCAAACGCCGTGCAGCATCGTGGAGTTCCTGCTGACGGCACCGGCGCGCACATTCGCCACGCTGCGCACGGCGACGCCCGCGACGGGCAGTCCGCCGAGCGCCCCGGACACCATGTTCGCCATGCCCTGGCCGCGCAGCTCGCGGTCGAGGTCGGAGCGGCCCACCCGCTCCTGGGCGCCGGTGCGCTTGGCGGTGAGCTTGTCGATGGCGACCGCGCCGAGCAGTGACTGCACGCCGCACACCAGCGTGACCGTGAGCACGGCGGCGACGAGGCCGAGCGCGGGGCCTTCGGGCAGTCCGGCGAGGGCGTGCGTGCGCCAGGAGGGCAGGTCGACCTTGGCCACGGTCAGCGCGGCGAGTCCGGAGAGCGCGGTGGCCGCCGTGACGGCGACGAGCGGCGCGGGGACGGTCCGTGCGACGCGTCCGACGCGGCCGGGGATGCGGGGCCAGAGCACGAGGACGCCGAGGGTCAGCGCGCTCACGGACAGCGCGGCCGGGTGCAGCTCGGCCAACTGGGCGGGCAGTGCGCCGAGGTTGGCGGTCACGGAGCTCTGGGGGGTGCCGCCGAGCACGATGTGCAGTTGGGCGGCGGCGATGGTGACGCCGATTCCGGCGAGCATGCCGTGCACGACGGCGGGGCTCACGGCGAGCGCGGTGCGTGCCACGCGCAGGCAGCCGAGGCCGATCTGGGCGAGTCCGGCGAGGACGGTGATGGCGCAGGTCGTCCGCCAGCCGTAGCGCTGGATGAGGTCGGCGGTGACGACGGTCAGCCCGGCGGCGGGGCCGCTGACCTGGAGGGGGGCGCCGCCGAAGCGTCCGGCGACGAGGCCGCCGACGGCGGCGGCGACGAGGCCCGCCTGGAGCGGTGCTCCGGTGGCGAGGGCGATTCCGAGGGACAGCGGCAGGGCGATCAGGAAGACGGCGATGGACGCGGACACGTCGGCGCCCGAGACGCGGAACTTCTTGCGCGGCGGTGGCGCGTGGGGCTGCTGGGGGCGCGGGCCGTGCGCCGAGTCGGTGGCGCTTGTGGGGACGCAGGCAGACATGTTTCCCGTCTCCTCCGGGGCGGCGCGGTCGCGGAACAGGGGGTCCTCCGGCGGAATCCGGAGGGCGGGTCGCGGCCGTGGGTCACGGCGTTGCAGCGGCGGGATAACTCAACTCTCGGTAAACGAATCGTAATGCAGCGTAAAGGTCTTAGCCGGATCATCAGGGCAAATGGGGTAAGTGATCACTCTAATGAGTGAATAAAAATGCTCATCGGCTTGTCGGAATCCGCCACCCGTGTCCCCGTGCGAAGTTGCTGCCGTTCTGTCCCGACTTGCACGGAAGAAGGTGGGCGGAGATGGCCGCCAACCCAAGCACTGGCGCGGGGGTGCGGCGGACGGCCGCGGGCCTCGCCGCGCTCATGGTCTGCACGGCGGCCCTGGCCGGGTGCGCCGACGACTCGTCCGGCACGAAGGGGGGAGCGCCCGGGTCCGCGCACGGTGCGAAGAAGCCCGCGGGCGCCCCGGCGCCCAAGGCCGCGGTGCGCCTGATCGGCGACGGCTCGACCGCGTTCACCGGTCAGCAGCCGCTGCTCCCCAGACCCGAGCGCCTGAAACCGGGCCAGAAGCCCCCGCAGTTCGTGGTGTTCTCCTGGGACGGCGCGGGTGAGGACGGCCAGAAGCTGTTCTCCCACTTCCGCAAGGTCGCCAAGCGGAACAACGCCACGATGACGTACTTCCTCAGCGGTGTGTACATGCTCCCCGAGGGCAAGCGCAGGCTCTACAAGCCGCCGCAGCATCTCGCCGGCAGCTCGGACATCGGCTTCAACGACCACGAGGGAATCAAGGACACCGTGGACCAGCTCCGCGGCGCCTGGCTCGAGGGCAACGAGATCGGCACCCACTTCAACGGCCACTTCTGCGGCACCGGCCGCGGCGTCGGCGAATGGTCCGTCGCCGACTGGAAGAGCGAGATCAACCAGGCCAAGTCCTTTGTGAAGGCCTGGAAGACGAACACGGGCATGGGGAAGGCGCAGCCGCTGCCCTTCGACTACGACCGGGAACTCATCGGCGCCCGCACGCCCTGCCTCGAAGGCCGTACCAACTTCATGCGCGCGGCCCGCGAACTCGGCTTCCGCTACGACACCAGCGGCGTGAACAACCAGCTCTGGCCCAAGAAGAAGGCGGGCCTGTGGGACCTGTCGATGCAGCTTGTGCCGGTCCCCGGGCGCGGCTTCGAGACGCTCACCATGGACTACAACTTCATGGTGAACCAGTCAGGTTCGACCTCGCACGGTGACCCGGACAAGCACGAGTACTGGGGCGACCAGATGCGCGACGGCCTGATCAAGGGCTTCGACCGCGCCTACCACGGCAACCGCGCCCCCTTGATCATCGGCAACCACTTCGAGTCGTGGAACGGCGGCACGTACATGCGCGCCATCGAGGAGACGATCGAGCGCGTCTGCACCAAGCGCGAGGTGCGCTGTGTGTCCTTCCGGCAGCTCGCCGACTGGCTGGACGCACAGGACCCGCAGGTGCTCGCCAAGCTGACCCGGCTCGGCGTCGGCAAGACCCCGAAGGAGGGCTGGCCCGCCTTCCTGTCCGCCCGGCCCGCTCCGGCGCCGAAGGGCGTTCCGGGCGCGGAGCCGGCCAAGCGGTAGCCCGTCCGGGCCGGGCGGCGGGCCCGTCCCGGGTCGGGAGGTGGCCGGTCCGGGTCAGGCGGTGGCCGGTCCGGGGCTAGGCGGTCGCCGTCGCGTGCTCCCGCAGGACGAAGTCGGGGTCGATCTGGGCGGCCAGGTCGACCCCGGTCCGCTCGTTGCCCCAACTCTGGGCGTTCTTCAGGTGGAAGTGGACCATCTGGCGGGTGTAGCGCTCCCAGTCGCGGCGGTCGTAGGCGGAGTCGGCCGCTTCCTGGAGCGTCTTCAGGGCCAAGTGGTTGCTCTCCTCCAGGAGTTCGAACTGGGGCGGACGGCCCTTCTCCATGGAGCGCACCCAGTCGGAGTGCCCGACGGTCACCAGGAGGTCGTCGCCGACCTGCTCGCGCAGGAAGTCGATGTCGTCCTGGCCCTGGACCTTGTTGCCGACGACTTTGAGGTCGACGCCGAAGTCGTGTGCGTACTCCTTGTACTGGCGATAGACGGAGACCCCCTTCCGGGTCGGCTCGGCGACGAGGAACGTCATGTCGAAGCGGGTGAACATCCCGGAGGCGAAGGAGTCGGAGCCCGCGGTCATGTCGACCACCGCGTACTCGTCGCGGCCGTCGACCAGGTGGTTCAGGAGCAGTTCGACCGCTCCCGTCTTGGAGTGGTAGCAGGCGACACCGAGGTCGGCTTCGGTGAACTGCCCGGTGACCATCAAACGCACGGCGCCGCCGTCGAGTTCCACGGCTCGCGCACACGCCTCGTACACCGGGTTGTCCTCGCAGACCCGCAGCAGCCGCGAACCGTCGCCGGGCGGAGTCGTCTTGATCATCTTCTCGGCGCTGGCGATGCGCGGATTGGTGCCGCGCAGATAGTCCTTGATCAGCGGCAGCCGTCCGCCCATCGCGGGCAGCCCGGCGGCCTGCTCCTCGTCGAGGCCGAGGGCGGCGCCCAGGTGCTGGTTGATGTCGGCGTCCACCGCGATGACCGGTGCGCCGGTGGCGGCGAGGTGTCGGATGAAGAGCGAGGACAGCGTGGTCTTGCCGCTGCCGCCCTTCCCCACGAAAGCGATCTTCATGTTCATGTAGCGTAGCCGCGCGCTGTGCCGCGGGGTCCTGTTCGCGTCAGGAGGGGCCGGATCGCGTGAAGAAGACCACTCCTTCGTGGCGGGCGGGCCCTTGGTGCGTAGGGTCGTACTCATGAGTACGAAAGCCGATCCGCTGGCGGCCCTGGGCGCGCTGCCCGGTGTCGCCGACTCCGTGGACTCCGTGCGCAAGGCCGTGGACCGCGTGTACGGCCACCGGATCATGCGGCGCCGCAGCAACGAGGTCACCGCCGAGGCGGCGCTGCGGGGCGCGCGCGGGTCCGCGGCGCTGTCCGGCGCCGAGTGGGCCCTGGAGGAGGTGCGCAGGCGCACCGACTTCAGCGGCGAGGGCGACGCGCGCGTGATGGGCGCCGCGCTGCGGCTGACCGCCGAGGCGGGGCAGCTCCTGTCCATCTGGCGGCAGTCGCCGATGCGGGTGCTCGCGCGGCTGCACCTGGTCGCCGCGGCCGACGCCGACGAGGCCGCGGGCCGTCCGCGACTCGCGGGCGAACCGGTCGAGGAGCCGTTGATCGAGCTGGAGTTGCCGGACGCGGACGAGGTGGCGGGGCGGCTCGAAGGCCTTTCGCAACTGATCATCGCGGGCGGCTCCGCGCCGGCCCTGGTGACGGCGGCCGTGGTGCACGGCGAACTCGCGGCCCTGCGGCCCTTCGGCTCGTGCAACGGCCTGGTGGCGCGCGCGGCCGAGCGCATCGTCCTGGTGGGCAGCGGCCTCGACCCGAAGTCGATCTGCCCGGCCGAGGCGGGCCACGCGGAGCTGGGACGCGCTGCCTACGTGGGTGCCCTGGAGGCGTACGTGTCCGGCACTCCGGAGGGTGTGGCCGCCTGGATCGCCCACTGCGGCAAGGCGGTTGAGCTCGGCGTCAGGGAGTCGACGGCGGTGTGTGAGGCCCTGCAGCGCGGGGCGGCGTGAGGGGAAACCCCGGGCGGTGCGAGGGGAGCCCTTGAACAGGGATGCGGCGGTACGAGAATTCGTACCGCCGCTGGCATGTCCACCGGGTTACCAAGCGTCCTCGAAAGTTTGCCCATCAGGTCGGGAACTTTGCCCGTCACCTGGTGCGGCTGGCCCGTAATCGACGGGTCGACGTCGCGTGGGTGCTCGGTGACCATGCTTCGGTCCGTGGGGCCAATCAATGCGGTTAAAGGTAATCCTCTCGGATGTCCTTGGTCTCGCGGGCCGTTGACTCCTTTGTACTCCTGTCCTGGGGGAAGCGGAAGCCCTGACTGCACTTCTTTACTTTTAGGTTCAAACAAGGGTGAATCGGGCGCGAGGTTCCGGCCGCCTCCAGGGGCGCACTGGAACGCCGTGTCGCGCGCCCCCGTAGTGCGAGGTCAGCCCGCCGCCGCGCGCCGTCGGCTCGCGAACCACACGAGGCCCGCTGTGGCCGCCGCCGCGCCCACCGCCGCCGCCGCGACGAGCGCCGGGCGGCGTGGTGCGGGCAGGCGCTGCTTGAGCCGCACCGGGCGGTGGAAGTCCAGAATCGGCCACCCGCGCGCGAGGGCCTCGCGGCGCAGCGCCCGGTCCGGGTTGACGGCGTAGGGATGGCCGACGGACTCGAGCATGGGCACGTCCGTGGCCGAGTCGCTGTAGGCGAAGCAGCGCTCCAGGTCGTACCCCTCCGACTCGGCGAGCTCCTGGATCGCCTCCGCCTTCGTGGGGCCGTACGCGTAGTACTCCACCTCGCCCGTGAAGCAGCCGTCGTCGCCGACCACCATCCGCGTGGCCACCACCCGGTCCGCGCCCAGGAGTTCACCGATCGGCTCGACCACCTCGGCGCCCGAGGTGGAGACGATGACGACGTCCCGGCCCGCGGTGTGGTGCTCCTCGATGAGGGAGGCTGCCTCGTCGTAGATGATCGGGTCGATCAGGTCGTGCAGGGTCTCCGCGACGATCTCCTTGACCTGCTGCACGTTCCAGCCGCGGCACAGCGAGGACAGGTACGCGCGCATGCGTTCCATCTGATCGTGATCGGCCCCGCCGGCGAGGAACACGAACTGGGCATATGCGGTTCGCAGTACCGCCCTGCGGTTGATCAGCCCGCCTTGGTAGAACGACTTGCTGAAGGTGAGCGTGCTCGACTTCGCAATGACCGTCTTGTCCAGGTCAAAGAACGCGGCTGTGCGGGGCGACGAGTGGTTTTCCACGAGGTTGAGCATAGGCGCCCACCATTCGGCGTAAGCTGAGGCGCGTGGGTTTGCCTGAGAAGGCTCTCGGGTACACCATGGAAGTCACGGATCGTTCGCGACCGTGCTAACCCGGTCTGGCTCCTCCCCCCCCGAGTCGGACCGAGGGGACGACCCCCGCTCTCCCCCCCGGCGGGGGTCGTCGCATGTCCGGGTGGGTTTCTGGGCCCCTTTCCTGATCTTTTCCGATCGTCGTGGCGCCGTGCGCGCCGAATCGACGTCGATGCCGCGCACCCAAGATCTGTCACTGTGCGTAGCCATGGGGCTGCGCTGCGGAAGGCGCCCGGGCCGTCACCGGTATGGGTGAAGGAGTTATTCACAGCCAACCTCTTCTCCACAGTTATTGACCAAGATCCACATGATTTCCGGGATCGCCGCACGCTTGATTCCGTTCGTGAAGTTCTTGGCCGGATTCCATTGGCCGGTCTTCGCGGACGCGGATCCGGATGCGCACACACGCGCATTCGAAGGACTTGCAGCGAGAGGGGGCCGGAAGATCGTGGCTGGAGTCATTGCGTACGACACACCGCCGACGTCCGAAGGGCGCGCCGGTGGACCATTGATCGTCACGGAGGACGAGGACCTGCTGGACGACCTGCTGCGGCTGTGCGCCGCGGCGGGAGCGCGGCCCGAGGTGCACCACGGAGTGCCTGAGCGCGGCGGCGGATGGGAGTCCGCCCCGCTCGTCCTCGTCGGGGACGACGCGGCCGAGCGGGTGCGCGGCGCCGCACGCCGCCGCGGGGTCGTGCTCGTGGGGCGGGACCAGGACGACTCGGGTGTGTGGCGGCGGGCCGTGGAGATCGGCGCGGACGACGTGCTCGTCCTGCCCGACGGCGAGCGGTGGCTGGTGGACCGCATCGCCGACGTCGCCGAGGGCGTCGGACGACCCGCGCTCACCGTCGGCCTCATGGGCGGCCGCGGCGGCGCCGGGGCCTCCACACTCGCCTGCGCCCTGGCCGTCACCGCGGCGCGCGCCGGTCGGCGCACCATGCTCGTCGACGCCGACCCGCTGGGCGGCGGGCTCGACGTGATGCTCGGCGGGGAGACCGCCGAAGGGCTGCGCTGGCCCGCGTTCGCGCAGTCGCGGGGCCGGGTCGGCGGCGGCGCCCTGGAGGAGTCGCTGCCCGCCCTGCACGACCTGCGCGTCCTCAGCTGGGACCGCGGCGACACGGTGGCCATCGCCCCGGAGGCCGTGCGTGCCGTCCTGGCGGCGGCCCGCAGGCGCGGGGGCGTCGTGGTCGTCGACCTGCCGCGCCGCGTGGACGAAGCCGTGGCGGAGGCGCTGGCGCAGCTGGACCTCGGCCTGCTGGTGGTCCCGGCGGAGCTGCGCGCGGTGGCCGGGGCCCGGCGGGTCACGTCGGCCGTGCGCATGGTGCTGCGGGACCTGCGGCTCGTCACCACCCCCGGACCGTCCGGCGGCGACGGCCTTGACGCGGACGAGGTGGCCCGGCTGCTCGGCCTGCCCCTCGTCGGCGAGCTGCCCCGGGAGCACGGCCTCGGCGCCGTGCGCGGTGGCGGACAGCCGCCCGGCGGCGCGGCGCGCGGGCCACTGGCCCGGTTCTGCGCGGCCTTCTGGGAGCAACTCCCGTCCCGCACTGGAGGGGGCGTATGACCGCCGTCGTGGGCGCCCGGATGCTGGACGGGGTCCGGCAGTGGCTCGCGGCGAACGGCACCGAGCCCACCCCGGCCCGGGTCGCCGAGGCCCTGCGGGCACAGGGGCGGATCCTGGGCGACGCCGAAGTGCTCGGCGCGGCCGAGCAACTGCGCTCGGAGCTGGTGGGCGCGGGCCCCCTGGAACCGCTGCTCGCCGACCCCTCGGTGACCGACGTCCTGGTGTCCGCGCCGGACCGCGTCTGGGTGGACCGCGGCGGCGGCCTCGAACTCACGCAGGTCTCCTTCCGGGACCCGGCGGCGGTGCGGCGCCTCGCCCAGCGGCTCGCGGCCGTGGCCGGGCGGCGCCTGGACGACGCCCGGCCCTGGGTGGACGCCCGCCTGCCGGACGGCACCCGGCTGCACGCGGTGCTGCCCCCGGTGGCCGTCGGCTCCGCCTGTCTGTCGCTGCGCGTCGTGCGGCCCCGCGCCTTCACCCTCGCCGAACTGGTCGCGGCCGGCACGGTGCCGCCCGGCGGCGAGCGGGTGCTGCGCAGCCTCCTCGACGCCCGCCTCTCGTACCTCATCAGCGGCGGCACGGGCAGCGGCAAGACGACGCTCCTCAGCACCCTCCTCGGCCTCGTCGGCCCGGGGGAGCGGATCGTCCTCGCCGAGGACTCCGCCGAGCTGCGCCCCGACCACCCGCACGTGGTGCGCCTGGAGTCCCGGCCCGCGAACCAGGAAGGCGCGGGCCGCGTCGGCCTGGACGACCTGGTGCGCCAGGCCCTGCGGATGCGCCCCGACCGGCTGGTGGTGGGCGAGGTGCGGGGCGCCGAGGTGGTGCACCTCCTGGCCGCGCTGAACACCGGCCATGAGGGCGGCTGCGGCACGGTGCACGCCAACGCCGCCGCCGACGTCCCGGCCCGTCTGGAGGCGCTGGGCACGGCCGCGGGACTCGACCGGGCGGCCCTGCACAGCCAGCTGGCGGCGGCCCTGTCGGTGGTCCTCCATCTCGTACGGGACCGGGCGGGGCGGCGCCGGATCGCCGAGGTGCAGGTCCTGGAGCGCGCCCCGTCGGGCCTGGTGGCCACGGTGCCCGCGCTGCGCTGGGGCGAGCGGGGCTTCGTCCGGGAGCGCGGCTGGCCGCGGCTGAGCGCCCTGTTCGCGGAGCGGGAGGCGAGCACATGAGCGCGGCGACGGCGTGCGGCGCCGCTCTGTGCGCGGGCGGCTCGGTGTGCCTGCTCGGCGGGCGGGTGAGCGCCGCCCGGGGGCTGCGAAGAGCACGGTCCCTCCTCCCGGCCGCTGGCCCTGCGGCGGTGCCTCGGTGGCGGCGGGGGATCACGCGAGTCCGCGGGCGGCTCGGGCACGAGGTCTGGCTCCTGGTGGGCGGGGCGGCCGTCGGGCTCCTCGGGGAGTCCGTGCTGCCCCTGGTCGTGGGGGCGGTCGGCATGCCCCTCGCGGGGCGGGCGCGCCGGGCCCGGGAAGCCGCTCGTGCGCGGGACCGCGGGGCCGACGCGGTCATCGCCCTGTGCGGGACTCTCGCCGGTGAGGTGCGGGCGGGGCGGCAGCCCGGTCAGGCGCTGCGGACGGCCGCGGAGGCGGGCTCGCGGATCTCGAAGGTCGGCTTGAAGGTCGACTCGGAGATCGGCTCGGAGGCCGGTGGAGGTGCTGGTCGGGGACTCGGCGGGGCGCGGGCGGGAGTGCTCGCGGCGGCACGGTTCGGCGGGGACGTGCCCGGCGCGCTGCGCGAGGCCGCCCGGGAGCCGGGTGCCGAAGGGCTCCTCGGACTCGCCGCGTGCTGGCGGGTCGCCGTGGACCGGGGCGCGGGCCTCGCAACCGGACTGGAGCGCCTGGAAGGGGCGCTGCGCGCGGAGCGGGACCAACGGGCCGACCTGCGCGCCCAGTTGGCGGGCGCCCGATCGACGGCCCTGATGCTCGCCGGGCTCCCCGTCCTGGGCCTGCTCCTTGGCGCCGCGCTCGGCGCCGAGCCGTTGCGGGTGCTGCTGCACACCGGGGCGGGCCTCGGCTGCCTGGCCGTGGGCGGGCTGTTCGAGGGCGCGGGCGCGTGGTGGGCGCTGCGGATCATGCGGAAGGCGGAGGCGCGATGACGGACGAGCTGACCGTCGGCGCCGGGGTTCTCCACAGCCTGGGGGCGGTGGTGTGGGCGGCGGCTGCCCTGGCATGGCTGCTCCTGACGCTGGCGGCGGCACGACGGGAACGGGCCGCGGAGCGCCGGGCCTTGGCCGTCCTGGAGGCCGGGGGACGGCCGGGGCGGTCATGGGGACGAGGGGGCGGCAGACGAGGAGAAGGGGGTGAAGGAGGCGAAGGAGGCGAAGGGGGCGAAGGGCCTGGCGGCGGCCGCGCGTGGTTCCGGCGGTGGGGCGACGCGGAGTCCGGGCGACGGGAGCTGGCGCGGAGATGGGTGACGGTGGCCGGGGTGGTCGGCGCGGGATGGGCGCTGGTCGGCGGGGTCGCGGGCTGCGTGGTGGGCGTGGCCGCGGGGTGCTGCGTGTGGCGGCTGCGGCCGGGCGCCGACCGGCAGGACCAGGCCGAAGCAGCTCAAGCCGCTCAACAACTACCGCTGGCAGCCGATCTCTTGGCGGCCTGCGTGGCGGCCGGTGCCGGGCCCGTGGTGGCGGCGCAGGCCGTGGGCGAGTCCTTGGGAGGCCCCGTCGGGGAACGGCTCGCCTGGGGCGCGGCACAAGTACGGCTCGGCGGCGCACCGGCCGACGCGTGGCGGAGGGTCGGCGAGATACCGGGCGCCGCGGCGCTGGCCCGCCTCCTGGAACGCACCACTGAGTCCGGTGCGCCCGCCGCCGGCCCGGTTGCCCGGTTCGCCGAGGACTGCCGAACCGAACAGGGGCGCGCGGCGACGGCCCGGGCCCGGCGCGCCGCGGTCCAGATGACGGCTCCGGTGGGCCTGTGCTTCTTGCCCGCGTTCATCGCGATCGGGGTGGTGCCGGTGGTGATCGGCCTTGCGGGGGGCCTGATGGGCGGGCGGTGAGGCGGCCTGCGGCCCGGTGCGCGGACGGAGCCCCGCGGGCTGCCTGGGCGAAATGTCGTACGGGTGGCAGGACACGGGTGGCGGGGCATCGGGGGCGCGGGACCGGACGACCGGCGCTGGACGGGCGGCACTGGACGAACGGCTTCGAGAGAACAGAGTTCGAAGGACCAGCGGTGATCAACGGACTGCGACCAGCGGACTGTGATCAACCGACTGTGAACAACTGACAGAGATTCCATGGGGGTTGACATGTGGGGACAGGTGCGTGCGCGGGCTCGGCTGTACGTGGCACGGCTGGCGCGGTGGATGCGGCGGGAGTGGCCAGTGCCCCCGGTGAGCTTGAAGGGGCGAGGGCGTCGGCTGGGGCGGATGCGGGGTGTCGCGCGGGATTCCGGGATGGTCACTTCCGAGTACGCCATGGGGATCATCGCGACCGTGGCGTTCGCCGGGTTGCTCTACAAGGTCGTGACGAGCGGACCGGTCAAGGCCGCCCTCCAGGCGGTGGTGGAGAGGGCGCTGAATGTCCAGTTCTGAGTCCGGTCCCGGGCTCTCGGCAGGGCACTGGTTCGGGCACTGGTCCGGGCATCGGTTCGGGTTCTGGCCCGGGCGGCGCCGCGGTCGGGGTGACGGCGGGTACGTGACGGCGGAGGCGGCCGTGGTGCTGCCGACGCTGGTGCTGTTCACGATGGCGCTCGTGTGGGCCCTGCTGACCGCGTCCGCGCAGATCCAGTGCGTGGACGCGGCCCGGGCCGGGGCCCGCGCGATGGCTCGCCAGGACCCGCAGGGTACGGCGGTCGCGGTGGCCCGTCAGGCGGCTCCGCGCGGCGCGAGCGTGGCGGTGAGCAGGGACGGCGACCTGGTCCGGGTGGAGGTGGTGGCGCGGTCGCCGGGGCCTCGGGCGTTGGGGCTCGGGCTGCGGTTGCGGGCGGAGGCCGTGGCGATGGCGGAGGAGACGGTGGGGGTAGGGGCGTGAGGCGGGGGTGTGCGGGTGGGGTGGAGGGGGATCGGGGTGCCGCGACGGTGTGGACCGTGGTGGTGATGGCCCTGCTGTGTGCGGTCGCCGGGGTCGTGCTGGCGATGGGGCAGGTGACGGTGGCTCGCCATCGGGCGGGCGGCGCGGCCGACTTGGCGGCGCTGGCGGCGGCGGACCACTGGACGGAAGGGAGTGCGAAGGCGTGTGCGCGGGCCCAGAGGGTGGCGCGGGCGCAGGACACGCGGATCGTGCGGTGCGCGGTGGAGGGGGAGGTGTCGGATGTCACGGCGGCGGCGGAGTTCGGGCCGTTCGTGAGGGAGGTCAGGTCTCGGGCGGGGCCTGCGGGGCCTGCGGGGCCTGCGGGGCCTGTGCGGCCTGCGGGGTCTGCAGCGCCTGCAGTGCCTACGGGGTCTGCAGCGCCTGCAGTGCCTACGGGGCCTGCGGGGTCGGTGTCGGGTGCGCCTGCCACCAAGGGTGCGCTCGCCGCAAGGGGCTGGTCTGGTGCTGGGGGTGTGCCCGCCGCTGAGGGCCGGTCTGTTGCCGGGGGTGCGCTCGTCGCTGAGGGCCGGTCCGCTGCCGAGGGTGCGTCCGCCGCTGAGGGCGGGTCCGTTGGCGAAGGTGTGCCCCTCGGTGGCGGGGGGTCAGGGCGTGGGGGCGTCCTTCAGGAGGGTGGTGAGGAGGCGGATCGCGCCGCGTTTGTGCAGCGGGTCGTTGCCGTTGCCGCACTTGGGGGACTGGATGCAGGAGGGGCAGCCGGCCTCGCACTCGCAGGAGGCGATGGCCTCGCGGGTGGCGGTGAGCCAGGTGCGGGCGGTGTGGAAGGCGCGCTCGGCGAATCCGGCGCCGCCGGGGTGGCCGTCGTACACGAAGACCGTCGGCAGCAGGGTGTCCGGGTGCAGAGGCACGGAGACGCCGCCGATGTCCCAGCGGTCGCAGGTGGCGAAGAGGGGCAGCATGCCGATGGAGGCGTGTTCGGCGGCGTGCAGGGCGCCGCCGAGGATCTCCGGGTTGACGCGGGCGGCGTCGAGTTGATCCTCGGTGACCGTCCACCACACCGCGCGGGTGCGCAGGGTGCGGGGCGGCAGGTCGAGCTTGGTCTCGCCCAGGACCTCGCCGGTGATGAGCTTGCGGCGCAGGAAGGAGACGACCTGGTTGGTGACCTCTACGGAGCCGTAGCAGAGGCGGCCGGGGCCCCAGGGGATCTCGGTGTCGGTGTCGAGGACGGAGATGGCGGTGGTGTCACGGGCGGTGGTCGAGTACGGCGGGACGGCCTCCTCGACGAGGGCGACGGAGTCGTCCAGGTCCAGGCCGCGGACGAGATACGTACGGCCCTGGTGGAGGTGGACCGCGCCTTCGTGGACGGTCGTGTGCGCGGCGGAGGCGTCGACGGTGCCGAGCAGGCGGCCGGTGCCCTCCTCGACGACCTGCACGGGCCGGCCGCCCCCGCCGCGGATGTCCGTGAGGTCGGCGGCGCGCTCTCGGCGGGTCCAGTGCCAGGCCTTCGTGCGGCGGCGCAGCAGCTTCGCGGCCTCCAGCTGGGGGAGCAGCTCCGCGGTGGCCGGGCCGAAGAGCTTGAAGTCGTCCTCGGTGAAGGGGAGTTCCGCGGCGGCGGCGCAGAGGTGGGGGGCGAGGACGTAGGGGTTGTCGGGGTCGAGGACGGTCGATTCGACGGGCTGGTCGAAGAGGGCCTCGGGGTGGTGGACGAGATAGGTGTCCAGCGGGTCGTCGCGGGCGACGAGGACCGCGAGCGCGCCCTGGCCGGAGCGTCCGGCGCGGCCCGCCTGCTGCCAGAGGGAGGCGCGGGTGCCGGGATAGCCGGCGATGACGACGGCGTCCAGGCCCGATACGTCGATGCCGAGTTCGAGGGCGGTGGTGGCGGCGAGGCCGAGGAGTTCGCCGGAGTGCAGGGCCTGTTCCAGGGCGCGGCGCTCCTCGGGGAGATAGCCGCCGCGGTAGGCGGCCACGCGCCGGACCAGGGAGCGATCGACGTCGGCGAGGCGCTCCTGGGCGATGACGGAGATCAGTTCGGCGCCGCGCCGGGAGCGTACGAAGGCGACGGAGCGGACGCCCTGGACGGTCAGGTCGGTCAGCAGGTCGGCGGTCTCGGCGGTGGCGGTGCGGCGGACCGGGGCGCCCTTCTCGCCGTGGAGTTCGGTGAGCGGCGGCTCCCAGAGGGCGAAGACGACCTCGCCGCGGGGTGAGGCGTCGTCGGCGACCTCGGTGACCGGGAGGCCGGTGAGGCGTTCGGCGGCCACGGCCGGTTCGGCGGCCGTGGCGGAGGCGAGGAGGAAGACGGGGTCGGAGCCGTAGCGGGCGCACAAGCGGCGCAGACGGCGAAGGACTTGGGCGACGTGGGAGCCGAAGACGCCCCGGTAGGTATGGCACTCGTCGATGACGACGTAGCGCAGGGCGCGCAGGAAGGAGGACCAGCGGGGGTGGGACGGGAGGATGCCGCGGTGCAGCATGTCGGGGTTGGTCAGGACGTAGTTGGCGTACTGGCGTACCCACTCGCGTTCCTCGACGGGGGTGTCGCCGTCGTAGACCGCGGGCCGCACGGCCGTGCCCAGCGGGGCGGCCAGGGCGCGGACGGCGCGGCGCTGGTCGGCGGCGAGGGCCTTGGTGGGGGCCAGGTACAGCGCGGTGGTGCCGCGGCCGTTGGGGGCCTCGGAGCCGTCGAGCAGCGCCGAGAGGACGGGTGTGAGATATGCCAATGACTTGCCGGACGCGGTGCCGGTCGCGACGACGACGGACTCGCCGTCGAGGGCGTGTTCGGCGGCCCGCGCCTGGTGGGCCCACGGATGATCGATTCCGGCCGACTGCACGGCGGCGACCACTTCCGCGCGGATGCGATCGGGCCAGACCGCATAACGGGCCGCACGTGGGGGCAGGTGCTCCGTATGAGTGACGCGCGCAGCCCGGCTCGGCCCCGTGGTCAGCCGGTCCAGGACCGACTGCGGGGAGACGTGCGCCGGGGTGTCCCGCGAGGGTCCTCCGGAGGGAGAAAAGTTGGCCATCGGCACCGAGTGTGTCACCGGCGGGATGGACAATGGTCCGAAGGCGTCGTGCACGCCTGCCGGTAAGTGATTGAATGCCATCGCGGCTGGCGATCCGTCCCGGGGGCGTGGGCCGAGGTGTCCCGAGGGGCGACCGCTCGATAGCAAGGTGCTGGAGGATCCGTGGACCTGTCTCTGTCGACCCGTACCGTCGGCGATCGTACGGTCGTCGAGGTCGGTGGCGAAATCGATGTTTATACCGCGCCCAAGCTGCGCGAGCAGTTGGTCGAGTTGGTGAACGACGGCAGTTTCCACCTGGTCGTCGACATGGAGCGAGTGGACTTCCTCGACTCCACCGGACTCGGCGTGCTGGTCGGCGGCCTGAAGCGGGTGCGTGCCCATGAGGGCTCGCTGCGCCTGGTCTGCAACCAGGAGCGCATTCTCAAGATCTTCCGAATCACCGGTCTGACCAAGGTGTTCCCGATTCACACCTCGGTCGATGAAGCGGTCGCGGCCACCGACTGAGCCGGTTGCCCGGCAGCGGCCGGGCGCCCCGGGACTCGTCCCGGGGTTTCCGGGCTTCCGGCCCGGAGTGGCAGTACGGCAGGGGGCCGGGCCGACGGCCGGGCCCCCTGACAGCACGCGTGTATGTCCGAGGGGGATGCATGGCCACCGTTGAACTCCGCTTCAGCGCGCTGCCTGAGCACGTCCGGACCGCCCGCTTGGTGGCGGCCGCGGTCGCGCGCAGGGCGGGTGTGGACGAGGCGGTCCTCGACGAGGTCAGGCTCGCGGTCGGCGAGGCCTGCACCCGCGCCGTCGGGCTGCATCAGGCCGCCGAGATTCCCGCGCCCGTGCGGGTTGCCCTCATCGAGGAGGAGAAGCAGTTCTCCATCGAGGTCGGCGACGAGGCTCCGCGTTCCGCGCCCGGGGAGCGGGCTCCTGGTGCTCGGCCCGGATCCGGGGAGGATCTGGAGGCTGAGGGCGAGGACGAGATGGGGCTGGCGGTCATCAGTGGACTTGTGGACGACGTGGAAGTGACCGCCGGGGAGAACGGTGGGTCGATTCGGATGACCTGGCCCACGACGGCGTGATGCCCACGACGGCGTGATGCCTGTGTCGGCGTGACGCCTGTGCTGGCGTGACGCCCACGGTGGACTGACCCGGGGCGGGTCTGGGCCGCTGCCTCGTGTCCTTCCTGTGCCCCGGCTTGCCGCCGCGCGCTGTCGCGTTGGCGTGCGCCGGGGTTTCTTGCTTCCCCGCCCACCCTCCCCCCCCGCGTTCCATATGGGGCTACGCCCCTTGCCCCCTTGTCGGCGCTTCGCGCCTCGTCCTCAAACGCCGGACGGGCTGGAAGCCAGGCCGAGAAGGCTCATACCGACATGATCCGTGGGGCTCCCGGGGCGAGTGGGAGCGGAGAGCCGCAAGGGGCCAAATGTGTTCGGTTATCGGGGTGGGTGTTCGGGGTTTAAATTGTGTTATTAGTGATTCCGGCGGTCCGGACTCGCGTGATCGATAAGGGAACTCGGCGTCAGCGGCGGCGTCAATGCTTTTGGGGCATTACCGCTTTCGGGGTCAATCCGGCGGCGCGATCATTTGAGGACACGCACTCCCGCGCCAATTCTGTTTGCGGCGCACTGTTTTGATCAGGTCAGGCTCCCTACAATCCGTCCACATCTTGAGCTCAGCCCAAGCGTCAAGGAGGACGAATGGCGGGGCTTTCTACCCCTCATCAGCTTGACCACCCCTCAACCCTCGCAGCCGCGGTACTGACCGACGACAACCGGCTCATCGTGATGGTGATCGCGGCCGTCGCGGTCGCGGCGCTCGTGCTCGCCTGGATCCTGGTGCGCCAGGTACTGGCGGCAGGCGAGGGCACCGACAGCATGAAGAAGATCGCGGCGGCGGTCCAGGAAGGCGCGAATGCCTATCTGGGTCGCCAGATGCGCACCCTCGGCGTATTCGCCGTCGTGGTGTTCTTCCTGCTCATGCTGCTGCCCGCGGACGACTGGAATCAGCGGGCCGGCCGCTCGATCTTCTTCTTGATCGGTGCGGCGTTCTCGGCGACCACCGGCTATATCGGTATGTGGCTCGCCGTACGCAGCAATGTGCGCGTGGCCGCGGCCGCGCGGGAAGCGACACCGGCGGAAGGCGAGCCGGAAAAGGATCTCACCGCCGTCTCGCACAAAGCCATGAAGATCGCTTTCCGTACGGGCGGCGTCGTCGGCATGTTCACGGTGGGGCTCGGTCTGCTCGGCGCCTCCTGTGTGGTGCTCGTGTACGCGGCCGACGCCCCCAAGGTCCTCGAGGGCTTCGGCCTCGGGGCCGCACTGATCGCGATGTTCATGCGTGTCGGAGGCGGCATCTTCACCAAGGCCGCCGACGTCGGCGCCGACCTGGTCGGCAAGGTCGAACAGGGCATTCCGGAGGACGATCCGCGCAATGCCGCGACCATCGCCGACAACGTGGGCGACAACGTCGGCGACTGCGCGGGGATGGCTGCCGACCTCTTCGAGTCGTACGCCGTCACGCTCGTCGCCGCGCTGATCCTCGGCAAGGCGGCGTTCGGTGACTCCGGACTCGCGTTCCCGCTGATCGTGCCCGCGATCGGCGTGATCACCGCCATGATCGGGATCTTCGCGGTCGCGCCCCGGCGCGCCGACCGCAGCGGCATGACCGCCATCAACCGCGGCTTCTTCATCTCCGCGGGCATCTCGCTGGCGCTCGTCGCGGCGGCCGTCTTCGTCTATCTCCCGTCGAACTACGCGGACTTGGACGGCGTCACGGACGCGGCGATCCTCGCCAAGGACGGCGACCCGCGGATCCTCGCGGTCGTGGCCGTCGCCATCGGCATCGTCATGGCCGCGCTGATCCAGCAGCTCACCGGCTACTTCACCGAGACCAACCGGCGTCCCGTCAAGGACATCGGCAAGAGCTCGCTGACGGGCCCGGCCACGGTCGTGCTCGCGGGCATCTCCATCGGTCTGGAATCGGCCGTCTACACCGCGCTGTTGATCGGTCTCGGCGTGTACGGGGCGTTCCTGCTCGGCGGTACGTCGATCATGCTCGCCCTGTTCGCGGTGGCCCTCGCCGGTACGGGTCTGCTGACCACGGTCGGCGTCATCGTCGCCATGGACACCTTCGGGCCGGTCTCCGACAACGCGCAGGGCATCGCCGAGATGTCCGGCGACGTCGAGGGCGCCGGCGCGCAGGTCCTCACCGACCTGGACGCCGTCGGCAACACCACGAAGGCCATCACCAAGGGCATCGCCATCGCCACGGCCGTGCTCGCGGCCTCGGCGCTCTTCGGGTCGTACCGCGACGCGATCGCCGAGGCGGCGGACGACGTCGGCCAGAAACTCGGCGACGGCGCCCCGATGAACCTGGTGATGGACATCTCCCAGCCCAACAACCTGGTGGGCCTGATCCTCGGCGCGGCGGTCGTGTTCCTCTTCTCGGGGCTCGCGATCAACGCCGTGTCGCGGTCGGCCGGAGCCGTGGTCTACGAGGTGCGGCGGCAGTTCCGCGAGCGCCCCGGAATCATGGACTACACGGAGAAGCCGGAGTACGGGCGCGTCGTCGACATCTGCACCAAGGACGCGCTGCGGGAGCTGACCACGCCCGGTCTGCTCGCCGTGCTCACGCCCATCGCGGTGGGCTTCAGCCTCGGCGTCGGCGCGCTCGGCTCGTTCCTCGCGGGCGCGATCGGCACCGGCACGCTGATGGCGGTGTTCCTCGCCAACTCCGGTGGCGCCTGGGACAACGCCAAGAAGCTCGTCGAGGACGGCCACCACGGCGGCAAGGGCAGCGAGGCCCATTCCGCGACGGTGATCGGTGACACGGTCGGCGACCCGTTCAAGGACACCGCGGGCCCGGCGATCAACCCGCTCCTGAAGGTGATGAACCTGGTGGCGCTGCTCATCGCGCCCGCGGTCGTCAAATTCAGCTACGGCGAGGACAAGAGCGTGGCGATGCGGGTCCTGATCGCCGTCCTGTCCATCGCGGTCATCGTCGGGGCGGTGTACGTGTCCAAGCGGCGCGGGATCGCCGTGGGCGACGCCGAGCCCCAGGGAAAGGTCGCCAATTCGGCGGATCCGGCGGTGGTTTCGTGACGTAGGCCGACGCGGGGCCGCGGCGGGCCGGGACGGGGGTGACCCGGACCGGCCGGACGCGGTGGATCCGCTCAACACGCGGGCGGGCGGCGCTTTTTGAGGCGCCGTCCGCCCGCGGGCGTGTGCGCGGGGTCGCGGGGCGGGCCTCGTGAGCCTTCTCTCGTACCCGCAGCTTGGTGCAAATGGCTGCAATAGCGGTCGTAACGCACCCCTGCCATGAGGTTGTCGCCCAGTTGGCGTGTAAGTTCCGGGGCCGAGAGCCATGGAAGGGACCAATCCGGTGAACAAGAAGCTCGCGGCCGCACTGTCCGGCGGTGCGGTACTGGTACTGGCGCTGTCGGGATGCAGCAGTGACGACGGTGACAAGAAGCTGGACGACTGGGCCAAGAAGGTCTGTGACACGGCCGTGGGGCCGCAGTCGAAGAAGATCGCCGACGCCAACGCGGCCATCAAGAAGCAGACCGCCGACAACAGTTCGCCGGACGAGGTCAAGAGCACCGACTCCAAGGCGTTCGGCGACATCTCCGCGGCCTACGCCCAGCGGAGCGCCGCCCTGAAGAAGGCGGGCGCCCCGCCCGTCGACGACGGCGAGAAGAAGCTGAACGACGCCGTGAAGGAGCTGGACGGCCTCTCCAAGTCGTACTCCGACCTGAAGGCGCAGACGGACAAGCTCGACACCAAGGACCAGTCGGCCTTCGCGGACGACCTCGCGAAGATCGCCGAGGAGCTGGGCAAGCTCAGCCAGAGCGAGAACACCGCCCAGAAGAAGCTGGAGGCGGGCGACGTGGGCAAGGCCATGCGCGAGCAGGACGGCTGCAAGTCGGCGGCGGCCTCCCCGAAGACCCAGGGCTAGCGCGTTCGCTCATCCGTACGGCCGTGTGCCCCCGGCGCCCAGTGGCGCCGGGGGCGCCGTCTTGAGCGGGCGGGTCACAATTGGGGGGTGAGTAACGCCAGCATGCCCTTGCCCTCGTCCGACCGCGCCGACGTCACCGCGCGGCTGCGGGAAGCCCTCCTCGCCGCCGACTTCACCGCCGACGGGCTGCTCGAACTGCTCGGGGCGCCCGCCTACACCGCGCTCGCCCGCAGCGAGACCGTGCCCGCGCTCCGGGCCACCCGGGACGACGGAGCGCCGGCGTCGCTCGTACGGCTGTTCCTGCTGCAGCGTCCCGTGCCCCACGCGCGCGTGGCCGACGTGCTGCCGGTGGACGCGCTCCTGGAGAGCGGCTGGCTCGTCCGCGCGGAGGGCGCCGCGGAGGGTGCCGCGGGGAACGTGAGGAACGCGGAGGACGCGGAAGGCGGGGCGGACGGCGCCGACGCGCTCCGGGCGACCGTCGACGTGCGGCCGTACGGCGGACCGGACGGCGAGGACTGGTTCATCGTGTCCGACCTGGGGTGCGCGGTCGGCGGCGCCGGGGGCATCGGCAGCCGCGACGAGGGCGTGGTGCTCGGCGTCGGCGGCGCGTCCACGACGCTCGCGGGCATCACCGTGCGTACGCCCGTCGCGAGCGCCCTCGACGTCGGCACCGGCTCCGGCATCCAGGCCCTGCACGCCTCCCGGCACGCCACCCGCGTCACCGCGACCGACCTCAACCCCCGCGCCCTGCACTGCACCCGCCTCACGCTCGCCCTGTCCGGCGTGCCCGCGGCGGACCTGCGGGAGGGCTCCCTGTACGAGCCCGTGGGCGACGCGACGTACGACCTGATCGTGTCCAACCCGCCGTTCGTCATCTCGCCCGGCGCCCGGCTGACGTACCGGGACGGTGGCATGGGCGGGGACGATCTGTGCCGCTCGATCGTTCAGGAGGCGGGGGAGCGACTGAACGAAGGGGGGTACGCGCAGTTTCTCGCCAACTGGCAGCACGTGGAGGGCGAGGAGTGGACCGAGCGGGTCCGTTCCTGGGTGCCGCGCGGATGTGACGCGTGGATCGTGCAGCGCGAGGTGCAGGACGTCACGCAGTACGCCGAGCTGTGGCTGCGCGACGCCGGGGACCACCGCACGGACCCGGCCGAGTACGCCGCGCGGTACGACGCCTGGCTGGACGAGTTCGAGGCCCGCAAGACCCGGGGCGTCGGCTTCGGCTGGATCACCCTGCGCAAGTCCGGCGCCGCCGAGCCGTCCGTGACCGTCGAGGAGTGGACGCACCCTGTCGAGCAGCCCCTCGGCGAGACGGTGCAGGCGTTCTTCGCACGGCAGGACTACCTGCGCGAGCACGACGACGCGGCGCTGCTCGCCGAGCACTTCAAGCTCGCCGACGGCGTGGTGCAGGAGCAGATCGGCCTGCCCGGCGCCGAGGACCCGGAGCACGTGGTGCTGCGCCAGCACCGCGGCATGCGGCGTGCCACCCAGGTGGACACGGTGGGCGCGGGCTTCGCGGGCGTCTGCGACGGCACGCTGAGCGCCGGCCGGATCCTGGACGCCATCGCCCAGTTGATGGGCGAGGACGCGGTGCTGCTGCGCGACCGCACCCCGGCCCAGATCCGGCTCCTGGTGGAGCAGGGGTTCCTGGAGCCTGTGGGGCGGTAGGGGCAGCAGGGGCTGCCGGGACGGGATCGCCACACGCGGCCGCGCCCCGGGAAGACGTCCCCGGCGTACTCGGCGTCCCCGGTCCCGTCCACAGCCCTGCCCACAGCCCGCCCACAGGGGAGAAATCAGCCCCTCCGGGGATCGATCCAGCCATTGTGGGACCCGTACGCCGCCCCCCGTTCACTCGGATTTCGCGCTTCCGCCGTCCGGGCGTGCCAGCCTCCCGAGCCGGGGTACCCGACAGGTGCCGCACGGACGGCGCGGGAGGCCAGGGGCATGGAGAGCGGACCAGCGATCTTCGCCGGGACGGTGTTCGCGCTGTTCGGGGCGGGCCTGCTGCTGTGGACGGGCACCCGCGTCGCACACCGCGCCCCCGTGGCCCACGGCGTCCACCCCACGGCCGCCGCGACGCTCGCGACCTTGGCGGGATCCGGCGCCCTCGCCCTCGCCGTGTGGTGCTTCACACGCCTCTGAGCGGGAGGCGACCGCCCCGGCCCGGGCAGGCCGCGCGCAGCGAGGAAAGGGCGGGGTGGGCGGGGAAAAAGCCCGTCCGGCGCTTGAGGACGAGCGCGCAGCGCGATGGACGGCGAGCCAGGCCGACGGCAACATGAAAAGGGCCCGCACCGACACCGCCCAAGGCCCAGGGGCCAGCCCAGGCGGCAGGAATGGCGGTAGTCGGGTTACCGTTCGAGTGGCCGTTGCGGGCTTTTCCCGTTTGACACGGGGGCGGGATGTACCGTCACACTCCGCAGCGTCAGCGCAACGCAAGCGCGGTCGCAGCGCCCCACGGCGCCGGACCGCACAGCCGCAGCACTGCCCACCGAGCGTCGACCGGAGAGAAGAGCGAAGTTGTCCCCGACCAGCGAGACCGCACAGGGCGGCCGCCGACTCGTCATCGTCGAGTCGCCTGCCAAGGCGAAGACGATCAAGGGCTACCTCGGCCCCGGATACGTAGTCGAGGCGAGCGTCGGGCACATCCGCGACCTTCCCAACGGCGCCGCGGAGGTCCCCGAGAAGTACACGGGCGAGGTGCGCCGCCTCGGCGTGGACGTCGAGCATGACTTCCAGCCGATCTATGTCGTCAACGCCGACAAGAAGGCGCAGGTCAAGAAGCTCAAGGACCTGCTGAAGGACTCCGACGAACTCTTCCTCGCCACCGATGAGGACCGCGAGGGCGAAGCCATCGCGTGGCACCTCCTCGAGGTCCTGAAGCCCAAGGTCCCGGTCAAGCGCATGGTGTTCCACGAGATCACCAAGGACGCCATCCAGGGCGCCGTGCGCAACCCGCGCGAGCTCAACAAGCGCATGGTCGACGCCCAGGAGACCCGCCGCATCCTGGACCGCCTGTACGGCTACGAAGTCTCGCCGGTGCTGTGGAAGAAGGTCATGCCGCGCCTGTCGGCGGGCCGTGTGCAGTCCGTGGCGACCCGCCTCGTCGTCGAGCGGGAGCGCGAGCGCATCGCCTTCCGCTCCGCCGAGTACTGGGACCTCACCGGCACCTTCGGCACCGGTCGCCCC
The DNA here is from genome assembly GCF_042677545.1 of Streptomyces sp. NPDC127108. Taxonomy (NCBI): domain Bacteria; kingdom Bacillati; phylum Actinomycetota; class Actinomycetes; order Kitasatosporales; family Streptomycetaceae; genus Streptomyces; species Streptomyces sp. NPDC127108. The sequence goes on along the minus strand of NZ_JBHXTE010000012.1, from coordinate 153,325 downwards.
GGTGACTCCAGCGACCCCTCCCAGCTCGTCGCCCGCCTCACCACGGTCGACGGCAAGCGCGTCGCCCAGGGCCGCGACTTCGACTCGCTCGGGCAGCTGAAGAGCCAGAACACCCTGCACCTGGACGAGGCCAACGCCCGCGCGCTCGCCGCCGCCCTGGAGCAGACCGACTTCTCCGTACGCTCGGTCGAGTCCAAGCCGTACCGCCGCTCGCCGTACGCCCCGTTCCGTACGACGACGATGCAGCAGGAGGCCTCGCGCAAGCTCGGCTTCGGCGCGAAGGCCACCATGCAGGTGGCCCAGAAGCTGTACGAGAACGGCTTCATCACCTATATGCGTACGGACTCCACGACGCTGTCGGACACGGCGGTCTCGGCGGCCCGTGCGCAGGTCACGCAGCTGTACGGCAGCGACTACCTGCCGGACAAGCCGCGGACGTACGCCGGGAAGGTCAAGAACGCGCAGGAGGCGCACGAGGCGATCCGCCCCTCGGGTGATCGTTTCCGCACGCCCGCCGAGACCGGCCTGACCGGCGACCAGTTCCGGCTCTACGAACTGATCTGGAAGCGGACCGTCGCCTCCCAGATGAAGGACGCGACCGGCAACTCCGTCACGGTGAAGATCGGCGGCCGGGCCGCCGACGGCCGCGACGCCGAGTTCAGCGCGTCCGGCAAGACCATCACCTTCCACGGCTTCCTCAAGGCCTACGTGGAGGGCGCCGACGACCCGAACGCCGAGCTGGACGACCGCGAGCGCCGGCTGCCGCAGGTCAGCGAGGGCGACGCGCTGTCCGCCGACGAGATCACCGTCGACGGCCACGCCACCAAGCCCCCGGCCAGGTACACCGAGGCGTCCCTGGTCAAGGAGCTGGAAGAGCGCGAGATCGGCCGCCCGTCGACGTACGCGTCGATCATCGGCACGATCCTCGACCGCGGCTACGTCTTCAAGAAGGGCACGGCCCTGGTGCCGTCCTTCCTCTCCTTCGCCGTCGTCAACCTCCTGGAGAAGCACTTCGGGCGGCTCGTCGACTACGACTTCACCGCCCGCATGGAGGACGACCTCGACCGCATCGCCCGCGGTGAGGCGCAGGCCGTGCCGTGGCTGCGGCGCTTCTACTTCGGCGAGGGCGAGGCCTCCGGAGGCGCCGCCGACGCCGGGAACGGCGACGGCGACCACCTGGGCGGCCTCAAGGAACTCGTCACCGACCTGGGCGCCATCGACGCCCGCGAGGTGTCGTCCTTCCCCGTGGGCAACGACATCGTGCTCCGCGTCGGCCGCTACGGCCCGTACGTCGAGCGCGGCGAGCGCGACTCCGAGGGCCACCAGCGCGCCGACGTCCCCGACGACCTCGCGCCCGACGAGCTCACCGTCGAGTACGCGGAAGAACTCCTCGCCAAGCCCAGCGGCGACTTCGCGCTCGGCACGGACCCCGGCACGGGCCGCGAGATCATCGCCAAGGACGGCCGCTACGGCCCGTACGTCACCGAGGTGCTGCCCGAGGGCACGCCGAAGACCGGCAAGAACGCGGTCAAGCCGCGCACCGCGTCGCTCTTCAAGACCATGTCCCTGGACACGGTGACCCTCGCGGACGCGCTGAAGCTGATGTCGCTGCCGCGCGTCGTCGGCACCGACGCCGAAGGCGTGGAGATCACCGCGCAGAACGGCCGCTACGGCCCGTACCTGAAGAAGGGCACGGACTCGCGCTCCCTGGAGACCGAGGAGCAGCTCTTCAACATCACGCTCGACGAGGCCCTGGAGATCTACTCCAAGCCGAAGCAGCGCGGCCGTGCCGCGGCCAAGCCGCCGCTGAAGGAGCTGGGCGAGGACCCGGTCAGTGCCAAGCCCGTCGTCGTCAAGGACGGCCGCTTCGGCCCGTACGTGACGGACGGCGAGACCAACGCGACCCTGCGGTCCGGCGACAGCGTCGAGGACATCACCCCGGAGCGCGGCTTCGAGCTGCTCGCCGAGAAGCGGGCGAAGGGGCCCGCGAAGAAGACCGCCAAGAAGGCGGCCAAGAAGGCCCCGGCGAAGAAAACGGCGGCCAAGAAGACAGCCGCCAAGAAAACGGCAGCCAAGAAGACGACGACTGCGGCCAAGAAGACCACCACCAAGAAGGCGGCGGCTTCGAAGGCGGCAGCCGAGGACTGACCCGGTCACTCCGGTGCAGGCAGGACGCGTGGGGGTCCGTGTGTTCGGGCGGGCCCCACGAGGAGGCTCGGCGTCCAGATAGGCTGGACGGATGACGCGTGCCGAACAGCCACCCGCCATGACCACGGCCCCCGATGACGCCCTGCTCGCGGACTCCCGCGAGCGTGCGGTGCGCGCCCTGCTGCGCGTACCGCAGCTGAAGCGGTTGTGGAGCGCGCACCTCGTCGGCAGCGTCGGTGACGCGCTCGCGCTGCTCGTCCTGGTCATGCTCGCCCTCCAAGCGGCCATCACCGAGGGGGCGTTCGGCGACGGCTACAGAGGCGTCGCCATCGCGGTGACCGCCGTCTTCGGAGCGCGCGTTCTCGCGGCCCTCCTCTTCGGAGCGGTCCTGCTCGGCCCGCTGACGTCCCTGACGTCGCCCGACGGCCCGCTCGACCGCCGCTGGACCATGGTCGGCGCCGACGGCGTCCGGGCCGCGCTGCTGATCTGCGCGCCCCTGTGGATCGACTGGACGCCGGACAACGCGCTCGCGATGCTGCTCGTCACCGCCTTCGTGGCCGGTGTCGCCGAACGCTTCTGGACGGTCGCCCGCGAGAGCGCCGCGCCCGCGCTCCTGCCGGGACCGCCCCTGGAGGGCGCCACGGTGCGCCCCCTGCCCGACCACATGGACGCCCTGCGACGCCTGTCGCTGCGTACGGGATTCGTGGCGCTGCCGCTCGCGGCCGTCGCCCTCGTCGCCGTCAGCCTCGTCGGCATCCTGCTCGGCGCCGGAGTCGACTGGTTCGAGCAGCACCAGGCGGGCCTCGGCTCGTTCCTCGCGGCCGGACTGTTCGCCGCGTCCCTGTCGATCGTGTACGCCATCCAGCTCCCCGGTACGCACACGCCCCGCGCCCGCAGCCCCCTGGAGGGCCTGCGCAGGCCGCGTACGGGCAGCGGCACCGACAAGGGCCGCACCGGCGCGATCCCGCTCCTCGTGGCCGCCTGCACCGCCGTCGCCGGGGCGATCGCCGCGGCCGTCGCGGTCGCCGTGCTGCACGCCAAGGACCTCCAGGGCGGGCCCGTCACGTACGGCCTGTTCGTCTTCGCGCTGACCGGCGGCACGGTCGCGGGCATCCGCACCGCGCCCGCGCTGCTGCCGTCCCTGTCGCGCCGCCGTCTGCTCGCGCTCGCGATCACCGTCACCGGCGTCGCCCTGCTCGCCGCCGGACTCGTCCCCGACGTGACGACGGTCCTGCTGATCCTGGCGCTCGCGGGCCTCGCCGCCGGTGTCGCCGCGAACCTCGGGCACGCGCTCCTCGACCAGGAGGTCGAGGACTACCGCAGGGCGCGCACCACCGAGCACCTCCAGGCCGTCGTACGCCTCTTCGTGGCGCTCGCCGCGCTCGTGGCGCCGCTGCTCGCGGCCGTCATCGGGCCGCACCGGATGGTCAACGGCAAGTTCGTCTTCGACCACGGCGGCGCCTCCTTCACGCTGATGCTGGTCGGCGCGCTGCTGCTGCCCGTGGCCGCGCTGGTGCTCGCCAAGGCCGACGACCGGCAGGGCGTGCCGCTCCGCCACGACCTTCGGGACGCGCTGCGCGGCGGCGACGACCCGGTGCAGGCGCCCGCCGACTCCGGGTTCTTCATCGCCCTGGAGGGCGGCGACGGCGCGGGCAAGTCCACGCAGGCCGAGGCGCTCGCCGAGTGGATCCGCGCCAAGGGCCACGAAGTCGTCGTCACACGCGAGCCGGGCGCCACGCCGGTCGGCAAGCGGCTGCGGTCGATCCTGCTCGACGTGTCGTCGGCCGGTCTCTCCCACCGCGCGGAGGCGCTGCTGTACGCCGCCGACCGCGCGGAGCACGTCGACACCGTCGTACGACCCGCCCTCGCGCGCGGGGCCGTGGTGATCTCCGACCGGTACATCGACTCGTCCGTCGCCTACCAGGGCGCAGGACGCGACCTGTCGCCGACCGAGGTCGCCCGCATCAACCGGTGGGCCACCGGCGGCCTGGTGCCGCACCTCACCGTCCTGCTCGACGTGGCCCCCGAAGCGGCCCGCGAGCGCTTCACGGAGGCCCCCGACCGCCTGGAGTCCGAGCCCGCCGAGTTCCACGCGCGCGTGCGCTCCGGTTTCCTCACCCTGGCCGCCGCCGACCCCGGCCGGTACCTGGTCGTCGACGCGGCCCAGGAGCCGGAGGCCGTCACCACCGTGATCCGGCACCGCCTCGATGTCGTACTGCCCCTCTCCGAAGCCGAGGTGAAGGCCCAGGAAGAGGCCCGCCGCAAGGCCGAGGAGGAGGCGCGGCGGCGCGCCGAGGAAGAGGCCGCGCGCAAGGCCGAGGAGGAGCGCCTGGAGCGCGAGCGCCAGGAACAGCTCGCCAAGCTCCGCGCGGAGGAGGAAGAGCGCAAGCGGCGCGAGCTGGAGGAGGCCCAGCGCCGCGAGGCCGAGCGCCAGGCCGAGGAGGCCCGGCTGCGCGCCGAGGAGGCCCGCCGCAAGGCCGAGGAGGAGCGTGCCCGGGTCCTCGCCGAGGAGGCCAGGCGCGAGGCCGAGGAGAAGGCCCGCGCCGCCGAGGAGGAACGCCGCCGCCGCGCGGCCGAGGAACAGGCCCGCCTGCACGCGGAGGCCGAGGCCCGCCGCCTGGAGAAGCAGCGCAAGGCCGAGGAGGCGCTGCGACGGGCCGAGGAGGCCCGGCTGTTGGCTGAGGCGGCTGCGGGCGCCGCGGAGTCCGGCGGGGGCGCCGGGGCTGCGGGGTCTGCGCGGGGCGCGGGGTCTGCGGGGTCCGCGTGGGGCGCCGGCGCTGCGGGTTCGGGGAAGGCCTCGCTCGACAAGCCGGCTCAGAAGTCGTCCGGTCCTGCGGGCAAGTCCGCCGACTCGACTGGCTCCGCGGGCAAGTCCGCCGGCCCGGTCGGCAAGGCGCCGGGTTCGCCCGACTCGCCCGGTGAGACGCCCGACAACGAGACGACCGTGCCCACGCCCGTGGTGAAGCCGCAGGTTCCGGGTGCCGCCGACGAGACGACTGTGCTGCCGCAGGTCCCGGGTGCCGCCGATCAGACGGCTGTGCTGCCGCAGGTTCCGGAGGCCGGGGGCGCGGGGACTGGGCAGTCCGGCGCGGGCCGGTCCGGCGGGGGTGCGCCCAGCGCGTCCGGCGAGTCCGACGTGACCGCCGAGCTGCCGAAGGCGACCGTGCCGGGTGCGGCCGACGAGACGGCGGTCCTCCCGGCGGTGGGCAGTGAGCCCGCGGCGCGGGGCGGGCGCGCGGAGACCGTGGCGGACAAGGTGCCGCCGGGCTACTTCCGCGACGAGCGGCCCGGCGACGGCCAGTCCGGTGGGGACCGGTCGGGCGAGGCGCTGCGGGGTCCCAACGACCGTACGCGGGAGCTGCCGCAGGTCGACGAGGACGGTACGCCGCGACGGCGCCCGCGCTCCGACTGGGCTGAGGAGACGCCGCTGGACGACCTGCCGTCGCTGGCGGACGAGTTGCTCGGGTCGCATGAGGACGACGATGCGGATGAGGGGCGGCGGCGGGGGCGCTGAGGTGCTGGGCGTTCGGGCGGACCGGGGCTGAGCCCTCGCGGGGCGCCCCAGTCCCGCCCCTTCCCGGCTGTGTCGATTTGCGGCTCCGCCGCGTGGGGGGCTGCGCCCCTGGACCCCGGGGGCGGGTGTCCCCTTCGGGTGGGACGGGCCTCCGCCGGATCGGCGCTTCGCGCCTCGTCCTCAAACGCCGGACGGGCTGAAAACTACTTCGCCGGGCGGGAGCCGTCCGTGCAGGGGCGGGTGGCGGTCGTCCATGCTCGGCCAGGCATCGGACCAGGTCAGGGCCGCCGTGGGCCGGGTTGTCAGTGGGGTGCCCCACAATGAGTCCGACAGTGCGAAATGGGACGTACGCCGAGGGATGGTGTGCGTCGGTAGGGCGGAGGCGGTGACCCATGCCGGTGTGGGACGACCTGGTGGGCCAGGAGAAGGTGAGCGGGCAGCTCGGTGCCGCCGCCCGTGACGCCGACGCGCTCGTCACCGCCGTCGCGGCCGACACCCCGCTGCCCGAGTCGTCGAAGATGACGCACGCCTGGCTGTTCACGGGCCCGCCCGGCTCCGGCCGGGCCGACGCCGCCCGTGCCTTCGCCGCCGCCCTGCAGTGCGTGAGCCCCGACCGCGCGCTGGGCGGCGAGCCCGGCTGCGGCTTCTGCGACGGCTGCCACACGAGCCTGATCGGTACGCACGCCGACGTGGAGGTCGTCCGCACCGACCTGCTGTCGATCGGCGTCAAGGAGACCCGCGACCTGGTCCGCCGCGCCCAGCTCTCCCCGGCGGGAGGCCGCTGGCAGGTCATCGTCCTGGAGGACGCGGACCGCCTCACGGAAGGCGCGGGCAACGTCCTCCTGAAGGCAGTGGAGGAACCCGCCCCCCGCACGGTCTGGCTCCTCTGCGCCCCCTCGCTCGAGGACGTGCTGCCCACCATCCGCTCCCGCTGCCGCCACCTGACCCTGCGTACGCCCTCGGTGGCCGCCGTCGCCGACATGCTGGTCCGCCGCGACGGCATCGACCCGACCGCCGCCGCGGCCGCCGCCCGCGCCACCCAGGGGCACATCGGCCGCGCCCGCCGCCTCGCGACCGACGAGCGCGCGCGGGAACGCCGGGCCGCCGTCCTCAAACTGCCCCTGCGCGTCGGGGAGATCGGCGGCTGCCTGAAGGCCGCGCAGGAGCTGATCGACACGGCGGCGGAGGAGGCCAAGCAGGTCGCCGAGGACGTCGACGCCAAGGAGACCGAGGACATGAAGGCGGCGCTCGGCGCTGCCCAGGGCGGCAGGATGCCGCGCGGCACGGCGGGCGTGATGAAGGAGCTGGAGGACAAGCAGAAGCGCCGCAAGACCCGCACGCAGCGCGACAGCCTCGACCTCGCCCTCATCGACCTCACCGGTGTCTACCGAGACGTCCTGGCCCTCCAGTTGGGCTCCCGTGTCCCGCTCGCCAACACCGAGGTGCAGGACATGCTGGAGCGCATGGCACGGGACACGTCGCCCGAGTCGACGCTGCGCCGCATAGAGGCGATCGGCGCGTGCCGCACGGCGCTGGACCGGAACGTGGCGCCGCTGCTCGCGGTGGAGGCGATGACGGTGGCGCTGCGGGCGGGCTGAGGGCAGGCCGAGGGCAGGCCGAGGGGCCGCCGCGCGCGGGGCGAGGGCCCGGCGAGGTCGCACCGAGCGCGAGAGGCGGCCGCGCGCCAACGGTGGAAGGCGACTGGGCGCCGATCGTGGACGGCGACCGTGCACCGACCGCGGAAGCCGCCCCCGCACCGGCCGTGGAAGGCGACCACGTGCCGATCGTGGAAGGCGACCACGTGCCGACCACGGAAACCACCCCCCCGGTACCGACCGCCGAAGGCGCCCCCGCACCGACCACCGAAGGCAACCACCACCGGCCCCGAGGGACGCCAGCAACAGCCAGTTGACCGCATCACCCGAACGGGCACGTAAAGTGATCTGACAACTCCATAGAGTTAGTCTCGCGAGATGGAAACCTCCCCTCCCCGAGCCCGCCGCCTCCGCCGCGGCTGTCTGGCCTTCCTGGCCGTCGGCCTGCTCATCTCCGGCTGCTCGTCGACGAGTTCGTCGACGGACGTGGTCATGGACGAGCTGCCCCGCGCCACGCCGAAGGAGCTCGCGTCGTACTACGCCCAGAAGCTGCGCTGGCGCGACTGCGGGGTGCCCGGGTTCCAGTGCGCGACGATGAAGGCGCCCCTGGACTACGACAAGCCGGACGCGGGCGACGTGAAGCTGGCGGTGTCGCGCAAGCGGGCGACGGGGGGAGCGGCGGGCAAGGGCGGCCGCCTCGGCTCGCTGCTCGTGAACCCGGGCGGACCGGGCGGCTCGGCCGTCGGATACCTCCAGTCGTACGCGGCCCTCGGCTACCCGGAGAAGGTCCGCGCCCGGTACGACATGGTGGCGGTCGACCCGCGCGGCGTCGCCCGCAGCGAGCCGGTGACCTGCCTGGACGACCGCGAGATGAGCGCGTACACGCAGACGGACACCACGCCCGACGACCGCCGCGAGACCGGCCGCCTTGCCGCGTCGTACAAGAAGTTCGCGGCGGGCTGCAAGAAGCGCTCGGGGAAGCTGCTCGGGCACGTCTCCACCGTGGAGACGGCCCGTGACATGGACATCCTGCGCGCGGCGCTCGGCGACAAGAAGCTGACGTACGTGGGCGCCTCGTACGGCACCTTCCTCGGGGCGACGTACGCGGGCCTCTTCCCCGACCGCGTCGGCCGCCTGGTCCTCGACGGCGCCATGGACCCCTCGCTGCCCGCGCGCCGGATGAACCGCGACCAGACGGCGGGCTTCGAGACGGCGTTCCAGTCGTTCGCGAAGGACTGCGTGCGGCAGCCGGACTGCCCGCTCGGCACCAAGAACGCCGCGGACGCCGGCAAGCGCCTGAAGGGCTTCTTCACGGACCTGGACCGCGCCCCGCTCCCCGTGGGCGACACGGGCCCGGCCGACGGCCGCAAGCTCGGCGAGGCGCTGGCCACGACCGGCGTGATCGCGGCGATGTACGACGAGACGTCCTGGCCGCAGCTGCGCGACGCGCTCGCCGCGGCCATGAAGGACAAGGACGGCTCGATGCTCCTGGCCCTCTCCGACAGCTACTACGAGCGTGACGGCGACGGCTCGTACTCCAACCTCATGTACGCCAACACCGCCGTGAACTGCCTCGACCTGCCGCCGTCCTTCACCTCGCCCGACGACGTGCGCAAGGCGCTCCCCGACTTCGAGAAGGCCTCCCCGGTCTTCGGCGAGGGCCTCGCCTGGTCGGCCCTGAACTGCACGTACTGGCCCACAAAGGCCACGGGCAAGCCCCAGCGCATCGAGGCCGAGGGCGCCGACCCGATCATCGTCGTCGGCACCACCCGCGACCCCGCCACCCCCTACCGCTGGGCCAAGGCCCTCGCCTCCCAGCTCACCTCGGCCCGCCTCCTCACCTACGAGGGCGACGGCCACACCGCGTACGGCCGGGGCAGCCGCTGCGTCGACGAGACGATCAACGCCTACCTCCTGACGGGCCGCGCCCCCCAGAAGGACAAGCGCTGCACATAACCCCAGCTCAGCGCCCCGAATCACCCTCCCGACCCCCGCCTCGCAGGGGTGTACGGAGCACCCTCGGAAACTGTGTAGACTTGGCGTCGTTGCTGATCGCACCATAGGTGCGGGCAGCGCGCCGCCTTAGCTCAGATGGCCAGAGCAACGCACTCGTAATGCGTAGGTCTCGGGTTCGAATCCCGAAGGCGGCTCCGTCAAACCCCAGGTCACATAGTCTGTGACCTGGGGTTTCGTGTTGCTCGGGGAGCGTGTGTCGCAGGATGGGAACGCCATAGGAACGGCTTGCGTGAGCGATGCGTGAGCGGAGGGGTTTCGCGCCCTCTTCTTTCTCGGCTTTGTGCTGCAAGAGGGCCAGTTTGGCGGTAGCTCCGGTGGCGTTCGTGCCGGTGTGTGGGGGAGGATGGCGCTCTGGTAGATGTCGCGCCTGATCTGGGCGTCGCTGTGCGAGGGAGTGTCAGAGACGACCTTCACTTGGCGGATTCGCCGCACATCGAACAACACATAGTGCTACAACAGTTCGCGGAGCGCGTCCGTTGCTGGCGTGCGCCCGCAAGGCCCATGCCGGAAGTCTCAGGAGGGCCGTCGCCGTACCCCACGCCGCCGTCGGACGGGCAGGGAAAAGACCGTGCGGGGCATCAGCACAGAGGGCGTCCAGGTAGGCAAGTGCCGCCGATCAGGCGGATTGTGATCGGCCTGGCGGCACCAGACCTTCCGGTCGGGGCCCACTTCCCAGTGGTCGAAGGGATCGCTGGTTGACAGCGGCCTGGCCCGTGATCGCGACGTGCTACGTGCGCACGCGTTGTGCCGCCATTCCCGGAAGGCTCACAGCCTTGATGGCACCGAGCGACGAAACCTACTTCCCGCCACCGCCGACTCAGGAGTGGCAAGAGAAGTTCACGGACGCAGTTCTTGCAACCCCAGGGGCCAATGTGCCCCGGCCAGCAGTGGCGGCTATCGCTCCGTTCGTTAGCCGCCCGAAGGACCTCATTACTCGCGCCTCACACGACACCCCGGCCCGACTGCGTCCCGAACGAGTGCGTTCGATCTCTACCAACGCCGGGAGCATGGTCGTCCTGACCGTCCCCTTGGTTGGGTACGCCGGCATGGTCTGGGAGCGGAACGAGCGCCAGAGCACTGCCTGGCAGTCGCCTGCCAATCCCATCAGTGGTCCTGTTCGCGCTCTCCCGCCTCTCCGGGCTTGGACCGTTCACTCCGCCCAGGGTGACGAGATGGCCTTTGCTGCTCTGCGCACCGAGGTCGTCAATCGGGCTGACCTCATTGCTGTGGTGGAGCGAGCCGCCAACGAGCTCGGTACCCGGGACGGGGACCGTCCCTACGATCTGCAAGAGGACCTTGCGCTCAACGGACAGATCGAGCCGTGCCTTTACGTGGCTCAGCAGGCTGTCGTCACTGCGCAGGAGGGAATGAGCGAGTCCGGAGAACCTAAGCAGGACTTCTGGGGGTGGGCTGCGGTACGTGGCAACAACCGGACCATGGCAAGACAGAGCCTCTTCGGGCTGACGTCAGCGGAGGTGCTGACGGGTGTTCCGATGGAGAAGCTCGGCGTGGGCGGACACGACGTGTCGGTTAATCCGTCGTTCTGGTCGAAGAGGATCTCCGAGCGATTCAACGAGGAGTATCGTCGGGCCGTCGCTGACGATGACGTGAGTGCGCGTGCCTTCCGTGCTCGCATGGTGGCCGTAGTGGATGCCGACCTAGTGATTGGCAGTCCGACGCCGAAACGGCTTTACCAGATTGTGCAGACCAGCAATCGCCGCGATCACGTTCATCCGCCTCTTCAGTTCAAGCCCAATGACCGGGCGCGGGCGCTGGGGCGCACGATCATCGGCGCGTACGTCAATGAGAGCATCCTCGACTCAGCCACCGCAGATGTCCTGACGGGCGACCTGCCTCTCAGCGAGCTCCCTGGGATGCCCGTGGATGCGCCCATTTCTGTTCAGCGCGACATTCGGTCGATGCGTCTGCTCACGGAGTTCTTCCCGACAGAGAACGAGACCGCCCGACGCAGGGCTATTCGAGCCGCACTCAGCGAACCCGCGCCCTCGCAACTGAGTCGCGAGCACGTGAATCAGCGGCTGCGCGCGTGGTCGGCCCTCACCTCGGTCAGCTTCTCGACTCCGTGGAACCCGCGTGTCGCAGACGTGCTCGACGTCAAGACAGCCAGGGAAGGCATCACGCTTTCCGAGCGCACACTGACGCAGCTTCTGGATGATGCCGAGAGCGATGTGGTGGCGTTCGACGAACTGCTCCTGTACCGCGCGCCCAACTGGCTGGCCGCGTTCGACATTGTCGAAGCAGACCGAGGATCCATGGGTGCCCAGCGTGTCCACGCCGCGGCAAGCGAGGACGAGGATGGCGAGGAGGTTGCGCTGAGGATTCGACGGGGAACCGCCAACGCGCTGAAGGCGATGCGGGCTGACCGCATTCGTGCCCTGGGCTTGCTCCGAGAGATCGCCGCGACCATGGACGAGGGGCGCGACCAGCCACGCCGAATCGACTCGGAGGGTGATACCGCCGAGGGAGAGGCGAACCGCGATTGGTTCAACGAGGTCTTCCCGAAGGCCGCAGCTGTCCGAGGCCGTATCGTGGTCAAGGCTGATCCGGGCGCCACGGCTCCGCCACCGGAGAGCGACACCGCTGCTGTTGCGCGACTACTCCGCGAGATCGCTGCGACGATCGACGGGCTGCAGGAAGGCGTCAAGCTTGTACCCGAATTCCTGGACGAGGTACGCGCTCACGCCCGTGCAGCCGGCATCGGCAGGCCGATGCCGGAGACTCAGGCCGCCGCATTCGTTGTGCAGCTAACGCAGATCTCGATTGACTTGCGAGAGCTTCCGGAGATGGTTCTGTCACTCGGGCGAGATTCGGGCTGACCCAAACCTGGGGCGGCGCGTCCCGTGGATGTGCCGCTCCAGGTTCGTGCCGCGCATAGGCCGATGGTTGCTCGCGTGGGCTCAGCGGCGGGTCCGCTGCTGCCCCTGCAGGAGCGGTACATCCAGCTGCCGTGTGGGCAATTGGTGAGCGTGGCGGATTGGTTTCCTACTTCTTGGGCTTCTTCCGCTTGGCCTTCTCCTTGCCCTCGACCTGGGCCTTCTACGCCTTCTTGGCGGCCTCTCGGGTGGCCTGCTCTTCCTCGGCCTTGCGCTGGCAGGGGACCAGCTTGGCGGTGGCCTCGGCGGCGCTCTTGCCGACCTCAGGCAGCACGCCCTGGTAGATGTCCCGCGTGATGTGGGTGTCGCTGTGCCTGAGGGTGTTCGACACGATCTTGATGTCGATGCTGGCGGCCAGCATGAGAGCGGTAGCGCCGTGGTGCAGGTCGTGCAGCCGGATCGGCAGGAGGCCGGAGACTGCGACGAGCCGCTCGAAGACGTCGGTTACCTTGCCGGGGTGGAGCTAGGAGCCGTCCTCCTGGGTGAAGACGTGGCTGGTCTCGGCCCAGGGCCAAGCCCCATTCCTCGTGGTCCGCATCTGGCCGTTCGCGGTGCCGCTTCAGAATGTCGACGGTGTCGTCATCGAGCGCGACCACTCGGTACCCGCTGTCGGTCTTGGGATCGGATAACTCGACCTTCCAGCCGCCCTGCACGAGTTGGGAGGAGACGGTGAGGGAGTGAGCGTCGAGGTTCCAGGACCTCCGCGCCAATGTGAAGGAGATCCTCGACGCCTGCCAGGCATCGCGCTACGGCTTCGCCACGTGGCGCCTTCCTCTCGTACTGGCCGATGCCCTCGCCGCATCCCGCGCGTACTCGGGACATGAAAAGGAGGAGGCCCACGCCCGACTCGCCCTGACTTACCAAGGCGCGGCGATGGTGCTGGGCAAGGTCGGGGAGTCGGAGCTGGCATGGATCGCCGCCGACCGCGGTCTGGCAGCCGCACAACACAGAGGCCAGAGCGCAGTGACGGGCTCGCTCTTCCGAGCGGTCACGCACCGTCTGCTGGCTACCGGGCGCTTCACTGCGGCGACCCAGCTGGTGAACGATGCGGCGGTCGTCATGCAGCCGGAGCTGCCAACGCAGACGATGAACACCTCTCCGTGTACGGCGCGCTCTTTCTCGCTGGCGCAATGGCGGCCGCACGAGCAGAGGACCGAGCAACCGCGCACACCTTCCTCCAGAAAGCTGACGAAACCGCACAACGGCTGGGCGTCGATGCCAACCACGTGTGGACGGCCTTCGGCCCGACCAACGTGGCCATCCACTGCGTCACCACCGCCGGAGAGCTCGGTGACATCCAGATAGCCGCCGACCTTGGAGCACGAATCGACACCAGCGGCCTGCCCGTAGAGCGGCGCGTGCGGCACAGCCTCGAAGTCGCCCGAGCGCTCTAGCTCCTGGAACCTAATGGACGAAGCTCTGACCACCCTGCTGGACGCCGAACAGGCTGCCCCTGAGCAGGTACGCCACTACTACCTGAGCAGGGAACTGGTCATCGGGTGGATACGCGGAACCCGAGGGCGGCCGTCGCAGCCCGTGGCCGACCTGGCCCGCAGATTCCGTATCGTCGACAGCTAGAGTCCAAACCGTGAGTGAGAACGAGCACGAAGCGAAGATGGCCCACCCGCGCATGGCAGCCGGCGCGCTGTTCTTCGACGACGCTGACCGGGTCCTGCTCGTCGAACCCTCGGACAAGGACTACCGCGACATCCCCGGAGGGTACGTCGAGACCGGGGAATCACCCCTGCAAGCCGGTGTGCGCGAAGTCCACGAGGAGCTCGGCATCAAACCCGCGACTGGCCGCCTGCTCGTCGTGGACTGGGCGCCGAACCCGGGAGAGGGGACAAGGTCCTCTAGTTCTTCGATGGGGGCCATCTCGGCGAGGCCGAGCGCCAGCACATCGCACTGCAGGCTAACGAGCTCCGCAGCCATGACTTCCATGACCCTCAGTAGCTCCCGGAACTCACCATCCCGCGCCTTGTTCGCCGGATCGCCGCTGGCATCGGAGCCTGCGTCAACGGCACGACGACCTACCTAGAGCATGGAAGTGCGCCGAGTGCTGAGTAGACCAATGGCGGCCCTCGAACAGGGCAGAGTTGGGTCGACCGGACGAACCTGACGTGGCCACGCATGAGTTAAGACTGAGTACGTCCCTCACGACGTGGTGGACTCGCGCCTGACGGACGTCGCAGCAGTCACTGGGCCATTGGCCACACTGCGAGAGCTTAGTGAGTAGTGTTTGGACGGTTCGGATTCATTAACTTTCCAGCACTGTGGTAGCGCAGGGTGTTGGCGTGGCGGATGGTGGTTGCCGTGAGCATGGAAGAGCTTGCCCAACAGGGGTACCTGACACCTGACGGGGTCAGGGGCAAGCGGTTCGGCGACTTTGAAGTCCTGGAGCTCGGCGCCACTACGGTCACGAGGCTCGCCAAAGCTGGTTTGGACTTCACACCAGCGAGTGCCGTTACGTTCCCCTGCGAGCGCTACAAGGCCCCGAAGCGCGCTGGCCTTGTCAAGCCCGACAACGTCTATCTCCACAGGATCGCTGGCAGGCTCGTCCCTATCGCCGTTGCCGAATGGAAAGACAAGGCGCGCCTCCGAAAGAGCTCTGATGAACTAGCTGCGGCAGAACAAGCAGTAGTTGGTGCGCTTGCGATGGGTGTTCGCCTGGCACTCACTACGGACGGCGAGCGTTTTCGGTATATCGATGCAGCCGCCTCGGCGGCATCAGGAAAGATCGTAGAGATCCAGGAGGTTCGAGATTTCACACCGTCCGTACTTTCCGATCTCTATAGAGGGGAATCAGATGTAGAGCGGGACCCGCGTCCACTCTCCGAGAAGGTGTGGCAAATCATCTGGCAGACGACGAAAGCCGAGCCTAAGGATTGTCTGCTCACTTTCGTTGAATTCTTCATGCTGAAATTCCTGTCCGACAATCTTCCGCTCTCGGTACTCCCCACAGATTATCGATTCGACGTCTTGCTATCCGATCCGGACGAGTTCGCCCGAAGTAAGGGGTGCACTCAGATCGAGTACTATGTCAACAGTATTCGTCCGCGCATCAAACAGGTCTTTGCGGAGCGTCTTGTGGTCGATGACGACAAGGTGCGGAACGTATTTGGTCTCGCTACGATTACTTCGTACACGTCGATCATTAATGGGTTCGCATTTCTGCGCTCATCAGTCACAACCACGATTTCATCATACAATCGCACGTTCTGTGAAATCCTGAATGAATTCCAGGATTTCGGCGCTCTAACTAATATCGATCCAGAGTTCAAGCTTCGTCTGTACGAGACATTCTTGAAGCGCTCTGCTCGTCAGCAGCGTCTCGGGCAATTCTTCACGCCCCGAAACGTCGTGAAGCCGATGGTGAAAATGGCAATGCTAAATGCGTTGCCTGAAGAATCGGTGGTGTTGGACCCTGCAGCGGGAGTGGGCGGCTTTCTACTGGAGCCGCTACTCTTCTCTGATGCGCTCCCCGGGAACGTAACGTTCGTCGACGGTCAGCCTCGCCAGCGGGTCAAGCTGGTCGGTGTGGATGTCGATGCCTCAACAAACATACTGGCGAAGGCCAATATGTTGCTACACCTCGCTGAATCAGTGCGCGACCCACAAACTACACCGGAGGCCCTTAACCAGGCCCTGGTTAACACGTTCATTCTGATGAATGACAACGAGACGCTCGGTGGGCTGCTTTATCCGCCGCGTGGCTCAGTTGACGTCATCCTCACGAACCCTCCGTACGTGACGCAAGGATCTGCCGTTTATCGGAAGGAGATTGAGCACGTAACTGGCAAAAAGAATGGCGTCTATCTCGAAAAGTATTACGACACGGGTGGTCTTGGGGTAGAGGCTCTATTCCTGCGATATATCTCTGGTGCGTTGAAGCCTGGTGGCAGGGCGTTTGTTATCGTCCCTCTGGGTTTGCTAAATCGGACCGCTCAGCGAATGAAGAAGGAGCTGCTGCGGGAATGTAACATCCTTGCGAGCATCCAGCTTCCTCGGAACGCATTCTTTAATACGGCCCAGCCGACGTACATTCTTGCTCTGGAGCGTCGCCGGGTTAAGGACCAGTCCCGTCCGCCAGTCTTCTGTGGTATCGCACGAAGCATCGGAGAAACGCTTGACTACGAGCGGGTCCCGACCCCTGATGATAACGATCTTGCCACGTTGGCGGATCTGTTCGTTCACTACATGAACAACGGGGCGGCCGATTCTGTCGTTCGTCCGGTGCAGTATGCTGGCTGCAAATATGCAAAGATTGTGCCGGCCAGTTGTTTTGATCCTGACGAACGGTGGGATGTATTCCGTCATTGGACGGACGCGGAGCATATCGAGCTTGGCGAGCGCGCTGACACAATTGAGCGCGGTGAATTCATCGATCTGGCTACTGAGACCCTGCAGGAACTGATCGATGATCTTCGGCAAGCCAAAGATGAGCTCGCGCAGCTTCAGAATGGTGAAGTTAAGGAATTTGCACTTTCGGATTCCAGTCGATTTCAGGTCCGCTCAGGGGTTAGGATCAGAAATGTAGACCTGCGCGATAATCCAGGTGATGTTCCCGTATACTCGGTATTCACTCGCCCTGAAACAATTAAGGGAATGATCGACCGCGACTGGCTGGCAGAGCGCGGAGTTGAGCCGGAGCCCTACCCATGCGTCACAGTGATGGCCACCGGGGCATCGGCTGTTGGAACGGTGTTCTATCGCGAGGCCAACTGTGTCATGACAGACGATGTAGTCATCGTGCAACCCTGGCCGAAGTCACCAACGGACGGTCAGCTCGAGCTCGATGACGAGACCTCGGAGCCTGCCGGTGATGAGAGGGACGACGGCGCGGAGCCTCCAGAGCACGATATCGATCTTGGGTACCTCGCGGTTGCAATGGCGCAGACGATTGCACAGGGCGGCTACGTATATGAGGCGAAGCTGTACACGAAGCGTGTGGCCCAACTCACTATCGAGGTCCCGGTTGATTCTGAAGGGAAGCCTGACATCGAGAGGCAGCGGCAGATTGCCGCGGTGGTGAAGCGGCTGGACCAGATTCGGTCCAAGCTGCAGGAAACTGGCACCTGGAGCAAGGGCGTGCGCCTGGCCTGACGCCTAATGAGCATTCCGTGTGGCAGTGTCTCCGCCACACGGAATGCTGGTGTGGTCGGCCCGGCTCAGCATCAGGGGCCGATCATCTCTCGCGTGCTCGTTCCGCGGGGCACCGGCACACGAGGCAGCGCGATGACAGTCAGCCGCGTAAGCATGTCCAGGGGCAGTGAGGCCGATGATGAGACCGTCCCTCTTTGCCTCGTTATCACCGCCAGCGCGCTGCACCGCGACCTCCTGACGGATCGCGAGCTTCAATTCCTCTGGTTCGGTTCGCGAACGTGGGACACAGTGAGCCCCTCAACGGACCGCAGGATTTGCGAGGTTGAGCCACAAGATCATTCATCCTCTTCTTCCGCTTCTTGGCGCAACCGGTCGGCGATGTCCACTAGGGAACCGCGCTGCGGAACGAACCAGCGCCGCGTGCCCTGAAGCGGTCTGCTCTGGTGACCGGCCTCCACGAGCATCTTCTGAGCTAGGCCGGTCGGCGAGTATGCGACACCGTCCACTGCCCATACCAGGCAGTTGCGGCGTTGCCGGGTCCAGGTCGCACGAGCCCGGCGTGCGTCCGCCGTGAGCCAGGGGGTGAGCTGCTGCTGTTCGCGGCCCGGGACTGGGCGGAACTCGACGAGCGTCCCTTCCTCCAGCGCGTTGTTCTCGAAGATCACGGTAACTGCGTTGGCTTGCCGTGCGTGCCGTTCACGCTCGGACGCACGGTACTCCGATGAAAGGGGCGGAGGTCGATTGCCCCCCTGCAAGGTCGCCAGAGCCGAACCAGCGACGTCCGAATATCGCTCAGCATTGCGGAAGATGCTGCTCACCTGACTCTTGGGTCCGTATCCCGTGTCGATCCAGTGGATCAGCGTGGCTACGGCAGCTTCCACGAGCTCGGCGACGCATGCCGGTACCGTCGGCCAATCGGATTCCGGAATCTCCTGCCAGCCTCGGGGCAGGCGTTGGAAGGCCACGTGGGCGATGAGCAATCGTCCAAGGTCGGCGAGTGTGCCAGCGCGCCCCTCCCATTGCGGGCGTTGCACGTCGATCTGCTGCTCGATCTCCCGCAGCACCAGGATGGTGCGCCAGGTCTTCACCGCGTCGGTATAGCGGAGCGGAAATAGCCGGTGGTGCTGCTTCGGATCCCAGAGAAGATCGATGTCTACATTGGCTTGGAAGGATAGTTCCGGAGAGACATGAGCGCAGGCGAGTGCGGTTGCGGCCTCCCTGAGAGTGCAACCGTCGTCCTTTGACTGTGGTGGCTCCTCGCCGCGGCGCAGGACGTAGGTTTTCCGCAACCGAAGCAGAAAGTCGTCGCGGAGCTGCTGCTGCACCTTCTCTAGGGCGATGAAGTCCTGGGGCTCCACCCTGTTCTGGGTGTTGGTTGTTCGGGTGACGTCGTGGTCGAAGCCCTCCGGGCAGTCCGTCAAGGAGATGATGCGGACACTGATCCGTGCGCGTGTGACGACATCCGGGGTTTGCTGGTACGCCTCGTGGACGGAGGCGACCGTCTGAGCACCATTGACGATGCTTGCTCCCTCCATTTCCAGGTCCCCCCGAGGGCCCATGATCACTTTGTCGCACAGCACCGTGATCCCGTTGTTGAAGTACCAGAAGTACTCGGGCCTTCTACGAAGGGTCTCCACAAGGGTGCGATTTACCGCGGTGACACCGAGCGGATTGCGGATGTTCCGCTGGAAGAGCCGGTGGTGGTTGTCCTCGTACCAGCGCGCGACCTCCGCGCCTCCGATCGTGCCGTGGTAGGCCAGGATGGGATCCTTGATCGGACTGACATCGACAGCTGAGGCCGATGCTTTCAGCTTGATCTGGGGTTCGGCGATTCCGGAGCGCAGGATGCGGATGAAGTCCGGCAGCCGCAGGGTGCGCAGGCGTAGCGAGTCCTCGTACTCCGCGCAGAACCGGTCGAGAACCTCCTTGGCTTCGGCCCCCATCGGCTGGGTCCCTGCCCAGGCCGGCAGCAGGGTGATCTGTACCCGCGGATTGCTGAGCGCCCGTTCCAGATCTGGGATGAGCGGCGTCAGCTTAGCGTTGAAGTACTGGTACTCCCGGGCGATCAGAAGTTCCAGACCGTTCTTTAGGTCGAGGGCAGCGCCCTTAGAGAAGGTGGCTGTGCCGTCACTACTCCACTTCGCCTGCACCACCCAGACCTGGGGCTCTTCTGAGGCGAGATCCACCGCCACGGCGTCGATGCCCTGGTCGCCGAACGAGTCGATGACGAACTCGGCGCAGCGTTGCAGCGGATAGCCGGTGAACTCGCGGGTCGCCAGGGCAGCCAGAGAACGGGAGAGAAATGAGCTCCGCTGGATTCGCTGCTCAAACTTGGATAGATCGTCAACAGCAACGATGTCAGTGAACTGCTCATCAAGGGCGTGTTCAAGCTGCTGGGCGTGCAGAGCGGTCACTGTGCTCCTGTCGGCGGCTGGCGGCCGCGCTGGGACGGTGGTGAGGGGGATGCCCACACCTCATCAGCGATTCAGGTTGCTTGCCTGAGAGCCTCCACGTCAAGCGCCGCACAGGTCTGCGACTGTGGGTGGGGTGACCGTCGGAAGTATTCCAGCTGAGTGCGATGCGTGAGCGGCCGGGACGGGGCCCGTTGGACTGAGCATCACGCCATCGAGCCCGGCAAGCCTCTGAACGGGCAAACCCGGATTGAGCACGATCACGGATGACCACCCGTCACGATCTTGTAAGCCCTCGTAATGCGTAGGTCTCGGGTTCGAATCCCGAAGGCGGCTCCGTTGGGGTCCGGCTCAGACAGTGTCTGAGCCGGGCCTCTTTTTGTTTTCCGGGGGGTGGTGGGGCGGGGGACCTGGGATCGGTAGGGGGGCCGGGTGGGGGACGGTCCGGGGATGGGTCTTCAGGGGATGGTCGGGCTGTGGTGGGTGGTGCCTGGGGGGATCGCGTTGGTGGGGTACGCGTGTTCCTTGGGTGGGGTCACTCGGGTGCAGCGGGCCGTGTGGGTGCGGGGGACGGTCGTGGAGGTGCAGCCGCCCGGGCACGGGGAGTCCAAGCAGGGTGGGGTGCCGGTGGTCGTGGCCTTTTGGGATCCCGTCGGGCAGCGGGAGGTGCGGGTGCGGCATGCGGGGAAGCGAGGGCATGTGGTGGATGTGGCCTGGGTGGGGCGGGAGTTCGCGGTGTGGTTTCCGCGGGGGCGGCCTGAGCGGTTTCGGTTGTTGGAGGACGCGGAGGGGGAGACCCGGGGGCTTGGTGCGCCCAACTGCCTCGTGTTCCTGATGTGCGTGGGGTTGGTCGTCCAGGCGTTCTTCGTGTGGGGGTACGGCGTGGGGCTCCTGGGAGTCGGGGGGCTGCTGGGCGCTGTCGGTCTGCTCAGCCGTGATGTCGCCCTTGCCCGGGAGCGCGGTGCCCTGCTGGCGGATGCTGTTGCCGTTCCTGGGCGTGTCATCGCTGTCAGCAGGGACGTCTACACCGATGGCGAGGGCGACGAAATCGTCAATCACGCTCCTGTCGTCCAGTTCACCACGCGGGAGCGGCTGCTCGTCACCGCCCTCTGCAGGGACGGCATTCCGAATCCCCGGTCGTCCCTCGGGCGTGACCTCGTCATCCATTACGCGCCCGGCGATCCGGCCGTCTTCACCCCCGACCTCGACCATGACCGGCGCGATCGTGCCGCCGCCGTCCGGTTCATTCGGTCTCTGGTCGGAGCGGGGGGCATCGCCGTTGTCCTGGGGGTGATCTCCCTTCGGTATCCGGGGGTTTGGGCCGCCCTCAGTTGATGATGTTGGTCAGGGCCGCCCAGAGCAGGGGGGTGTGCTCCGGGCCGCGGGTCGTGCGCCAGTGGTTCAGTCGGGCGCGCTGCCAGTGGGCCAGCCGGTGTACGGGGTCCTCGTGTTCGTGGGCCGCGTCGACCGCGATCACGGCCTCGGTCAGCGGGCGCAGCTGATCCGGTACGGACGCGAAGCGGTGGAACGCGAAGCTCGTCGGCAGGACCCAGCGGGTCGCTGTGACCAGGTGCGCGCCGTTGTGGATCATCGCCGTGGCCAGGCCGAAGGATTCGGTGAAGCGCAGGTCGCCGCCGCTCTCGCAGGCGATCAGGGCCACGCGCGGGGGTGCGGGCCACAGGCGCGCTCCCGGTACGCCGTCCGGTTCGAGGGGGAGCGTGCCCAGGAGCAGGTCCTTCGCGGACAGGGGGCGGTGGGTGCGGACCGGGGCTGTCAGGCCCCTCGTCTCCGGGCCGCACGTGAGGTGGAGCGTCACGTCCTCGCTCCGGCCCGCCTCCAGCGGCGCGCCGCTCACATGGCCCACGTACAGGAGACGGCGCGCTCCCTCGCGCAGCACCTCGCTCAGCCACTCGCGGTCCAGGTCCGTGCGGCGCAGCGCCTCGGCGGGGGTCGATACGGGCGGTGCGATCGGGCCCGCGTCCATGTGGCGCCGGATCAGGGCGAGGAGCGCGGGGTCCGTGCCCGGGGGGCCCAGGACCGAGCCGAGGGGGGAGTCCGCCCGGAAGCCGGGGATCCGGGGGTCGAGGATCAGGACGGTGGGGGGAGCGGAGGGGGTGGTGAGAGAGGAGGGGGTGGTGGAAGTGGAGGGGGTGGTGGGGGTGTTGGTGGTGTCGGGCGGGGGTGTGTGAGGGGCGGGGGGTGTGGGGGCGCGTAGGGACGCCGGGGTTGTCGTGGCTATGTCCGCCAAGTCGAGCAGGCGGGTGTCCTTCGTGGTGTCCGGCGCGTCCACCGCCAGGAGTTCCCACGGGACCTGGGCCACTCGGGGTGACGGCTGGAGGCGTATCAGGGGGCGGCGGCCGCGGTGCGCCGACACCTGGCGGATCTGGTCCGTCAGGGCCGGGGGCCACAACGCCTCGGCCAGTACGCGTGCGAGGCGTCGCTCGTCCTCGTACGTGGCCAGCGCCCCGGACTCGAACGCGCGCCGCATCCCCTCCCCGGATCCGCCCCCACCCGGCAGCGCCGCCGTCAGCGCGCCCACCGCCTCGTCCACCTCCCGCGCCGGGGCGTGACCCGTGCCGAAGCCCTGGGCGCCGCTGGTCCACGTCCACGTCATGTGGAGGTCGTCGGCGTCGGCCAGGCGGACCTGGACCACCGGGCGGTTCGGGTGGGTCAGGTCGTTGTCGTCGGCGGCCAGAACGGCACCTCTTCCTCGCTCACGATCCGCCGGTGATAGCGGAACTCGGCTGCCTGGATGTACTCCTGGAGCGCGATGCGGCCTGTTTCGGGGGACATCAGGATGCGGGGTGGCGGTGCGACCCGCAGGCCGACGGAGGCCGCGGCCTCGGCCGCCACGCCGCCCAGGGCCATCGGGGAATCGGTGTCAGCGTCGGTGTTGGCGCCGGTGTCAGTGCCGGTGTCGGTGTCAGCGTCGGTCCCGGTGCCCGTGCCGGTTTTCGTCTGCGCGTACGTCTTCATGGCCGCGTTCGGGAAGGTCATCCCCGCGTCGGGCAGCGAGGGCCGCGCACCGTCCGTACGCTCCGTACGATCCGTGCGGCTCAGGGCCAGTGACGCCCCCGCGCAGCGGTGTTCCACCAGCTCGAAGATCAGGCCCTGGTCCTGGGCGCGCAGGGCGAGGCGGAACACCAACCGCATGGCCTCGTCGGCGAGTTGGTGCCACTGGCTGCGGGCGTGGGCGCCGGCGAAGTCGTGGCGCGCCGCCTCCAGGGCCAGCGCGGCGGGCAGGGCGAGGGAGAGCGCGTTCGCGAGGGACGTCCGCTCGTGGTCGCCGTGGTCGGTCCGGTTCAAGTTGTCCTCGAGGGTCCGCGCGAGCATGAGGTCCACCTGCGCGCAGCGTTCGTACACGCCGCGCTCCTGGTAGACGTCCCGCGCGGTCTGGGCGAGCCGCTTCATCTCGTCGATGTCGCCCCGCTCGTACGCGTGCCGGGCGCCCATCAGCATCGTGTCGGCGGCGGCGACGGCGGCGCCGAGGCGCTCGAAGCGGGCCAGGCTGGACGCCGTCAGGCCGGTCGCGTCGGCGGTGTCGCCGCGCCATGCGGCGAGGGCGGCGCGGGCCTGCTCGCAGACCGCCAGGTCCTCGGACTGGCCCTGCCGTTCGAAGACCGCGGCGGCCTCGGCGTACAGCCGCTCCGCGCGGTCGAGGTCTCCGGCGCGCATCGCCGCGTACGCCCGGTGGGAGAGGAGCTGCTGCTCTCCCGAGGTGTGTCCGAGCGCCCGGTAGCCCTCCTCCGCGCGGGCGAAGTAGTCCTCCGCCAGGTCGAAGCGGTGCGTCGACGCGCAGATGACGCCGAGGCAGTCCAGCAGGTGCGGTTCGACCGCGGGTGCCGTCGTGAGGAGGGCCGAGGCGAGTTCCTCGGCCGCGCCCCACTCGCTGCGGTCGAGCAGCAGGTGTACGCGGGCCATGCCGACCTCGGCGCCGCGCAGCCCCTCGGGGTCCGCGAACTCCGGCAGCACGGCCGCCGCCTCGTCCGCCGTGGCCTGAGCCTCGTCCAGGTTCCCTGTCCTGCGCAGCAGTTCGGCCCTGGCGAGGAGCGTCTTGAGCAGGACCTCCAGCCACAGTTGGCGGCCGCGCGGGCCCATCGGGGCGGACGCGACGCCCCTGACCAGGCCGAGGGCACGCTCGATGGACCGGGTCGCGGCGGGCAGGTCGGTGGCGGTGAGCTGGACGGACCCGAGGTCGCAGAGGAGATGGCCGCGCAGGAGTTGTACGTCGGGGGAGTCCTCGATCGACTCGGCGAGGGCGAGGAGTTCGGCGTAGACCGCCTGGGCGGCGGGGAGGTCGGGGGTGAGCTGGTGGTGTTCGGCGAGGGCGAAGCCGGTGTCGAAGGGTTCGCCATAGCTGAAGGGTTCGCCGTAGCTCAGGGGGGCGGGTTGTTCTTCGGCCTGTTCCTCGGCTTGTTCCTCGGCCTCTCTGTCTTCCGGCATGCGCTAGTAGTCCTCCTGTACGGCGGCGGCCGCGATCTCGGCGAGGAACGGCTCCGTGCCCGTGCCCTCCCCGGCGCGCGGCTCCGCCGCGTTGGCGAGGCGGCGCCGGGTCAGGGCGCGGACCCCGGTGCGGGCGGCGCCGTCAGGGGCGCCGGGGCCCGGGTCGAAGCCGGGCAGGAGTACGCCGACCTCGATGCGCGGCGACGTCGCGGCGGCCGGGAGTTGGAGGTCCGCCCTGCCGGTCCACAGGTCGTCCCGGCGGGCCAGCGGGACGCGGTGCGGCGGGGCGCCGTTCACCTCGACCTCCGCCGCGAGGAGCACACCGCCGGAGGGTGCCGCGGCGTCGGCGACCACCTCGACCTCGATCCGGCGTCCGGCGCCGAGCGCGTACGCGGTCCAGGACACGGCGGTCTCGGCCGCGTCGACGAAGCCGGGCGGGTAGCGGTGCCAGTCGTTGGTCCCCGTGCCGCGGGCGATCACGCGGCCGCCCGCGGGGAGGGGGGCCGCTCCGGCGGTGAGGGCGTAGTCGCGGGGGAGGAGGGCGGTGAGGTCGAGGGGGGTGGCGCCGGGGGTGTGCCCCGTACCGGCCTCCAGGGCCGACCGGAGCCGACGCCAACTCTCCCCGTCCACCCCCGCGTTGTCCGCCGCGTCGTCGAGGAGCCGCAGCACGCTGTCCAGTCGGTACGCGGGGTCCGTCGGCCGCCGTGCGGCGCGCCACCAGCTGATCAGCGGGTCGAGCGAGGCTCGGTGGTCCTCGAGGAGTACGGCCGCGTCGCCGTCGGGCTGGTCCTCCAAGTCGTCGAAGAGCTGCTGGCACGCGTGGGTGAGGGCGGCCAACTCCAGGCCGAGCAGGTCCGGTTCGAGGGCGGGGATCCCGTCGAGGTGCGATGTGGGCCACCAGCGGGCCGCCCAGTGGCCGAGGGCGAGTCGGGCGGCGCTGTCCGCGAGGGCGGTGGGCTGCGCTGGTAGGGCCATCTCGCCGGGCGGGGCCACCTTGCCGGGCAGGGCCATCTCGCCGGGAAGGGCCACCTCGCCCGGCAGGATCACCTCACCCGGCGGAGCCCCCGCATCTGGCGGGAGCGGCGCCGCGAGGACGTCCACGGCACCCGCGACGCCCTCGCCGTACACCGCCCACAGCCACTGCTGCGCCCGCCCCACGTCATGGATCTCCGCCGTCGGCAGCCCCGGCGCGCCGAGGACGGGCCAGGTCAGGACGGCGCCGGCGACATCGAGGACGGCCCGGGTGCAGGCGGGCCCGACGGCCGGGCCGCCGACGCGTACGGTGTCGTCGTCGGCCCGGGTGATGTGGACGTCGGCCTGCGGCTCCGGCATCACGCGCTCCTCGGCTCGGCCGTACGTGCGGCGGCCGTCGACCGGGCTTCGGACGGAACGGCGTCGGACGGCGGGATGTCGGGCGACAGGGCATCCGACGACAGAGCGTCGGACGACAAGGCACGCAGCGCCGCCCGGACCCGCGCCCGGTGGTCCATCATCACCGACCGCGCGACCCCGTCCAGCACCGCCCAGGCCGCCGCCGCGTCCGCGAGCGCCGCGTCGCGGACGTCCCGCCCGTGCAGCCGCACCCAGAGCCGCCGCATGTACGCCGACCACGGGGTACGCAGGTCGTGGGCGAGGGCTTCCAGCGGGCCGCCGTCCGGGTCGGGGCGGGGGGAGACGGTCATCCGGCGGGCCCGCAGGACCGAAGCCTCGCGCTGCCAGCGGCTGTTGACGATGCGGTGGGCAGCCGTTTCCGCAAGGACGGCTGCGGCTCCCGGCCCAGAGGCTCCCCCCGACCCACCCACCCCACCACCCCCGCACCCCAGCGGATCCAGCCCCACAGCCAGCCTCCCGCCGAGCAGAACAACCACCCGCAAGCTCTCGTCGTACAGCCCGAGCGGAGCACAGCTCCGGCCGACCTCCCGCCGCACGAGTTCCGGCACCGTCGGCAGTTCGTCCCGGTGCGTCGACGTCTGGAGGACGGTGAAGAGCCGCTCGAAGAGCGTGCGGTCGAGCGGTGCGGGGAGCGTCGCGGTCGACGCGCTCCGGCCGACCTCCGGGCGCGGCGGCACCGGGTGCGCGGTCAGTCCCAGGTGCGTCGGTACGTCGGCACGCCCCCACACCCCGCTCGTGTCCGTCCGCAGGGCGCGCCCGAGTGCGTCCGTCCGCAAGGCGCGCCCGAGTGCGTCCGTCCGCAGGACGCGCCCGAACAGGCTGCCGTGTCCGCCCCGGACCATGGTGGCGAAGGCCGCCGCACTGTCCCCCGGACGCGGGCGCTGGTCCGGCGTACCGTTCGTACCGTTCGCACCGCAGACCTCAAGGACCTCCGCCGCCAAGCCGATCGCCGTGCTCACATCCGCGTCGACGTCCAGGTCCGCCCGACCCGCCTCCCAAGCGGCGGTCAGCACCTCGTCGAGCCGCGTGCACCGCCCGGCATCGGCCAGATGCTCCCTCAACGCCGCCACCGTGCGCCCACCGGTCACGTCCGCGACGTCCTCGACCACCGCCCGGGCCACCGCGTCCGCCCCGGCCGTCGGTGCCCCGTGCTCGGTCGCGAGCTCGAAGCAGCGCTGGAAGTAGAGGTCCTGGGGGTTGCCCGCCACGATCCCCAGCGTCCGGCGGGCCTTCTTGAGCAGCGTGAACCACTGGGCCGTGGCCACCAGCACCGCACCGGAATCCCGGATCAGCGAGTCGAGGCGGTCGGCCTCGCGCGGGCCGAGGAAGTCGGCCGCGAGTTCCGGGTGCAGGGCGGGTCTGACGATCAGCGGCAGCACGATCAGCTTGACCGTACGGGTCAACGGCGCGCCCCCGGGCCCGCTCAGCGCCCGAAGGACCGACCCGGCCCCGGGCTCCGCCTCCGCCCCGAGCCCACGCCAAGCGCTGTCGATGACCTTGGCCCGCGAACGGCGCCCGTCGCTCGGCAGCTTGCTCGCGGACGGCATGGCCCGAGATTACGTCGTCGGGGAACAGACGGTCGAACCTGGGATCGGTAGGCGAGACCCGCCCCCTAGCGTCCACGTCAAGCACGCCGGGCAGCACCACCGGCACGAGATCCGGCACCGGCACCAGCACCGGCACCAGAGCCAGAGACGGCACCAGAGGGGGAAGGCACACCATGGGACTCTTCGGAAAGCGCAAGACCCGCGAGGAGCGGGCCGCCGAGATCGCCGGGAAGGTGGCCTCCGGCAAGGGCTTCTACGGCCGTACGACGCGCGCGTTCCTCGGCGGCGAGGACTTCGCCAAGGTCCAGCAGTCGATCGGCGCGCACAACTCCGCCGCCACCGCACGGCAGTTGCTGGCCATGGGGGCGCCGACCACGCCCGCCGTCGTCGTGTCGATCAGCGACACCGGCAAGCTGGTCAACTTCGACCCGGTCGTCGACCTGGTCCTGCGGCCGTCCGGAGCCCACGCCGACCCGATCGCGCTCCAGACCATCGTGTCCAAGCTGCGGATCCCGCGCACCGGGGACCAGGTACTCCTGATCGCCGACCCCGCCCGCCCCGGCGGCTACCTCTACGCGGGGGACGGCGAGACGGCGTGACGTCACCACCGTACGAAGCACACGAACCCGACGAAGTCTTCGTGACCGACACAGTCCTGCTCTCCTTCGACGGCCGCGTGCTCGAGGTCTTCGGCTACTCCGACACCCACCGCATGCACGCCTTCCAGAAGCCCCGCCTGGACTTCGGCACCGGTCGCAGGCCCAGGATGGAGATCACCCTCACGTCGGGCGCGCGCCACTCCATGCCTTACGACCCGCACCGCATCGACGCGCTGCGCGCCTTCGCGGAGCGCCTTGCGCGCGCGGTGGCCGGTCGCGGGCGGTCGTGGCCCTTCCGGTCCGGTCAGCGGAACAACGCTTGCCCGGTCCGCGCTGCCCCGGGCAGCCTCGAACGCGTAGGAAATCCGGGTGATTCGGCGCTCGCCGGTGACGGCGGGCGTCGAGGGGGGAGCGACATGGCAGCTCAGCAGACACCGCACGGACCCGAGCAGCTCGTCGAGGCCAAGCTTGAGGAATCGGAGATCCGGGTCGTCGGGGAGACGGGGGCGGTGAGTCCGCAGGAACTGACGGGCAGGGGCTACACCTACCGGCACGACTGGGGCGCGTGGAACGGGTTCGTGCGCTTCAACCTCACGAGTTCCACCTTCACGGCCAACACGCGCGTGTTCGTGGCGGTGAGTGAACCCACCGGCGGTGGCGGCAAGTTCATCGGCGCGGCGCGCTACCTGGTGTACAACGTGGCGCCCGACAACGGCGTCATCTCCGTGCGCGTCCACATCGACTGGGGCAGCCCGCTCGGCGTGCCGATCGACTACTTCATCGTCAATCCGTAGTCGTCAATCCGTAGTCGGCAGTCCGTAGTCGGCAGTCCGTAGTCCGTAGTCCGGGGCGAGTCGGTACTGGACTGACACCTGAACAGCCAAGGCCCCCGCCTCGTCGCGGGGGTCTTTCCCATTCGGCTTGTCTGGGCCTCCAACTCCCCTTCCCGCCACGCCTACTGTGGTGCTCCTTTCGGGCCACCGAGCACCGGGGGGACCATGGAGCAGGGGCGTGGGACGCGGGCGGGCGGGGCGGACGGGCCCCCGGGCGGGCGGGGTGTCCTCGCGGGGGCGTTCGTGGTCCTGGACGAGATCGCGCGGGTCGGCGAGGCGGGCCTGAGCGCGCTGGCCTCGGGGACGGGGCTGCCCAAGACCACCGTGCACCGGCTGCTGGGGCAACTCGTCGAGCTGGGCGCCGTGGAACAGCATCAGGGGCGCTATCGCGTCGGCCCGACCCTCGCCCGTCTCGGCCGGTCGTGGACCGCGCACCGGTTCCTCGAGCGCGGCGCGGCCGGGCCGTTGCGGCACCTCGCCCTGGAGACCCGGGCCACGGTGTGCGTGGCCATTCCCTCCGGTGGGCGCATGACGGTCGTGACCGGGATCGCCGCGGCCGCCCGGGAGTTCTTCCCGCACCTGCCCGGCCAGACCCTGCCGCCCGACAGCGCGGCCGACGTCGTCTTCGCGGCCCTGGGGTCGCCCCCGTCCGCCCGCACGCCCCCACCCGCGCCCCCGCCACCCGACCACACCGCGAACCAGTGGGCCCGGCGCCTGCGCGCCGCCCGTGAGCAGGGCCTCGACCTCCACCAGTACGAATGGGGCGGCGAGCGGCTCTGCCTCGCGGTGCCCGTGCACGCCGCCTCGGGCGAGGTCGTCGCCGCCGTGGGCGTGGCCGTGCCCGACCCGCGCCGCCTCGCGCACACCACGGAGGTCGCGCGGCGCAGCGCCCGCATGCTCAGCACCACCATCCAGCGGTTCCCGCACGGACACCGGACCTGAGCAGGCCAGGTCAGGGCGCTGATGTCAGTGTGACGGCCTGTGCCTACGATGCGCCATGGACGCAGGACGGCTGGGTACGGCAGGACGGCCGGGTACAGGGGAGAGCATGGGCGCCGCAGCGGGTACGGAAGTCGGCTTCGGCGCGGTCGCCGCCGCGCACCCCGACAGGACCGCCCTCGTCGAGCCCGACGGCACCACCGTCTCGTACGGGGAGCTGGCCGCCCGCGTGAACCGGCTCGCGCACGCCCTCGCCGGGCTGGGCCTGCGGCCGGGGGACTGTGTCGCCGCGATGCTGCCCAACAGCCGCGCCTTCTTCGAACTGCGGCTCGCCACCGGCCGGTCAGGGCTGTACTTCACGCCGTTCAGCCACCACTTCACCACCGCCGAGGTGACGCATGTCGTCACCGACAGCGAGGCGCGGGTGGTCGTCGTGGACGCGTCGCTGCTGGATGTGGCGGGGCCCGCGCTGGACGCGGCCGGGATCCCGGCGGAGCGGCGCCTGGTGTGGCGGGCCGGGCAGACGCCCCAAGGCCCGCCCCCGGCGCGGCCTCGGGAAGCGTGCCTGGAGGCGTCCTCGGAGCGGCCTCGGGAAGCGTGCCTGGAGGCGTCCTCGGGGCAGTCTCGGGAAGCGTGCCTGGAGGCGTCCTCGGGGCAGTCTCGGGAAGCGTGCCCGGATGCGCCCTCGGAGCGGTCCCGGGAAGCACGCCCGGCAACGACCCCGGAGCCGCCCCCGGCCTGGACCGACTACGAAGACCTCCTCGCCACCGCCCCCGCAACCCCGCCCCCGCACCCTCGCGCCGGCGGCGTCATGCTCTACACCTCCGGCACCACCGGCCGCCCCAAGGCCGTCCGCCGCGCGCTGTCCGAAGCACCGCCGGGACCGAGCCCGTACGAACTGGACTTCATGGCGCGCGTCGGCGTGCGCCCGGGCGCGTACACGCAGTTGTGCGCCTCGCCGCTGTACCACGCGGCGCCCGGCCTGTTCGCGAACATGGCGATGCAGCTCGGGCACACGGCCGTGATCGCCGAACGGCCCGGTACGGAGGACTGGTTGGAGCTCGTCGACCGGCACGGGGTCGACGTGCTGTTCGCGGTGCCGACGGTCCTGCACCGGGTGCTGCGGCTGCCCGCCGAGGTGCGCGGGCGGTACGACGTGTCGAGCCTGAGTGCCGTCGTGCACGGCGCCGCGCCCTGCCCGCCCGACGTGAAGCGGCGTGCCATCGACTGGTTCGGGCCCGTCCTGTACGAGTTCTACGCGGCCACCGAGGGCGGGGTATCCGCCGCGGACAGCGCGGACTGGCTGGCCAGGCCCGGCACCGTGGGCCTGCCCCTCGCGGGCACCGACGTGCGGATCCTGGACGGGGACGGGCGGCCGGTCGCGGTCGGCGAGACCGGCGGGGTGTACTTCCGGCCCGTCGTGCCGTTCGCGTACTACAAGGACGCCGAGAAGACCGAACGGGCCATGCGGGGAAGGTACTTCACGGCTGGTGACGAGGGGTACGTCGACGAGGACGGTTGGCTGTACCTGCGGGACCGGCGCACCGACCTGATCATCTCCGGGGGCGTGAACGTGTACCCGGCGGAGGTCGAGGCGGTCCTCATCGCGCACCCGGACGTCGCGGACGTGGCCGTGGTCGGGATACCGGACGCGGAGTGGGGGCAGCGGGTCGCGGCCGTCGTGCAGCCCGAGCCGGGGACACCGGGCGACGACGGGCTCGCCGACCGCCTGGCCGCGCACTGCCGGGGCGCGCTCGCCGGGTTCAAGGTGCCGCGTGTGATCGAGTTCCGGGAGCGGGTGCCGAGGTCGGAGGCGGGGAAGGTGCTGCGGCGTGAGATCCGGCTCGACGCGGCGGCGGGGCCCGCGTCCGGCGCCTAGCGAAGGCGGCGGCCAGGCGGATTCGGTGCTCGGTGCCGGGAAAGGCGCATGAAAAAAGCGGGCACCCTCTCCCCGCCACTCTCAACGTATAGCTCACCGGGGGGCTTGCGGCAAGGCCCCCGTGGTGCCGCAGAATCGCCCGCCGAGGCCGGGAACAGCGGACTCGGGGCGCGATCTCGGGGCGCGATCTCGGTGCGCGGACATGGGGAGCGGACATGGGGAGTGGCGACATGCGTGTGGTTCTTTCGACGTACGGGTCGCGCGGGGACGTCGAGCCGCTGGTGGGGCTCGGGGTGCGGCTGCGGGAGCTGGGCGCGGAGGTACGGGTGTGCGCGCCGCCGGACGAGGAGTTCGCGGAGCGCCTCGCCGGTGTCGGCGTGGAGATGGTGCCGGTCGGGCAGTCGGCGCGGGCGCTGACGACCGCGGCGCGGCAGCCGAAGTCCCTGCCGGAGCGCGCGGCCGAGCTGATCGCGAGCCAGCTCGACGCGGTCACGGCGGCGGCCGAGGGGTGCGACGCGCTGGTGGCGACGGGCATGGTGCCCGCGGTGGCGGGTGCGCGTTCGGTGGCGGAGAAGCTGGGCGTTCCGTCCGTGTCGGTGACGTTCCAGCAGCTCACGCTGCCGTCGCCGCACCACGCGCCGCTGGCGTACCCGGGCCGTCCGTTCCCGCCGGAGGTGACCGACAACCGGGAGCTGTGGGACCTGGACGCACGGAGCATCAATGTCCTGTTCGGGGACGCGGTCAACACCAACCGGGCGTCGATGGGCCTGCCCCCGGTGGCCGACGTCCGCGACTACGTCATCGGCGACCGGCCGTGGCTGGCGACGGACCCGGTCCTCGACCCCTGGCGGGCCGCCGAGGGCGCGGGCTTCGGCTTCGACGTGGTGCAGACCGGCGCCTGGACGCTGCCGGACGAACGCCCGCTCCCGGACGGCCTGGTGGAGTTCCTCGACGCGGGCGCGCCCCCGGTGTACGTGGGTTTCGGCAGCATGCCGATGCACGGCTCGGACGACGTCGCCCGGGTCGCCATCGAGGCGGTACGCGCACAGGGCCGCCGGGTCCTCGTCCGGCGCGGCTGGGCCGACCTGGCCCTGATCGACGACCAGGACGACTGCTTCGCCGTCGACGAGGTCAATCACCAGGCCCTGTTCCGCCGGGTGGCGGCCGTCGTGCACCACGGCGGGGCGGGTACGACGACGACGGCTTCCCGGGCCGGTGCGCCGCAGGTGGTCGTACCCCAGGCGACGGACCAGCCGTACTGGGCGGGCCGGGTCGCCGAGTTGGGCATCGGTGCGGCGCACGACGGGCCGACGCCGACGTTCGCGTCCCTGTCGGCCGCGCTGGGGACGGCGCTCGCGCCCGGGACCGGGGAGCGGGCGGCGGCCGTGGCGGCGGCGGTCAGCTACGACGGGGCGGCGGTGGCGGCGAAGCTGGTCCTCGGACTCAGCTGACCGGCGCGAGCCCCAACCCCCGCACCAGATCCCGCAGTTCGTCCCCGTACAGCACCGCCGGATCGTCGATCTGCGGCCGAAGGAGACCGTCGATCTCCAGCGTCACGAGCCCGTGCATCCGCCCCCACACCCGCAGCGACAGGGCGAGCGCGGCGGGGGTGAGGTCGGGGAAGGCGGCGCGGGCGACGGCGGTGAACGCCGGGTCGAAGTCGCCCCAGGCGTAGGCACTGGCGTCCCCGGCGGGCCGGGCCGTCGTCGCGAGCTCCACGATGCCGAGGCACAGCTCGTACTCCGCCTCGGCGCTCTCGGCCGTGTCCGCGCGCGGCGCCTGGGCCCGCCCGCTGAACAGGAGCCGGAACTCCTGGGGGTGCGCGAGGGCCCACGCGCGGTAGGCGAGGCCGTGGGCCAGGGCGCGGGCGGCGGGGACCGTCGCGGGGTGGGTGTCGCGGGCGGCGCGGAGGTGGGCGGCGAGGTCGCGGTAGGCGTCGGCGGCGAGGGCGGCGAGGAGGGCCTCGCGGGTGTCGAAGTAGCTGTAGAAGGTGCCGGGCGCCATGCCCATGTCGCGGGCGATGCCCCGCAGGGCCACGGCCTCCGCACCCTCCTCCACCAGGTGTTTCAGGGCGGTCGCCTTGATCTCGGCGGTGGTCTGGGCGCGATGGCGTTCGCGGCGGCTCGCAGCAGGCATGGCTCCATGGTACGGCGAGCAAAGGTTGAACAGTGTTTGGAAATTGGCCGATGTTCGAGCTATGGTCCTGGCACATCCGGAAACCAGCGGCAGCGAAGGGGTGCGCCATGACCACGCACACGTACGGACCCGGCCCGATCAAGGGCTACGACATCGGCCCGATCCCGATGGAGGCCGCGTTCACGTCGGACTTCCCGCTGGCGGCGGGCATCGGCGCGGCGGACGTGCAGGACATCGTGGACAAGCAGGAGGTGGAGCGGCGCGTCATGGACGTACGGCCCGGCATGTACGCGAAGTACATGCCGAGCCGGATCGACGAGGCGGCGGGGCGGCACTACACGGGCGGCCGGTATCTGTTCGAGACGTGGGCCGACGTCGTCGAGTACGAGCGTTTCACCAGCCAGGAGCTGGAGTTCGAGCCCGGCGTGAAGTTCTGGAGCCGCCCGTTCTTCCTGGACGTGGAGCGGTTCGTGTGGCGGGTCGCGGGGGCGCACAACTTCAAGGCCCTGGACGCGCATCACGTGAGCCGGTTCGAGCGCTTCCGGTACGACGGCGACGGGGGCGACGGGGGTGCCGAGGCGGCCCTGGAGCGTGCTTGGGGGGCGCTCCGGGACGAGGCCGAGGCGCGCGGGCTCGCGGCCGTGTGGCTGTTGCACCAGCCGGAGCAGCGGCTCATCGGCCTGCACACGGTGGCGTCCCGCGCCACCCCGGCCGACCTGGAGGCCGCACCGTCCCTCGGCGCGCTGCTCCCCGGATCCCTCGCCCCCGAGCGGTACTTCGACCGGTCGAGCCGGATCCTCTCCCTCTGGCTGCCGAAGTCCCGCCTCGCGGGCGGCGCGCCCTCGGCGTACCCGTCGGCGCCGCTGCTTCCGCTGCCGTCGGTGGCGGCGCAGGAGGTCTGACCGCATCGCGGGGGCGGGCGTTGTCAGTGGGTCGAAGTAGCGTCCCCGCATGGCTGAAGACGCGTACCTGACCAAGACCCGGACCTCCTACGACGCCATCGCCGAGACCGTCGAGAAGGAGTGGCGAGGCGAGCTGGACAAATGGCCGCTGGCCCGGGCGATGTTCACGGCGTACGCCGAGCTGGTGCGGGACGCGGGCGGGGGCACGGTCGCCGACATCGGCTGCGGCACCGGTGAGGTGAGCGCCATCCTCAGCTCCCTGGGGCTGCGGATGCGGGGGATCGACCTGTCGCCGGGCATGCTGGAGCTGGCCCGCGCCAAGTATCCGCACCTGCCGTTCGAGGTGGGCTCGATGACGGCGCTCGACCTGCCGGACGGGGAGCTGGGCGGGGTGGTCGCGTGGTACTCGACGATCCACATCCCGCCGGCCGACCTGCCGAAGGTCTTCGCCGAGTTCCACCGGGTCCTCGCCCCCGGCGGCCAGCTCCTGCTCGGCTTCCAAGTCGGCGACGACATCCGCCACTTCGACGAGGCCTTCGGGCACTCCGTGGACCTGGACTTCCAGCGCCGACGGCCCGAGCAGGTCAACGAGCTGCTGCGCGAGGCCGGGTTCGCCCCGAACGGCTATCTGCTCCGGGAGCCGTACGAGGGAGAGCGCACGCAGCACGCGCACCTCCTGGCGGCGAAGCCGCGCGAGTAGGCCGCCCTGCCGGGGCCCCGCACCGGACCGCCCGGCCGGAGCCGCCCGGCCCGGGGCCTTTTTGCCGAACCGGCAACATCCCTCGGCCCCCGCCCCCGTCCCCGTACAGACTCGTGACGAGCCACCCCGCACATCCGGAGGAGCCATGACCGTGACCACGCCCGATGTGAAGCACCGCCTGCTGGAGCTGCCCGAGAGCCCCGGCATCCGTATCCACGCCGTGGAGCAGGGCAGCGGCCCGCTGGTCCTGCTGGTGCACGGCTTCCCCGAGACCTGGTACTCGTGGCGGCGCCAGCTCCCGGCCCTCGCGGCGGCCGGGTACCGGGCGGTGGCGATCGACGTGCGCGGGTACGGCCGCTCGTCGAAGCCGACGGAGACGGCGGCGTACGGGATGCTCGCGCACGTCGCCGACAACGTGGGCGTCGTCCGCGCACTCGGCGAGGAGACCGCGGTGATCGTCGGGCACGACTGGGGCTCGCCCATCGCCGCGAACTCCGCGCTGCTCCGCCCGGACGTCTTCCGGGCGGCGGCCCTGATGAGCGTGCCGTACGCGCCCCGGGGCGGCCCGCGCCCCACCGAGGCGTTCGCCGCGATCCCCGGCGACGAGGACTTCTACATCAGCCACTTCCAGGAGCCCGGCCGCGCGGAAGCCGAGATGGAGCCGGACGTGCGCGGCTGGATCGCGGGCTTCTACACCGCCCTGTCCGGCGACACGATGCCGCCGCCGGACGCGCCCAGCCTGCACTTCGTGCCCGAGGGCGGCCGGATGTCCGACCGCTTCCCGAAGGGCGGCACACTCCCGGAGTGGCTGTCCGAGGAGGAACTGGACGTGTACGCGGCCGAGTTCGAGCGGGGAGGCATGACCGGGCCGCTGGGCAGGTACCGCAACATGGACCGCGACTGGGCGGACCTGGCGGCGTGGGACGGGGCCGCCCTCACGCAGCCGTCCCTGTTCGTCGCGGGCGAGCTCGACCCGTCCCTCCAGTGGCTGTCCGCCGCCCTCGACGCGTACGACGTGACGCTCCCCGGCCTGGCCGCGTCCCACATCCTCAAGGGCTGCGGGCACTGGGTGCAGCAGGAGCGGGCCGAGGAGGTCAACGGGATCCTGGTGAGCTGGCTGCGGTCCGTGGTGTGACCCGGCCGCGCGCTACAGCCACACGCCGGTGAGGCAGGGATAGGCATCCGTCAGCTTCGTCGGCCCCTGCACCAGCTTCCCCGGGCTCACGATCACGAACTGGTCGCCCTTGAGGAGGAAGAAGTGCATGGCGTCGTCGAAGGGGGCGGAGGTGGCCGTGTCGAGGTCGTACAGGAACGCCTCGGGCGCGTGCGGCAGTTGGAAGTCCTCGACGTACTCGGGGTCGTCGAGCCTGGTGACCACGGTCCGGTCCTGGAGGAAGTACACGACGCGGTCGCCCTTGGGGTCGGCGGCCGTCGCGGCCTTGATCCGCTGCTCCTGGAGTTGCGGCGGAAGCAGCCTGACCTTGTCGTCCACGGTCCGCTCGGAGAACTCCCGGATGTCGTGGTCGAGCACCGCGGCGTGCGTGTAGGAGCTGCCCTTGCGGGTGTTGATGACGTCCGCGTCGACGGACGGGAACCCGTGCGGGAGCCGCGGGAACTGCTCGCTGGCCTTCTTCGGCCCGGATTCGACGCCGAGCCGGGGCGAGAAGCGGATGAACTCGTCGCCGCGGAAGCCGTCGAAGCGCAGATACGGGGCCCGCGGGTCCGGGACGGTCTTCGCCATCGTCTCGAAGACGCCGCCGCCGGCGTCCAGGATGCCCTTGACCGCCGAGGCGAGGACGTTCGCGGGCGTGGTGAAGGTGCCCGGTGAGACGATCCGCGCGGTCAGCGCGTCGAACGCCTTCGCCTCGCCGCGCGCGGGCACGCTCTCCAGGCGCCACGCCTGCGTGCCGCGCCCCTCCTCGGTGCTCGGCTCCGCCTGCTCCAGCTCGGCGCCCGCCTCCTGCCGCTCGCCGCGTACCGCGAGGTGCTTGCGGCTGTGCACGTTCACCCAGGAGTAGACGTCGTCGCTGATCCGCTCCGGCCGCCACAACTGCGTGAGCAGCAGGTCCTCCCGCGACTCCGGCGGGCACTGCTGCACCGCCGCGCCCGCGCGGCCCCGGTTCACCAGGATGTCCATCCGCAGCGTGCTGTGGATGTTCTGCAGCGTCCACGCGCCCTCGCGCGCGCTGTGCGGCTTCAGGTGCCAGAACTGCCGGTGCCGCTCCACCCCTTCGGCGTGCAGTGTCTCCAGTACGACCTTCGCGCCCTGCTTGGCGCCTCCTCCCGGCTGCACCCCCGCGTACAGTCCGCTCGCCTCGTTCTTGATGAGGTAGATGCCCTCGGACATTGCTGACTGACCTGCTTGTGCTGGCACGGTCGACCTCCCGGAACGTCGGGTCGGGCACGCACCCGGCGGTGCGCAGCGGT
The DNA here is from genome assembly GCF_042677545.1 of Streptomyces sp. NPDC127108. Taxonomy (NCBI): domain Bacteria; kingdom Bacillati; phylum Actinomycetota; class Actinomycetes; order Kitasatosporales; family Streptomycetaceae; genus Streptomyces; species Streptomyces sp. NPDC127108. The sequence continues at coordinate 115,847 of NZ_JBHXTE010000012.1, read as the reverse complement.
CAGCCTAGGACGCGGGCCGTGATCCCGATACGGCCCGGTTTCAGCCGCTATTTACCCCTCAACTACGGGGGCTCTCGCGCGCCGATAAGGGACTTCCTCTGGGAGCCCGCCGCCCACACCTGGACCCTTCACCGGTTGCGGCGGTTCCAGAAGTCGCGCCACCACTGGCCCCGGTCCTCGGGGGGCGGCAGGACGGCCTTGGCGACACGTGTGGCGCACACGGTGAGCACCAACAGGAGAACGAGGGGCCAGATCGCCCACCAAGGTGCGTCCAGCAGCAGATCGAGCAGAGACATCAGTGGCCTTCCCAGCCGGAGCCGGGGGCGCGTCGGCTACGCCGCTTGTGCCTCTCCCTGAGGGCACGCAGCCGAGACGCCCCATCGAGTCGTGATCGATGGGGAGTTCGGCCGTCCCGGCGCGCGGGGGATCGTGGGCGTGGTCAGGCGGACCACGCCGCACGGTGAGCGGTCGTGTCTTGGCACGGTGCCCACGAACTCGTAGTCGCCGGGGCCGAGCGCCTTCGCCAAGTCCTCGCGGATCAGGGCGATGAGGGCGCGCGCCGAGTCGGCCAGGCGGCGCGCCTCCTCGGCGAACACGGCCCCGTCCATCCCGCGGAACGGGTCACGGGCGCCGTGCAGCGACGGCGCCGTGGCCTGCGGCAGGAGCGTGTCCTGCTCCGCCGTCCGCGCGATCGTCCCGCGCAGCTCCCACTCGGCGTCGTCCGGCAGGTTGTCCAGGTACTCGTGGAAGCGGACGGTCGCGGACAGCAGTGAGACGAGGGAGCTGAGGCGGTGCTGGCCATTCAGTACGGGGAGGACGTCGTAGCGGTCCCAGAGGTCGTCCGCCAGCGTGTGCGCAGCCGTGATGACGACGTTCCGGGGCACGTGGCAGCCCGAGCCCCGGTCTGCTCCCTCGATCCTCACGCCGACAGCGTACGAGGCGGGCGTGGCGCCTACCAGTCGTTCCCGTAAAGCTCCGCCTTCCGTTGCCACCACGTCTTCATCTCGCTCTCCTCGACCGGCGTCGCCGCCCGCAGGTCGCTCACGCGGATCGTCGCCACGAAGTGGGTGAACCGGACGCGGCGGAACTCGCCGTCCTGCGCGAGCACCCTGCCGGGGCCGTAGATGTCCGTGCTCGCGTGCGCCACGTACGCGCCCTCCGTGTGCTGTTGCTGGTCCGTCTCCATCGGGCCGCCTCTCGCTCTGTGTGCTGTTTCGATCACACAGTGCGGTCGGCGGGGCTAGCCTCGCCAGTAGGCAGGGCTTGACAACTGTGCTGGCACGGGAGGGCGTTGCGATGGCCATCGAGGACAGTCCGGAGTCGCGACTGCGGTACGGGGAGGAGCTGCGTTCGCGGAGGGAGGGGGCGGGGCTGACCCAGGAGGAGTTGAGTGTGCGGGCGATCATGTCCCGTACGCATATCGCCCACATTGAGGCGGGGCGGCGGCGGCCGACGCTGGATGACGCGAGGCGTCTGGACGACGTCTTGGAGGCGGGGGGTGTGCTGGTTCGGTTCCTTCCGTCCCGGGGTGAGGGGCGAGCGGCGGAACGCTTCGCGGAGGCACTGGAGTTGGAGCAGCGGGCGACGATGATTCGCACCTACGCTCCTAGGCTCGTCCCCGGCCTCCTCCAGACGAAGGCGTACGCGCGCGAGATCTTCCGCGCATGGTTCCCCCCGATGTCCGCCGAGGAGAGTGATGCCCTGCTGGTCACGCGGCTCGCGCGGGCCAAGGTCTTCGACGACATCAAGTCGCCGGTGGTGTGGTACTTGCTGGACGAGGCCGTCCTTCGCAGGCCAGTCGGGAGCCCTGCGGTGATGTGCGCGCAGTTGCGTCACATCGCGGACCTGGGGGAGAGCGGACGTATCCGGGTGCACGTGTTGCCGTTCGCGGCTGGCCAGCACGTGTTGGATGGCTTCGTCTCCCTGATGTGGTTCAACGACCTCCCGCCTGTCGCGTACGTGGAAGGCGTGAGCACCGGCAAGGTGCTGGAGGATCCGACCGTGGTGCGCGGCTGCCAGGCTCTCTATGAGCACGCGTTGGGCGACGCGTTGTCGCACCTTAGGTCGCTTGCGCTGATCAGGTCGGTGGCGGACGATTACGAACATGCAGAGCAATCGTGAGCTGGATGCCTGGCGCAAGTCCACGTACAGCAGCGGTGACGGTGCCGACTGCCTCGAAGTGAACGACGCCCACCGCCAGGCAGGCGTCCCCGTCCGCGACAGCAAGAACCCCCACGGCCCCGCCGTCCTCTTCGGCGCCCCCGCCTGGCAGGCGTTCGTCGCCTCCCTCTGAACCGGGGGCGCCGACGCCTCAGCGCCGCAGTCTCCTCCTGGCCCAGAGGGACCCGATCACGACGCCGAGTACAGCCATGTAAGCCGTGAGGGGGCCGTCCTTCGCGATGAACCCCGGCAGAGTCACCAGCGCGACGATGAGAATCCACCCACAGCCGACAGTCGTGAGATCGGCCGAGTCCGGACGGCGTCGCTCCTGCCTGCGCACCCGGCTCCCTCCCGCGGTATCGCTTCCACGGCTCAACAGCCGTTCGCTTGACTCATCCGCACGTTAGCAGGGCACCCTCAGGCGCAGTGGATGACCTTGGTGGCCGAGTGCACGTTGTGCGCGCCCCAGTATCCGTTGCCGTTGCGCAGTGTCGCGTTGCCTATGTCTGCGCGGTACACCCAATTGCTCACGGTCAGCTTGCTGCACGTCCAACCAAGGGTCACGGGGAAGTTCTTGCCCTGCTCGTTGGTGTAGCCCTTGATGCTCTTGCTCTTCCAGAGGCCGAGCCCGTGGTACTGCCGCAGGCTGGCGGTGAAGTTTCCCTTGCCCTTCTGGTCGCAGTTCATGGAGGCATCAGCCGCGATGTGCTTGGCACCGCCGTGTGTGTACGGCTTCGTGAGGTACAGCCAGCACTTGGGCTTGGCGCGCAGGGCCTTGGCCGAGGCAGCGGTTATGCGTCCGGGCTGTTGGGCATCGACGGTGGTCGCCCACTCTGTGAGCTTCTCCACGGCGAACGGGGTGGCTCCATCAGCAGCCGGCGCCTCCCATGCCGTCAGCTGGCCGGTCTTGGAAAGCGTGGCCACCGTGGTTCCATCGCTGCCCTTGGCGGTCATGACCTGGGTTCCGTTGGGGAGTGTCGTGCGATGCGTCTCGTCCCCTTCGGATGCGATGACGGACTCCGGCACATCTCCCGTGACCGTCACCCGGGTGACGACGAGCGGATGGGCGTAGTCCTTGTCGCCCAGGCTGAAGCGCAGCGTCTGGCCGACCCCTTCGTAGCTCTCCTTGGCCGGTGCCTGAAACAGTTCGAGCCCCGAAGTGTTCATGAGCAGATCGGCGAACGCCTGCACCTCGCTGCCCGTGGCTGGCGTTGCCTCGTCCTGCGGAAGCATGGACTGGGGATCCACCCCGCCCTCTTCGCTGTAGGTCGTTGCGTCGACGATCTGCGGGACATCCTTCGAATCCGCGTAGCTGGTGGACATGGTGCCCACGACCAGAGCGGCGGCAGCGAGCGTTACGAGCGACGTACGGCGTGCGGTACGCACGAGCACAGGATCCTCCTCCGTGAGAGTTGATCAAGGTCCCCTTGCGGGGACGCAGGCCCGCAGTCCTGGGCGAATGACCAGAACCGGGATCTTCCGCACGAGACCGTAGGTCAGGCTTCCGCTGGTCAGGCGAGTGGCGAGACCAGATGGCTGAAATCGCCCAAGCTGGTCTCAACTGACGCACGACCGAATATCCGTACCAATTCGTCAAGTTGGGAGGCGAGTGTGGCTGCCTGCGCTGCTTCGACTTCACAAGCGGACTGTCCTATTTCGAACAGTTGACTCTGGGTGCACCCGCCCCTCCCGCGCTCAGCTCAACGCCGTCCGGGTCCCCCTCAGGGCACCAGCACCACCCTCCCGAACACCCTCCCCTCGTCCATCGCCCGATGGGCCTCCGCCGCCCCGCCCAGCGGCAGCACCTCATGTACGACCGCGCGCAGCTCCCCGCGCGCCGCCTCGGCGAACTGGGACGCGCGCACCGCCTGCTTGGCGGCAATCGGCACGGTGTCCAGGCTCAACGTGGCGTACGAGAGCGAGCTGCGGAACGCGGCCAGCAGGCGGGCGCCGAAGTCGGCCGGGGGTGGACCGGCGACCAGGCCGACGGCCAGGAACCGGCCGTTGGGGTTCAACCTGTCCAGGAACAGGGGGACTTGGGCGCCGCCTACGATGTCGATCACCACGTCGTAGGCGGTCGGTGCGTCGGGCGCTCCCTCGCCCGCCCGGTCCAGGACATGCGTCGCCCCCAGCTCGCGCAGCCGCACACCCCGCTCCGGCGATGACGTGGTGACCGCCACCGCGCTCGCGCCACCCCGGGCCGCGAGTTGCACGGCGGTGACCCCGATGCTGCCCGCCGCACCGCGTACGAGGACCGACTCGCCGGGTGCGAACCTCGCGCGGTCCAGGGCGAAGTGGGCCACCGCGCCGGAGCTGCCGAGGGTGACCGCGTCGGCGGGGCTCAGGCCTTCGGGCAGGACGACCACCTCGGCGACGTCGGCGACAGCCTCCTCGGCGTAACCGCCGGACAAGCCGGTGAACGCCCACACACGGCGCCCCAGCCAGGAGGCGTCCACGCCCTCTCCGACGGCGGTCACGCGGCCCGCGACCTCGCTGCCCAGGACATGGCCCGCGGCGAAGCCTAGGTCGCCGAGCGTCCGCCGACGGATCACCGCGTCCACGCCGCCCACGCCGATCGCCTCCGTGGTGATCCGGACCTGGCCCGGCGCCGGATCCGGCACGGGCAGGTCGACCACCTCCAGGCCGTCGGACGTCCCGAACTCCTTGATCACGACAGCTTTCATCCCAGCTCCTCAGGGTCGGTGTCACCGCCCTCGGAACGTAACGGGCGGCCCCGTCCGTTCAGCTGAAGTGAGAAGCCACGCCGACCGTTTGACTCGCTCCGACGCCCGGGACAACCGGGCCCGCATCCTCGACGCCGCCCGCGCCGTGTTCAGCGAGGTCGGCCTCGCCGCGCCCATGCGCGAGATCGCCCGGCAGGCGGAGGTCGGCCCCGCCACGCTCTACCGGCACTTCCCGACCAAGCGGGACCTGATCGCGGAGACCTACGCCGAGCAGCGGCGCGCCTGCCGCGCCATCGTCCGGGACGCCCTCGCGGACCCCGACCCGTGGCGCGGGTTCCAGCGCCTGATCGAGAACATCCTCGAACTGCACGCCCGCAGCCGGGGGTTCGCCGACGCCTTCATGGCGGCCTTCCCGGAGGGCGACGACTTCGCCGCGGAACGGGAGCGAGCCCTCCTCGCCGTCGCCGACCTGGCCCACCGCGCCCAGAGATCAGGACACCTTCGGTCCGGGTTCCTCGTCGACGACCTGATGCTGATGCTCATGGCCCACCGAGGCATCCAGGACGCCCCGCCCGAGACCCGCCTCACGGCCTCCCGCCGCTTCGCCGCGTACATGATCGAGGCCTTCCGTGCCCGCCCCGAGACACGCGCCCCGGCGCCGCCCTAGCCGATCGTCAGGTTCGTGAACTGGATCGTGACGCTCTGGGCGTCGCCGGTCTGGGCGTTGTCGACCTTGATGACCCTGGGCTCTTCCAGGGTGTACTGCTTCGTCTGGTTGCCCGCGTAGTCCAACATGCTGAGGGCCGCCGTCCCGGGCTGGGTCTTGCCGTCGATCAGGTCGGTGAACTGCTGGGACCGGGTGGCGCCGCGGACCACGGTCACCGTGCCCGGATTCCGCTGGCCGGGCATGAGCCTGTTGGAGGGGGTCTGCTCCGTGGGCTGGTCCAGCGCCAGTTCGTCGACTCCGGCGAGGCCCTCGGTGCCGCCGTCGACGCTCAACTGGATCGTGTGGGTGGCCAGGGAGTCGCCCGGCTGGAGGCCTTCGGCCAGGGAGGTCAGATTCGAGTTGCCCTTCGTGCCCTTCGCCCCCTTCGCGTCTTTGCCGGACGAGTCGGCACGCGGCTCGGCCTTCTGGGACGAACTGGAGCGCGACGCGTCGCTGTCGGAGGAATCGGAGCCGCACGCGGTCAGCAGCCCCAGGGACAGGAGGGCGGCGGCGGCCACCCCGGCCATGCGGCGGCGCGAGCTGGCGGTGGAACGCATCATGGGGAGACTCCCTGGTCAACGGCTCTGTGTGCTGGACGACTTGAGTCTGTGAGCCGACCGGTCCCAGCCGCCACAAAGAGCCGGAAGGACGGGAAGCTGGAACGCGCTGTCCCCCGCTGACCAGGTGAAACGAAGCACGGATGGAACGCTGGGCTGGGACGCCCCTAGCGGTCCAAGTACGCGAGGACCGCGAGCACCCGCCGGTTCGCCGACTCCGTCGGCGGCAGTTGCAGCTTCATGAAGATGTTGCTGACGTGCTTGGCCACGGCCTTCTCCGTCACGAAGAGCGCCTCCGCGATGCCCGCGTTCGACAGGCCCTGCGCCAGGCACTCAAGGACCTCGCGCTCGCGCGGCGTGAGGGAGTTCAGGGGTTCGTCCCGGGACTTGCCGGTGACGAGCTTGGACACCACCTCGGGGTCCATCGCCGTGCCGCCGCCCGCGACCCGCTCGATCGTCGCGATGAACTCGGCGCCGTTGGAGACGCGCTCCTTGAGGATGTAGCCGACGCCCTCGGAGCCGGTGGCCAGCAACTCGTGGGCGTACAGCGGCTCCACGTACTGCGAGAGCAGCAGCACGGGCAGCCCCGGCACCTCCGTCCGCGCCGAGACCGCCGCGCGCAGCCCCTCGTCGCTGAACGTCGGCGGGAGGCGGACGTCGACCACGGCGACGTCGGGGCGCAGCGACGTCAGGGCCTCGTGGAGGAGGGGGCCGTTGTCGACGGCCGCCAGGACCTCGTGGCCGAAGGCCTGGAGGAGGCGGGTGACCCCGTCCCTCAGAAGGAAGTGGTCTTCGGCGAGGACAACTCGCACGGCAGCTCCATCGTCATCTGGGTCGGGCCGCCCGGCGGGCTGCTCACGGCGAGTACGCCGTCGAAGTGGGCGAGGCGCCGCTCGACTCCGCGAAGGCCGGTCCCCGCGGACACGTCCGCGCCGCCCTGCCCGTCGTCCACGACCGACGCCCGCAGTGCCCCGGCCTCGTACCGCAGGTCGATCCAGCAGCGCTCGGCGCCGGAGTGCTTGGCCGCGTTGGTGAGGATCTCCGACATCGCGAAGTACATCGCCGACTCCACGGGCGGTTCGGGACGGGACGGGAGGTCGATGACGACCTCGGTCCGCAGCGGGCTGATCATCGCGAGGGAGCGTACGGCATCGCCGAGACCCCGGTCCGCGAGGATCGGCGGATGGATGCCCTTGACCAGGTCACGGAGTTCCTTCAGGGCCTCCGTGGAGGACTGGCGGGCCTCGACGAGCAGGTCGCGGACGCCGTCCGGGTTGGTCTCCAGGAGGTGCTCGGCCGCGTTCAGGGTCATGCCCATCGCCACGAGGCGTGCCTGCGCGCCGTCGTGCAGGTCCCGCTCGATGCGGCGGATCTCGGACATCTGGCTGTCCACGGCGTCGGACCGCGTCGACTTCAGGTGCTCCACGCGGGCGGCCAGCAGCTCGGCCTCGCTGGGCGCGAGCAGCAGGTTCAGGTAGCGGGCGTGCAGGCGCAGGGAGAGCGGGGCCGCCCAGAACACGGACAGGGGCAGGAGCGCGGTGCCGAGCACGCCCGCGAGGGCCGCCGTCGCCGGGTCGCCGACCGGGATGAACAGGAACCACAGGCTGTCCCACTCGGCGGGCAGCTCCGTGCCCATCGCCGCCGTCCAGATGCCCCACACGCCGGTGAGGGCGAGAGCCAGCGGACCGAAGGCGAGCGCGCCGCCGACGAAAGCATGCACGTGCACCCAGCGCCAGTCCCGGTGCACCTGGTTGCCCTTGTCGAGCAGCTGGGAGCGCAGCGCCTTCGCCCGCTCCGCGCCGGACGCCGGCAGCTCCGGGTACACCGCGGGGATGTCGACGCCCGACCAGCGCGCCGCGTACGCCCGCTGCCGGTCCGCGAGGGCCCGCACCCTGCGCACCGTGCCGGGCAGGAGCTTCAGGCCCACCGGGCCGCGCAGCGTCGACCACACGACGCCGATCCACAGCGACAGGCACATCGCGCGGTGGGCCTGGAACCACAGGGTCAAGGAGCGGCGGAAGGCCTTGAGGCCGCCCGCGGCCCTGAAGCCGCCCGGGGCCGCGTCGGTGTTCTGTCGTGTGCTCTTCATGTACGCATTATCGAAAGCGGCGTGGCCGGAAGGCAGTGGTAAAAACTCCCCTCTTCGGCCACGACTTCTGGGCCGCCGCTTCCCGGGCCCGCTTACGGCTCCGCCCGTCAGTCGCCGAGCACCTCGCGCAGCCAGGCCCGCTCGGCCCGGCTCGTCGCCCGCGCGATCGTGAGCATGCCCCTGCGGTACGGGTCCTCGGTGTCCTCGGCCGCCAGCGGCCGGTCCCCGTCGTCGGAGTCGTGGAAGAAGCTCGCGGGCTCCTCCAGGAACGCGAGGCGGCGGCGCAGCACCGCGTGCTGGTCGGTGACGTCCGGGAGCCGGGACAGGAACGCCAGGACCGTGAAGAAGCGACTGCCGTCCGTGATGTCCAGGTCGGCCGGTTCCCGCAGGCGGCGTACGAGGTCGGCGCGGCCCTCGTCGGTGAGGCTCAGGGTGTGCCGCCGGGCCGCCGAGGCGCCCGGTTCGGTGCGGCGGTCGAGGAGGCCCGCCGTGACCAGGCGGTTGATCGCCGGGTAGAGGCTGCCGTCGCTGACCGGGCGGGTGTGGCCCGACAAGTGGGCGATCCGGCGCCGCAGTTCATAGCCGTGCAGCGGGCCGTCGGCGAGGAAACCCAGGATCGCGAGTTCGAGCATGGTGCTAGTCTCGCACATCGAATCGAGGTACCTCGGATCGAGGCATCGGGTCGAGGCATCGGGATACCGGAAGGTGAGGGGTGTGGGCATGGAGTACACCGAGGAATGGGTGACCGCGCGGGCACGGGACGCCTACGCGCACGGCCGGGCCACCTTCGGCATCCGGCCCGAGCGCACCGCGCTGCTGGTCATCGACATGCAGGACGAGTTCGTACGGCCCGGCTGGAGCCCCTACTGGGTGCCCGCCGCGACCCGCATGGCATCCCGCCTGCACGGCCTCGTCGAGGCGTGCCGGGCCGCCGCCGTCCCCGTCATCTGGACGATCTTCGACGACACCCACCTCGGCCTCGACCGGCCGCGCGCCCTCGCCGCCCTGCCGCACGGCGACACCGGCTGGCGCCGCCCCGGCCCCGCCGAGGTCTGGGCCCCGCTGGGCCGCCGCCCCGACGAACCCGTCATCCGCAAGCCGTCCTACGGCGCGTTCTACGACACCCCGCTCGACACGATGCTCCGCAACCTCGGCCGTGACACCGTCGTCGTCACCGGCACCCTCACCAACTACTGCTGCGGCACCACCGCCCGCCAGGCCTACGAACGCGGCTACCACGTCGTCTTCGGCGCCGACGTCACCGCCACCGACGACGAGTCCCGGCAGGAACCGGAACTCGCCGTCCTGCGCAAGGGGTTCGCGCTCGTCCTGACGGCCGAGGAGATCGCGGACCGTCTCGCCGACGGGGCTGGCGGGGCCGGTGGTGGCGCCGGGGCTGTCGGTGCCGTCGCCGACTCGGGAACGCCCGCCTAGGAGAGGCGGGTCAGCCAGTCCCGTACCGCCGCGTTGAACTCCTCCGGCCGTTCCAGGTTCGGCAGATGCGCCGCCCGCTCGATCACGCACAGCCGCGCGTCGGGCAGCGCCGCGTGCATCGCCTCCGCGTCCGCGACCGGCGTGTACGTGTCGTCCCGGCCCACGACCACCAGGGCCGGGACGGTCACGCGCGGAAGCACCGGCCGGTAGTCGGGGCGCTCGGCGCGGGCGCGCAGGGCCGCCGCCGCGCCCTCCGGCGGCGCCGCCAGCATCATGCGCAGCACGTGCGCGGCGGCCTCCTCGTTGTACGCCGCCGCCATCTTGTGCAGCACCTCCTCCGCGTACCCCTTCATGCCCTCGGCCAGAAGGCGTTCCGCCGTCTCGCGGCGGAACGCCTTCCCGGCCTCCGAGTCCGTCGCCGGGGACGTGTCGGCGAGCAGCACCCCCGCCATCCGCTCCGGGAAGCGGTCGTACGCGTCCATCACGATCTGCCCGCCCATCGACACCCCGCCAAGGGCGCAGCGCGCCACGCCCAGGTGGTCCAGGAGGGCAAGGAGGTCCCGGGCGAAGTCGCCGAAGTCGGTGACGGGCGCGTTGGCCTCGCCCTCCGGGGCGGCGGAGGCGCCGTAGCCGCGCAGGTCGAAGGTGATCACGCGGTGCGTGCCGGAGAGGGCGCTGACCTGAGGGTCCCAGAGGGAGCGGTCGAAGGGGTGGCCGTGGACCAGGACCAGGGGGACGCCCTGGCCCGGGTCGTCGCCGGGGCCGCTCTGGCCGCCGTGGTCGTCGTAGGAGAGGCGGATTCCGTTGCTGAGCAGGGTCGTTGGCATGGGGCCAGGCTAAGTCCACTCCTGGCCGGGCGGCGGGCCCCGTCCTCAGCGGGCGAAGAGGTCCCGCAGGGCCGCCGTGACCTCCTTCGGGGCCTCCTCCGCCATGAAGTGGCCGCACGACACCGTCCGGTGTGTGAGGTCCGGGGCCCACGCGCGCCACAGCTCCGCCGCGTCGAAGCCGAGCGCCGCGCCCCAGTCCTGCTGGAGGACCGTGACCGGCATCCGCAGCGCGTTGCCCGCGACGCGGTCCGCCGTGTCGTGCTCGACGTCCGCGAACGCCGACGCGCGGTAGTCCGCGACGATCGACGGGACCGCCTCGCGGCACGCCCGCAGGTACGCGGCCCGCACGTCCGGCGGCACCGCGCCCGGCGAGGCCGACCACACGTCCAGGAAGTGGCCGAAGAACCCGTCCGGGTCCGCCGAGATCATCCGCTCCGGGAGGCCCGGCGGCTGCGCCATCAAGTACAGGTGGAAGCCGATCGCCGCGGACGTGCCGCGCATGACGTCCCACATGTCCAGCGTCGGCAGCACGTCGAGGGACGCCAGGTGCGTGACCGCGCCCGGGTGGTCCAGGCCCGCGCGGATCGCCACCAGCGCGCCCCGGTCGTGCCCCGCGAGGGCGAACCGCTCGTGCCCGAGGGCCCGCGCCAGCGCGACCACGTCCGCCGCCATCGTCCGCTTGGCGTACGTCCGGCCGTCCGCCGCCTCCGCCGGTTTGTCGCTCGCGCCGTAGCCCCGCAGGTCCGGGCAGATCACGTGGTGGTCCGCCGCCAGGTCCGCGGCCACGTGGCGCCACATGAGGTGGGTCTGGGGGAAGCCGTGCAGGAGCACCACCGGGGTGCCGTCGGGGTCGCCGCCCACGGCGACGTTCAGGTGGACGCCGTCGTCGCCCACCGGGATCCGGTCGTAGGCGAAGCCCTGGATACGGGGCTCGGCCGTCTTGGTCGTCTTGGCTGTCCTTGCCGTCTCGGATGTCATGGGTCCAGCCTGCGCGGCCCGGATCAGCAACCGATCAGCAGCGGGTCCGTGCAGGTGACGGGCGGTACGTTGAGGGGGTGCCGCAGGAGGAGAGTGCCGGGCCGGGGGCCGGTGACGTGACGTTCCAGGTCCTCGGGGCCCTTGCCGTCCGGGACGCGGACGGGCGCTCCCTCGACTTGAAGGGACCCCGGCACCGGGCCGTACTCGCCCGGCTCCTCATCGCCCGGCGGCGGACCGTCCCGGTGGACTGGATGGTCGACGACTTCTGGGAGGACCCGCCGCCTCGGGCCGTCGGGGCGATCCGGACGTTCGTCGGCGACCTGAGGAAGGTGCTCGAGCCGGGACGGGCCCGGCGGGCGCCCGCGCGCCTGCTGGTGACGTCCGGGCCCGGGTACGCGCTGCTCGCGGCGGGCGGGGCGGTGGATGCCTGGCGGTTCGAGGGGGCTGTGGGGGAGGCGGGTCGGCTCCTCTCCGGCGGAGGCGCGGCTTCTGGCGGGGGTGCCCGGGTGGCCTTGGGGGTGCTCGATGACGCGCTTTCGGGCTGGCGGGGGCCCGCGTACGCGGAGTGGGCCACCGCGGAGTGGGCTCGGGGGGAGGCCGCTCGGCTGGAGGGATTGCGGTTGCTCGCCGTGGAACGCCGGGCTTCCGCCGCGCTTGCCCTTGGGCGGGCGGCGGAGGCGGTGCTCGACCTGGAGGTGCATGTCGAGGGGCATCCGTGGCGGGAGGAGGCATGGGAGCTGCTGGCTGTCGCCCTCTACCGGGCGGGGCGGCAAGGGGACGCCCTCGGGGTTCTTCGGCGGGCCCGGGAGCGGTTGGTGGGGGAGCTGGGGGTGGAACCCGGGGCCGGGTTGCGGAGGCTGGAGGTGGAGATTCTGGCTCAGCGGGGTGGGGGTGTTCTCGGGGCGGGGACTGTCGTAACACCGTGCGCACCCTCGGCGTCAGCCGCGGCTCCGGCACCGTTGTCCATGCCGCCAGCCCGGTTCGACGGTGCCCCTGCCGGGCGGGGGAGCCAGCTCGTCGGGCGTGAGGCGGAGTTGGCCGATCTGGAGGCTTCCGCTCGTGGCGTCGTGCGGGAAGGACGGCTCGCCCTCGCCCTGATCTCCGGGGACGCCGGGGCAGGGAAGACCGCTCTGGTGCGGGAGTTGGCGGGGCGGCTCAAGGGGGAAGGGTGGGCCACCGCTTGGGGGCGGGCCTCGGAGCAGGGTGGGGTTCCCGCCGGGTGGCCCTGGGTCGAGGTGCTGGGGGAGCTGGGGGTTTCGGAGGCGGACGCCGGGGGCCAGGGCGCTGGTGGGGACCGGTTCTGGTGGTACCGGCGGGTCGGGGAGCTGATCTCGGGGGTCGCCGACCGGGGGCACCCTCTGCTGCTCGTACTCGACGACCTGCACTGGGCCGACAGCGGCACGCTGGAACTGCTCGCCTCGCTGGTGGAGCGGCCGATGGCACGGGCCGTGCTGCTCGTGGGAACGTACCGGGACGGTGAAGTCTCCGACGGCGTACGGGAGTTGCTGGGCCGGGTGGCCCGCGCCGAGCCCACGCGGGTGCGGGTCGGCGCGCTGGCCGAGACCGCCGTGGGCGACCTCGCGCGGGCCGTCTCACCCCGCCCTCTCGACGCCGCCACCGTCCGCACCGTGCACCGCCGCAGCGGCGGCAACCCCTTCTTCGTACGGGAGATCGTCCGCCTGTACGCCACCGAAGGGGCCGCCGCGCTCTCCCAAGTCCCGGAGGGCGTACGGGACATCGTCCGGCGCAGACTCGGCACGCTGCCGACCGGGGCGCGCGAGGTGCTGCTGCGCGCGGCGCTGGTCGGGCCGACCGTGGACCTGGACGTCCTGAGCGAACTCATCGGGGACGAGGACGCCGTGCTTGAGGGGGTCGAGGCCGGGGTGGCGGCGGGGTTCCTGGTCGGGGGAGCGGGTGGGTTCCTCGGCGGGGGAGCGGCTGGGTCCCTTGGCGAGGGAGAGCTGGGCGGACAGAGGGAGGGAGAGCTGGGCGGACGAGGGGAGGAGGCGGGCGAGCGGGTCGAGTTCGCGCACGCGCTGGTCCGGGAGACCCTGTACCGGGACCTGTCCGCGCCCCGCCGCGCCCGGCTGCACACCGCCGTCGCGGAGCTCCTCGAACGCCTGCGGCCCGACTCCGTCGAAGCCATCGCCCACCACTACCTCAGCGCCGGTACGGGCGCGGTCGCCGCCCGCGCCGCCGACTTCGCCGCACGGGCGGCCCGCCGCGCCGAGGCGGCCTTCGCCCCGCACGAGGCGGTACGGCTGTGGCGGGCGGCGCTGGACGCGTACGACCGGGGTGGGGCTGGTGGGGATCTGGCCGGAGGGCGGGAGCGGTCGGCCGGGCGGACTGGGGGGCCGGAGCGGTCGGCCGGGCGGGCCGGGGGTCGGGAGCGGCTCGGGATCGTCATGGGGCTGGTGCGGAACCTCGCCGTCACCGGCGCGCTCGCCGACGCCCGCCGGTACCGCTCCGACGCCCTCGCCGCCGCCGAGGCGACCGGCGACCCCGAGCTGACCGCCCGCGTCATCGGCGCCTTCGACGTACCGGGCATCTGGGCCCGCAACGACGACGAAGCCCTCTCCCGCCGCATCGTCGCCGCCGCCCTGCGCACCCTCGACGCCCTCCCGGACGACGGGACCACGGGCCGCCGCGCCACCCGGAGCCGACTGCTCAGCACCGTCGGGATGGAGACGCGGGGAGCCCGCACGGAGCGCGGCGCGGAGGCGGCGCGGGAGGCGGAGAGGCTGGCGCGGGCGGTGGGGGAGGTCGGGACGGGCGGGGTGGCCGGGGTGGCCCCAGGCGGCGCCGCCGACTCCGCCGCACTCCTCGCCTTCGCCCTCAACGCCCGCTACCTGCACACCTTCCACCGCCCCGGACTCGCGCCCGAACGCGCCCGCATCGGCGAGGAGTTGACCGCCCTCGCCGCCCACCACGGGCTCGTCGCCTTCGAGGTCCTCGGCCATCTGATGCTGCTCCAGGCTCACTCCGCGCTCGCCGACCTCGACCGCGCCGACGGCCACGCCGCCGCCGTCGACCGGCTCGCCGAACGGCACGGGCTGCCGCTGGCCAGGGTGTTCACCGAGTGGTACGCGGCGCTGCGTGCCGCCGTCGCCGGACGGGTGCCGGAGGCGGAGGCGGGGTGCCGGGCGGCCGCGGCGCGGATGCGGGGCGGGGGGATGAGCGGGATGGAGAGGGAGGGGGAGGGGGGAACGGGCGACGGTGAGGGGCTGTTGGAGCTGGCGTTGCTGTGCTTGCGGGTGCAGAGCGGGGGCGCAGACGCCGACGCCGACGTGGTCGCGGACGCGGACCGAGGCGTGGATCCGGACGCAGGCGTGGTCGCGGACGGAGGCGCGGAGGTGGACGCAGACGCGGCCGCAGACGTCGCCGCAGCCGCAGCCGCAGCCGCAGGCACCGGCACCACCCACCCCCGCCCCCTCCCCCACGACCAACTCCTCGAAGCCCGCCTCTGTCTCCGCGCTCGCGCCGCCCTCCGCTCCGGAGCTGCCGAACCGGGCGCCCTCGAAGGGCTCTATCGCGAACTGCTACCCGCCTGCGGCGAGTTGGCCGGGGCCGGGAGCGGTGTGCTCACCCTGGAGCCCGTGGCCCTCTACGTCGGGGATCTCGCCGCCGCCCTCGGGTGGCCGGACGCCGCCGCCCGGCACCACCGGCAGGCGCGCGTCGTCGCCGAGCGCGCCGGGGCGCCCCACTGGGTCGCCGCCGCCGATGCGAGGATGCGCCGGTGACCGATGAGACGAGCACGGCCGCGACGGCCGCCACAGACACGGCGTACATACGATTCGAGTCCCCCGTCCAGCACGAACGCGGGGTCAACCCGGGCGTGTTCTTCCTGGTGAACACCCTCGCCCGGGAAGGGAAGCTCACCCCCGAGCAGCGCGGTTTCTGGCGCGCCAACAACGACTGGTACGACGCCGCGTACACCACGCCCTCCGCCGCCTACGACCGCGAGGCGAACCCCGGCGCCGTCGCCTGGTTCAAGACGACCGCCACCCACCTCATCGAGCGCGTCCCCGGTTACCTGGACATCCTCGCCGCCCACGGCGTCCCCTGCCGCACGGTCCGCTCGGCCGACCCCGGCCGCATCGTGTACGAGGACGACGTGCAGGTCGTCGTCGTACCGCACGAGGACGCGTAGCCCTCGCGGGCCGGAAACCAGAACGCCCCCCTCCGCGCACACGCGCGAAGGGGGGACGCTCCTGCCACTGATCGCCTTCTGGGGGAGTCGGCCGATCAGAAGTACCGGAAGGGCAGAAGTACCGGGAAGGGCAGAAGTACCGGGAGGGGCAGAAGTACCGGGCGGGTCAGAAGTTGTAGGGCTTCGCCGGGTTCCAGTTCGTGACGTCGGCCGTGGACCACGTGAACTTCGACGGCACGCCCTTCGCGTCGAAGGCCTCCTGGCCGACGCCGGGGCCGGTGTCGCCGGTGTGGTCCTGCATGGCGATGCTGAGGTCGGTGGAGGTGTGGGTCCGCGCGCCGTCGGTGAACAGGTTCACGGCCGCGTAGACCTTGCCACCGGGCTTGACCGTGAGGGCCTTGCCGCCGCCGGGGTTGTCCTTGGTGGAGTGCGGCAGCACGTTCACGGTGTCGCCGAGCATCACCGACGGGAACGACGTGACGTAACACGGCTTGGAGTCCGCGTTCGTGGCGGTGATCAGCAGGTGCTCGCCGCGCTGCTTCGCGAAGCGGTGCGTCACGGAGTACGACATCTCCTGGCCGTCGCACGCCCGCATCCCGGCGGAGGCCTTCGACCCGGAGGCCGACCCGGATGCCTTCGACCCGGAGCCCTTGCTCGCGCTGACCGTCGCGCCCTCCGCCGAGGCCGATCCGTCGCCCGGACCCTTGGCCGCGTCGACGGTCGCGCCGGACGCCTTCTCCGCCTTCTCCGTCTTGCCTGCCTTGTCCGCCTTCTCCGAGACGACGGCGCCCCCGTTCTTGCCGCCGCCCTTCGCGTCGTCGCCGCCGTCCGAGCTGCCGCAGGCGGTCAGCGTGGCCAGGGCGAGCGCGGCGGTGGTGGCGGCGAGTGCGGCGGTGCGGATACGAGACGTGCGCATGGTGGTGCTCCCCCTGGGGTGGTGCGGTCCTGGCGGTCGTTCCCGCCGTTGACACCAGACTGGGCCCACCCGCTGTCGTCCCGCTCACGCGCCGCTGCCGTCCCGCTCACGTCGGGGCGGGGGCGCCCGCGGGGCCCCCGGCCGGCCGAGGGGCCCCGGCGGTCAGTCCGACTCCGCGCCCGCCGCCAGCCTCCGCGCCGCCGCCTCGTGCCGCTCCCGGAAGCCGTCCTGCGCCGACACCCGGAGCAGCGCCTCCAGGGCCCGCACCGCGCCCTCGTCGAAGCCGCTCGCCTCCGCGTCGCGCGCCGCCGCGTCCAGACGGCGGATGCCCTCCGCCTCGTCGCCGAGGCCGAGCAGCGCCTCGCCCGCGGTCGTGACGAGGAGGACCCGGCCCGCGCTCGGGCCCTCGTCGGGGGGCGTGAGGGCCAGCGCCGCGTTCGCCGTGTCCAGGGCGGACCGCCAGTCCCGCGCGGCCAGCCGGTGACGGGCCAGGTGGTGCAGGGCGAGGCGTTCGGTGTTGCCGTCACCGGCCGCGCGCGCCAGTTCCGCCGCCCGTACGCAGCCGTGCGCGGCCTCGTCCGTGCCGCCGAGGGCCGCCTGCGCGAGGGACAGGTTGACCAGCGCCGTCGCCTCCCCGCACGGGTCGCCCGCCCGCGCCGCGAGCCGCGGTGCCTCCTCCAGGAAGGCGAGCGCCTCGGCCGTGCGGCCCTCCTCCGTCATGACCCAGCCGAGCAGCGCGAGGACCCGCGCCTGCGCGTACGGGTCGGCGGCGGCGCGGGCCGCGTCGAGCGCCGTCTCCAGGAGCGGCGTCCAGCCGTCCCGCACCCGCCACACCACGAGCGGCCACAGCGCGAGCACGATCCGCCAGGTCCGGTCGTGCAGCCCGGCCGCGTCCGCCGCGGCCGCGGCAAGCGCCAGGTCCTCGCGCTCGGCCGCGTACCAGTCCATGGCGGCGGCCCGGTCCGCGAACTCCCTCACCGCGCGCGGCTCCCGGAAGCCGTCCGGGAGCGTGAAGCACGGCTCGTCGCCGGGCTCTGCCGCCCGGGCCGCCGCGAGCGCCGTGGCGACACAGTGGTCCAGTACGCGCGGCAGCGCCTCGGGGTCCGCGTCCAGGCCCCTGGCGTACAGCCGCACCAGGTCGTGCAGGGCCCAGCGGTCAGGCCCTGTCGGGGTCAGCAGGTGCGCGGCGGCCATCCGCTCCAGGGCGGCCTCGGCGGTGTCCGGGTCGGTGCCCGCGAGGGCCGCCGCCGCGTACCGGTCGACGTGGGTGCCCGGATGGCGGCCGAGCTGCGCGAAGTGGTGCCCGACGGCCTCCGGGAGCTGCCGCAGAGTGAGCCGCAGCGCCGCCCGCACACCGGTGTCCTCCACGTCCAGGAGCACCGAGCGCCGCGACTCGTCCGACAGTTCTGCGGCCATCGCGGCCAGCGTCCCCTGCGGCCGGTCCGCGAGCCGCGCGGCCACCACCCGCAGCGCCAGCGGCAGCCCGCCGCACAGCTCCGCGAGGCGGCGCGCGGCCACCGGCTCGGCGAGCACCCGCTCCTGGCCGAGCACCCCGGCGAGCAGCGCCGTGCCGTCCTCCGGCCCGAGCACGTCCACGGGCAGCGGCCGGGCCGCGTCACTGGCGATCAGACCGCGCAGCCGGTGCCTGCTCGTGACGACGGTGACACACCGGGCACCACCCGGCAGCAGCGGTCTGACCTGCTCGGACTCTCGTACGTTGTCGAGTACGACGAGGAGTTGACGCTCGGCCGCGAGGGCGCGGAACAGCGCGGCCGCGCCGTTCGCCGACTCCGGTATCCGACGCGGCGGCACGCCGAGGGCCAGCAGGAACTCCCGCAGTACGTCGAGGACGGACGGCTCGCCCGTGTCGGCGAAGCCCCGCAGGTCGGCGTAGAGACGGCCGTCGGGGAAGGCCGCGCGGTTGCGGTGCGCCCACTGCACCACGACCGCGGTCTTGCCGACGCCCGCGGGGCCCGTGACCAGGCACACCGGGGCCTCGCCCGCGGCCGCGCGGGACAGGGACGTGAACTCGGCGGCGCGCCCGTGGAAGCCGCGGGGGGCTCGGGGGAGGAGGTCTATGGGGGTGAGGGTGGGGGGTGCGGGGGGTGCCGGGGACGCTGGAGGTGGCTGGGGTTGTGGGTGTTGCTGTGGGTGGAGGTGAGGGTGTTGCTGGGGCTGGGGCTGGAGGTGCGGGTGCGGGGGTGTCGGTGGGGCGGCGGCGCGAGGTGCCGTGGCCCGGGTTCCCGCCGGGGGAGCGGCTGACGTAGGCCGTGCCGGGGAACCCGGGCGGGCCCCCGGAGGCGTCGGCTCCTCGCACTCGCCCCGCAGCGCGAGCGCGTACGCGTCCGCGAGCTCCGGGCCCGGGTCCAGACCCAGCTCGTCCGCGAGCAGCCGCCGGGTGCGGTGGAACCAGTCCAGCGCCTCCGAGCGGCGGCCGGCCCGGCGCAGCGCCGTGACCAGCGCCGCCGACAGGGACTCCCGCAGCGGGTGGGCGGTCGCCTCGGCGCGCAGCAGGGCGGCGGCGCGCGCGTGCTCGCCCACCTGCCCGTACCCGGCGGCGAGCTGCTCCACCGACGCGAGCCGGGTCTCCTCCAGGGCCTGCGCCGCCGCCTGGAGGGCCGGGCTCGGGTGCACCCCGGTCAGCGCCGGGCCCTGCCACAGCGCGAGCGCCTCCTCGTACATCGTCACCGCGTCGGCCACCGCGCGCTGCCCGCGGGCCAGCGTCACCAGCTCCTCGAAGCGGTGGGCGTCGATCAGGGTCTCCGGCATCCGCAACAGGTACGCCGTGCCCTGCGTGACCAGCTCCACGCCGTACATCTCCGCGTCGGCCGCGACCAGCAGGGTGCGCAGCCGCGACACATGGCCCTGGATGACACCGCGGGCGCGGGCGGGCGGCTCCTCGTCCCACAGGGCCTCGGTCAGCCGCTGCACGGAGACGGGGTAGTTGGGGCGCAGGAGCAGGGTCGCGAGCAGACTGCGGCGCTTCGCCGGACCCAGCGGCGACTCACCGGCCTCGGTGGCGATGGACACCGCTCCGAGCAGCCGGAACTCCACTGGTGCGACCTCTTCTGACGGAAAGGTCCCAGGATAACCGGGGGGTGGGGAGGCGCTGGGGAGACGGCGAGGAGGGGACGGAGGGTGCTGCCGGTGGTGGCGGGACGGGCCGGGAGGGCCCGCGTCGGCCCCGGTGCGGGGAGTTGTGTGATTCCTGTCAGGGCGTTCCCGGGACGGTCGTGGACCGCGGAGGTCCACTTATGCTCGGGCGCATGTGCGCTTTTGTCCTGGTCGCGGAGGACGACGAGAAACAGGCCGACCTCATCCGCCGCTATCTGGAGCGCGAGGGTCACACGGTCGGCGTCGTCCACGACGGCCGGGCCGCGCTCGAACAGGTCCGGCGGCACGCGCCCGACCTGCTCATCCTCGACGTGATGATGCCGGAGGTCGACGGGCTCGGCGTGACCCGCGTGCTGCGCGCGGGGCCCCGGCCCGGGGAGCACCCGGGGCCCGGCGCGGCCCCCGGCGCCAGCACGCTGCCCATCCTGATGCTCACCGCCCGCTCCACCGAGGACGACCTGCTGCTCGGCCTCGACCTGGGCGCCGACGACTACCTCACCAAGCCCTACAGCCCCCGCGAGCTGATGGCCCGCGTCCGCACCCTGCTGCGGCGCGCCGGGGGCACCGCGCATCTGCCGCCGCCCGACCCGGACGCCCGGGTGCTGCGGGCCGGGGGCCTCGTCGTGGACGAGCGGCGGCACGAGGTGACCGTGGACGAGCGCCGGGTCGAGTGCACGCCCGGCGAGTTCGAGCTGCTCGCCGCGATGGCCGCCGAACCGGAGCGGGTGTTCACGCGGCCGCAGCTCCTGGACCGGATCCACGGCTCGTCGGGGTACATATCCGCGCGGACCGTCGACGTCCACGTACTGAACCTGCGCAAGAAGATCGAGGCGAACCCGCGGTCGCCGCAGCGGCTGGTGACGGTGTTCGGCGTCGGGTACAAACTCGTGGCGCACTACGGGGCGGCCGCCGGTGGGGCGATGGGCGAGGGGCACACGGGGTCTGCCGCCGAGAGGCACAACGGGGCGGCGGCCCGTCATGAGGCGTAAGCGAAGCACTGGCTCCGGCTCCGGCTCCGGTACGGACTCCGGCACAGGATCCGGCACCGACTCCGGGACCCGGACCGGCACCGACCCAGGCCCCGGCACCACCGGCACCGCCCGCACCCGCGTCCCCGTACGCAAGAGCCTGCTGACCCGGCTGCTCGCCGTCTCCGTCCTCGTCTCCGTCATGTCGATCGCCGCCACCGCCTGGCTCGCCGCGCAGACCACCTCCGGCGCGATCCGGCAGGAGCAGGGGCAGGTGCTCGCCGACGACGCCCGCATCTACGACAAGCTCCTCGGCCTCGCGGCGACCCGACCCAACTGGCGCGACGCCGACCGCACGGTCCGCGAGCTCGCCGCCGACACCGGCCGCCGCATCGCGCTCACCACCGAGAACCGCAAGGTCATCGCCGACTCCGCCGGGCCCGGCGGCGAACGCGGGGCGCGGCTCCCGGCGCGCGCCTCCGCCGTCGTGGACCCGCTCGCCGTCGACTCGACGCTGGCGGCGGGGCGGAAGGAGGAGGTGTCGGGTTCGGGCGGCGCCGCCGCCACGCCCGACCCCGACCCCGCGCCCGTCCCCGGCGAGGCGCCGAAGCAGGGGCCGCGGGTGCCGGAGGCCGAGGGCGATGTCGGCGGCGATGGCGACGTCGGCGGCGACATCGGCGGTGGCGACGGAGCCGGGGGCGGGACCGGTGGCGGGCTCGGCACCGGCACGGGCATCGGCACCGGGACCGGCACCGGCGCCGTCGACCGCATCGACCCGCGTGCCGTCGGCCCCTTCCGGCTGCCCGCCGGTGAGCGCCGCATGCTGCGGGGGATCGTCGAGAAGAACGTGGCCTGCCTGCGGGACCAGGGCATCGACGCCAAGCTCGTCGTCGGCCCGAGCGGGCGCCCGTACGTCCAGCGGCCCGAGGACGCCGACAGCCGCGCCGCGGACTACAGCTGCGGCCCCCTGGACCTGATCAACATCACCGCGACCGAACGCAAGGCACTCGGCAAGGTCAACAAGCTCGCATGGGCCTGTATGCGCCGCAAGGGTTCCGAGCCGGTGAAGTTCGGCCTGACCATCGGCCGCGGCGGCGTACCGCGCCTCTACCCGGCGAGCATCCCGCAGGTCGCCCCCGAGCCGACGCCGTCCACCCCCGGCGGCGCGCCGCCCCCGCCCACGGACGCGCCCGCGGAGGCCGAGCGCCGCGCCGCGGACGCCGCGCGCAAGGCCAAGTCCGGGCTGTCCGCGCTCAGTGAGGCCGAGCAGGCCGAGGAGGCGCTCGCCGCCAACTGCGTCGACAGCGCACGCCGCGAACAGCTCGGGCCGTACGTGTCGTCGCCCGCGCTCCTGTTCATCACCAGCCCGGACGGCTCCCGCCCCTCCGACAGCGGCTTCCAGCTGTCCGGCGCCAACACCACCCGCCTGGTCGGGCTCGCCGCCGCGATCCTCGCCGTCACCGTGGCCGCCACGGCGTTCGCCGCGACCCGTCTCACGCGGCCGCTGCGCGCCCTCACCACGGCGACGCAGCGCATGAAGACCGGCGAGGCCACCGAGCCCGTGCCCGCCCGCTCGGCCGGGGAGATCAGCCAGCTCGCCGCCGCGTTCAACGACATGGCCGCGCACCGCAAGGCCCTCGAAGAACAGCGCAAGGCGATGGTCAGCGACGTCGCGCACGAGCTGCGGACACCGCTGTCCAACATCCGCGGCTGGCTGGAGGCCGCGGAGGACGGCGTCGTCGCGACCGACCCGGAACTCGTCACCTCGCTCCTGGAGGAGGCCCTGCTCCTCCAGCACATCGTCAACGACCTCCAGGACCTCGCCGCCGCCGACGCGGGCACCCTCCGCCTGCACCGCGAGCCCGTCCGCGCCGTGGAACTCGCCGACCAGGTCGTGGCCGCCCACCAGGCCCGCGCCGACGCGGCCGGCGTCCGCCTCACCGCCCGCGCCACCGGCGACCCCTGGCTCACCGCCGACCCCCTCCGCCTCCGCCAGGCCATCGGCAACCTCGTCTCCAACGCGATCCGCCACACACCGGCGGGCGGAGAGGTGACGGTGCTCTGCCGGAACGCGGGCGAGGGCGCGGACGCGGGCGTCCTGATCGAGGTCTCCGACACCGGCACCGGCATCGCCCCCGGCGACCTCCCCCACGTCTTCGACCGCTTCTGGCGAGCCGACAAGTCCCGCACCCGGGCGACCGGCGGCAGCGGCCTCGGCCTCGCCATCGTCCGCAACCTCGTGCAGGCGCACGGGGGGACGGTGGAGGCGGAGAGCGAACGCGGCAAGGGCTCCGTGTTCACGGTGAGACTGCCGGTGACGTGAATGTGCGTTTGCCTCGCTCGGGCGACACCACCCCAGCCGCCCGGCAGATATCCAGCCGGTCCGGCAGATTTCCAGCCCGTCCGGCGTTTGAGGACGAGCGCGGAGCGCGATCCGGCGGAGGCTGTCTCACCCGAAGGGGACGACCAGCCA
Organism: Streptomyces sp. NPDC127108; assembly: GCF_042677545.1. Lineage (NCBI taxonomy): Bacteria > Bacillati > Actinomycetota > Actinomycetes > Kitasatosporales > Streptomycetaceae > Streptomyces > Streptomyces sp. NPDC127108. The sequence goes on along the minus strand of NZ_JBHXTE010000012.1, from coordinate 92,791 downwards.
ATCCCAGCCCGTCCGGCGCTTGAGGACGAGGCCGCAGGCCGACCGACGGCGCCCCCGTCCCACAGCAACGGGACACCCGCTCAAGGCCAGAGGCCAGCTTGGGCGGACCCGGCCGCGGCGGCGACACTCCCCCGAGCCACGCGCTTAGCGCACGCACCGGCGGGGCCAGGTCCGATGTAGTGATCCCATCAGGCCCCGCCAACAGATCGCTAACATGTGCCCAACGGCCGTTCGGAAGGGGCGACCGGCCGGACCGGACGGATGCCCGGACCGGCGGTAACGGGGAGTTGGGCGAGCATGGCGAACGAGCTGCGGTTCGGGCTCCTCGGCGTACCCGCCGTGTACGACGCCGAAGGCGAACCGCACCCCGTACGCAGCCCCAAGGCCCGCGCCCTGCTCACCGCGCTGCTCCTCGAACCCGACCGCGTGGTCTCAGCCGACGCGCTGAAGGAGGCGCTGTGGGCCGAAGGACCGCCCGCGTCCGCGCACGCCTCCCTGCAGAACCACGTGACCCGCCTGCGCCGCCTCCTGGACGACCCCGACCGGCTGCGGGCGGTACCGCCCGGCTACCGCCTCCGCGTCGACGACGGCGAACTCGACGTACGCCTCTTCGAACGCCGCTTCGCCCAGGCCCGCGCCGCGCACGCCGACCGCGACTGGGCCGCCGTCGAGGACGCCGCCGGCGCGGCCCTCGCGCTGTGGCGCGGCACGCCGCTGTCCGGCCTGCCGACGGCCTCCGCGGGCCACGCCCTCGTACAACGTCTGGAAGAGTCCCGCCTGCTGCTCCTGGAGTGCCGGTACGACGCGCTCCTCGAAGCCGCCGCCACCGCGCCCGGCCGCCGTCTCGCCGAACTCGCCTACCGCACCCCGGAACTGGCCTCCCTCGTCGCCGAGCACCCGCTCCGCGAGACCTTCCACCGCCAGCTGATGCTCCTGTTGCACCGCACCGGCCGCCAGGCGGAGGCCCTCGCCGTCCACCGCGCGCTCCGCCGCCGCCTGGTCGACGAGCTGGGCGTGGAACCGGGGGAGGCGGTGCGGGAGGCGCACGGGGAGATCCTCCGGGGGGACGCGGTCGGGTCCACCCCGGAGGAGGACCCGCACCCCCAGAAACCCGAACCACCCCGACAGGACCCCGAACCGCCTCAGTCGCCCCCACGCCCCCCGACGAAGACGCAACCCTCGAAACAACCCCCGAAGCAATCCCCGGCACAACCTGCGAAGCAACCCCCGAAACAACCCCCAGGCCGCCCACCCCGAGCCCTCCTGGCCGGTGGCCGCCAGACCGCCTCCGCACCCACCCGCCTGCCCCGCCCCGCCCAACTCCCGCCCAAACCACCCCACTTCACCGGCCGCACCGCCCAGGCCCGGCGGCTTCGGGAACTGCTCACGGCAGGACGTGAGGAGCACGAGCCGCACAGCGCACTCGACGGGCGCGAGGGCCGCCCCCGGGTGGCCGTACTCGCCGGAATGGCGGGCGTGGGCAAGAGCGCTCTGGCCGTCCACACCGCGCACGAGCTGCGCGCGGCCTTCCCCGACGGCCAGCTCTACCTCAACCTGCACGGCGCCACCCCGGGCATGGCCCCGCTCGCCCCCGGCCAGGCGCTCGCCGCGCTCCTGCGGGACCTCGGCACCGAGGCGCGGCACGCGCCCGAAGACCCCGACGCGGCGGCCGCGTTGCTGCGTTCCCTGCTGGCGCCGACCCGGACACTGCTTGTCCTGGACGACGCCGCGAGCGCGGCGCAGGTGCGGCCGCTGCTGCCCGGCGGGCCCGGCTGCGCCGTCATCGTGACGAGCCGTTCGCAGCTCACGGCGCTCGACGGCGCGTCCCGTTTCCCGCTGCGGCCGCTGTCCGACGCGGACAGCGCCGCGCTGCTCCGGGCGGCCTCCGGCAGGCAGGGCCTTGACGCCACCCATCCGTTGGTGGCGCTCGCGGGCCGCCTGCCGCTGGCCCTGCGCATCGTGGCGGCCCGCCTCGCCGCCCGCAGCGCGCTCACGCCCGACGCGCTCGCGGGCCTGCTCGCCGACTGCGGGGACCGGCTGCACCACCTGGAGCACGACGACTTGAGCGTACGGCGTTCCCTGGACGTCGCCCTCGACTCACTGCGTACGTCCGAGCGCGAGAGCGACCGCGACGCGGCCCGCGCCCTGTGCGCCGTCGGTGCCCTCGACCTGCCGGAGTACGGCGCCCCGCTGCTCGCCCGGCTGCTCGACCTGCCCCGCCGCCGCGCCCAGTCGGCCCTGGACCGCCTGGTCGACGTGGCCCTGCTCGACGAGACCGCGTACGGCCGCTACGCACCCCACGACCTGGTCCGCGACTTCGCCCGCGAACACGCGTCCCCGGCCCCGGAGTCCGCCGACCGCACGGCCCTCGACTGGTACGCGGCCAGCGCCAGGAACGCCCTCCTGGCGATCATGCCGGACGGCCAGGACAAGAGGGACCGTCTGGGAGCCCCCGAGCGACCCCACCCCACCCCGCCCGGGTCCGACGCCCGCACCCTCGACCACGCCGAGGCGGCCCCCGAAGCCGAGACCCCGGACGGCGCCGAAAGCCACGGCCGTGCCGCGAGCCCCGGCCACCCCGACGACTGCGCCCGCGCCGAAGCAACTCCCCACACCCTCACCTTCCCCACCCCCGACCAGGCCTTCGCCTGGGCCGATCAGGAGTTGGGGAACGTCGTCACGCTCGCCGAGCGGCACGTCGACGACGGCACCGGACTTGTGCCCCGGCTCGTCCGGTACCTCTTTCCGTATCTGCAACGGCGGGGCAGGCTCACCGAGTTGGAGCGGCTGTGTGCGCTCGCCGTGGCCGCCGCCCGGCGGCACGGTGAGCCGGGGGCCAGTGCGCAGGCGCTGTCCGACCTCGCGGGGCACCGGTTCATGGCGGGCCGCGCGGGTGAGGCGCTCGCGCTCAACGACGAGGCGCTCGACCTGTGGCGGGCCCTCGGCGACACCTCCGCCGTCCGCCGTGCCCTGAACCACCGGGGCCTCCTCCTCGAAGGCCTCGGCCGGCACGCCGAGTCCGCCGCCGCCCTGCGCCAGGCCCTCGACCTGGCCCGGGGGCTCGACGACCCGCTCAGCGAGGCCATCACGTACAGCCATCTCGGCAATCTCTACGAGCACACCGACGCCCGCGCCGCCATCACCCACCACGAGCGCAGCCTCGCCATCGGCGAACGCATCGGCCACCTCGTCGTGCGCCAGTCTGCCCACTGCAACATCGGCTACGCCCGCCTCACCCTCGGCGAACCCGCCGCCGCCCGCGGCCACTTCGAGGAGGCGCTGCGGCTGCACGGCGAGTACCAGGACTGGCACGGCGAGTCCCAGTCCCGGCTCGGCCTGGTCCGCGCCCTGCGCGAACTCGCCCGCGCGGGCGACGCGGCACGCGAGTGCGCGCTGCTCCTGGACCGCGCCGAGCACCGCGGCGACACGCACATGGCCGGGCTCGCCCGGCACCAGTACGGGCTGCTGCTGCGCGCCGAGGGGCGCACGCGGGAGGCGTACGCGCAGTGGGAGGCGGCCCTCGCGGCCCTCGAATCCCTGGACGGCGTCAACGCCAAGGTGGTCGCGGAGCTCAAGGAACGGCTGGCGTGACCCTGCGGATCGGCTGACGCACGTCCTCGTCCAGGTCGGGGAGCGCCTCCGCCGACCACGTCGGGCGCAGCCCGGTCTCTCGCGTGCCGGTCGGGCTACTTGGCGTCGGCGTAGCACTCCACCACGGCCACCGTGAACGGGAACCGCACCGGCGTCTCCCCGAACGCGATCCGCCCCGCCAGGTCCCCCGCGTCGCGCACCGCCGCGGCGACGGTCTCGGCCTCCTCCTCGGGGCAGTGCACGATCACCTCGTCGTGCTGGAAGAAGACCAGCTCGGCGCGCATCCCGGCGGTGGCCCTGCGCAGGGCGGCGAGCATGAGGAGGGCCCAGTCGGCGGCGCTGCCCTGGACGACGAAGTTGCGGGTGAAGCGGCCGCGGGCGCGGGCGTCGGTGGAGGCGTAACCGGGGGTGAACTCGTTGTCCTGGGAGGCCCGTTGGGGGGTGTCCGGCTCCTGGGGGATGCCCGCCTCGCCGCCGTCGTCGTCGGCCGCTCCGGCGGCCGGGGGGCTGGTGCGGCCGAGCCAGGTCCGGACGAGGCGGCCCTCCTCGCCGGCCTTCGCGGCGTCGTCGACGTACGCGACGGCCAGCGGGAAGCGGCGGCGCAGGGCCGCGAGGTTCTTGAGGCCGTCGCCGGACGTCTGGCCGTACACCGCGCCGAGCAGCGCCAGCTTGGCGTGCTCGCGGTCGCCGGAGAACGCGCGGTCGGAGAGGCGGGTGTAGAGGTCCTCCTCGCTGCCCGCGACGTCCATCAGGCCGCGGTCGCGGGAGATCGCGGCGAGGACGCGGGGCTCCATCTGGTCGGCGTCGGCGACGACCAGGCGCCAGCCGGGGTCGGCGACCACGGCACGCCGGATGACCTTCGGGATCTGCAGGGCGCCGCCGCCGTTCGTGGTCCAGCGGCCGGAGACGGTGCCGCCCGGGGTGTACTCGGGGCGGAAGCGGCCGTCGTGGACCCAGTCCTGGAGCCAGGACCAGCCGTGGGCCGTCCAGATCCGGTACAGCGTCTTGTACTGGAGGAGGGGCTTGACCGCGGGGTGGTCGATCTCCTCCAGCTCCCACTTGCGCGTCGACTTGATCCGGATGCCGGCGCGGGCGAACGCCTTCACGACCTCGGCGGGCAGGTCGGGGCGCACGCGGTGGCCGAACGCCGCGGACACCTCGTCCGCGAGCTCGGCGAGCCTGCGGGGTTCGCCGCTGCCGCCGTAGCGCTCGCCGAGGAGCTCGCGCAGGACGTCCTTGTGCACGTCGGCGCGCCAGGGCAGCCCGGCGGCGTTCATCTCGGCGGCGACGAGCATGCCCGCGGACTCGGCGGCCGTCAGGAGGCGCATGCGGCCCGGGTGGGCGGTGGCGTCGTGCCGCCGGAGCTGGTCGGCGTACACCTCGAGGAGGGCCTCAAGGGGGAGGGGCGCTGCCGGGGTCGGCTCGAAGAGGGAGTCCTGGGAGCCCGGTTCCGCGGCGCGGGGCGGGGGATCGGGCGGTACGGGTCTTCGGTGCAGGCGGGCCCAGGCGGCGGCGGCCGAACGGGGCTCGCCGAGGCGGCCCTCGTGGCCGAGGAGGAGCAGCTCGGCGGCTTCCACGTCGTAGCAGCGCTCGACGCGGGCGCCCGCCGCGAGGACGCGCGGATAGCTGGTGGCCGTGGACTGCCACACCCACCGCTCCACGTCGGGGTGGGCGAGCACGGCCTCCGCGACACTGCCGTGCCGCTCGACGCCCCCGACGGGCTCCCCGTCCTCACCCACGCCCACGGCAAGGCTCACACCCCCGCCCCCCTCAGCCACCACCCACCGACCACTGCCCATACCCCCGACGATGCCACCCACCACTGACAACGCCCCCACACCACGACCCGGCCGCCCCACACCACCGCACTCCGGCCACCCCGGACCGCTGCGCCCCGGGCGTCCCGCCCCGCCTGGAAGCCCGCCGCCCGGGCGCGCCGCCGCGCCTTGCCCAGGCCCGCCGCCCCTGTCGCCTGCGGCTTGCCCCCGACGCCTTCCCCAGGCCCGCCGCTGCGCGGCGGCCCCGTCCCACCCGCCCACCCGTTTCTGTGGGACGCGACGCACTGTCGGCGGCAGCACCACCGTGCCTGTACGAGGCAGGGACTCGTGGACCGGCCACGGCAAGCCCCTCAGGCCGTCTGCCTCCTGCGCCCCATAACCCCCATCACCCCCATCACCCCCGCCCCCACCGCCACCACCGCCAGAACTCCCACGCACACCCCCATCACGTCCCACGGCACCACCACCCCCGCCGGTGCCGAGAGCCGCGCGAGTCCCGCGCTCAGGCCGCCGAGGCCGACCAGCGTCACGGCGAGGCCGAGCACCGCGCCCACCGTCACCGCGAGTGCCGCCTCGGCGGCCACCACGAGCCGTATCTGGCCGGGCCCGGCGCCGAGGAGGCGCAGCGAGCGGAGTTCGGGGGCGCGTACGGGTGCCGTCATCAGCTGGGTGCTCGCCAGTGAGATCGCCGTGTAGGCGAGGCAGAGCGCGAGCAGCATGCGCAGGCCGAGGCGCGTCTGGTGCTTCATGCCGGGGTACTCGGCGGCCAGCCACTCCCCGGCCGTGCGCACCTGCCCGCCGGTCGTGCGCAGGGCCGCCGCGACGGCCGTGGGTTCGGCGCCGTCCCGCAGGCGGACGTCGATGCGGTCGAGCGGGGCGGCGGGGGCGTTGCGGGCGGTCACGTACGCCCCGTTGTCGCCTGTGCCGCGCGCGAGGACCGCCACGATCCGCAGCCGCGCCCGACGGCCGTCGCCGAGCCACACGTCGACGTGCTCGCCGACGCGGTGGCGCTGCCACTCCTCGTTGACGACGATCGAACGGTCGTCGAGGCGGCGTACGTCACCGGCGACGACGGGCAGCCGGTGCGTCGCCGCGAACGCAGCCGGGTCGGTCACGGCGCGCGCCTCGGCGCGGAGGAAGGCGGTGTCGCCGTCCTCGCGTACGAAGACGGCGGTGCTCGCCGACGCCGCCACCGTCGCCCGGGGGATCCGCGCCGGCTGCCTCAAGTCGTCGCCGGTGACGATCAGTTGGGCGGCGGTACGGTCCCTCGCCTCGGTCGCCTTCGCGGCGCCCACCGTCGCGGCGGAGCCGAGCAGGCAGCCCGCCGTGGCGACGGTGACGAGGACGGGAGCGGCGATGGCGGCGGTGCGGCGGACGGAACCGGCGGCGTTGGCGCGGGCGAGGCGGGCGAGGGTGAGGGCCGCTGCGGGGTGACGTCGGAGGGGGGAGGGGCGCCGGTTCGGCCGGGAGCGGTGCCGCTTCGGCCACGGGCGCCGCTTCGGCCGCGAGGGCCGCCGGGCCAGGAACGCCGGGCGGCGGAACACGGCGACCACGTGGCGTACGAGCAGGGGCGCCAGCGCCGCCACCCCGGTCGACAGGATCATCGGCTGCGTCGTGTACGTCTTGCGCTTGAGCAGGTCCGACGGCTCCGTCCACAGCGTCCACGCGAGCAGCCCCACCCCGCCCGCGAGCAGCACGGCGCCCACGACGCGGCGGCCGAGCGGCATCACGCCGGTGTCGAGGGACGCCTCGCGCAGCGCCTCCACGGGGCTGACCCGGCCGGCCCGGCGCGCCGCGCTCCACGATCCGGCGAGGGCCACGAGCAGGCCGGTCCAGAAGGCGAGTTGGTACGGCCACCAGGTCCAGGCGAACCCGGTGGGACCGCCGTCGACGGTGAACCACGGCGGCGCCACCTCCGCGTCCACCAGCGCCCGCGCGAGCCCCGGCGCCGCCCACGCCCCGCCCGCGCACCCGGCCGCCGACGCCGCCGCGCCCACCGCGAGAGCCTCGGCGAGCAGCCACCCGCGCACCTGCCCCCGGCTCGCCCCGGCTGCCCGGAGCAGCCCGAACTCGCGCCGCCGCAGCGCCACCACGAACGCGAACGTCGACGCGGTCACGAACACCGACACGAACGCGGCGACCCCGCCCGCCGTGCCCAGGAACGCGTTCACGGCGACCAGCGCCCGCGCGTCCCGTTCGGTGTCCGGGTCGACCTGGCGGCGGTCGGCGCCGGTCAGGACGCGGGCGCCGGTGCCGGACGCGGCGACGACGGCGCGCACCCGGGCGGCGGGCGCGTCGAGGCCGACGGCGTCCGGTGCCGTACGGTCTGTACGGGTCTGACCGGGGTGGGGTCGGCCGGGGTCGAGCGGGCCGAGGCGGCGAAGTTCGCGCAGGAGTTCGTTGTCCACAGGGTGTGGATGAGCGAGCCGCTGAGTCGCGTGCCGGACCTCGGGCCCGCGCCGCACCGGCACCGTCAGCGTGTCCCGGCCCGCCACCACCACCGGCGAGTCGGCGAACCGCACCGGTGCCCGCTCCGGCGCGCGCACGCTCGCCGCGAGTCCCACCCCCGTCGCGGCGATCAGGGCCACCCCGAGGGCGACGGCGACGAAGGCACCCAGGAATCCGGCCCACCGGGCCCGTAGTGACGCAAGAACCATGCCTTGAGCCAACCGCCCCGGGGCCGCGCGCTCACGACCACTGGCGGGCCGGTCGAAGGTAGGGCCAGGCCTACCCTTAGGGGTATGGATTCGGTGATCGACAGGGCGTTCGCGGCGGCGCTGTACGGGGCGGGCGCGGGCGTCGGCCGGGCCGCCCACTCCGACGAGGGCCTCGACACCGGCGCCTCCCTCCTCGCCGCCGACCCCGGCGCGGACGCCGAACTCGCCGCGCGGGGCGAGGAGTTGCTGCGCCGGGCCTGGGAGCGCGGCTGGCAGCCCGCCGACGTCCTGCGCCTGGTCCGCCGCGACCTCGACGAGCCGCACGTACGCCTGGCCGCCGCCCTGATCCGTACCGAGACCCTCCGCTACGCGCCCGGCCTGCTGCCCGCCCGCTGGCCCGCGCAGCTCGCCGCGCTCGACGCCCACGAGCCCTGGCGGGGGCCCGACCGCTTCACGCACGCCACCGCCGTGCTCGCCCTCTACCGGCTCCTGCTCCGGCTGCCCCCGATCGAGCCCGTCGGTCCGGCGCCCGGCACCCCCCTGCACGTACCGCCGCCGCACCGCGACGACGAGCCGCGCGCGCTCACCCGCATCCGCGCCCTGCTCGCCAAGGCCGAGGCGACCGGCTATCCGCAGGAGGCGGAGGCGCTGACCGCGAAGGCGCAGGAGCTGATGGCCCGGCACAGCGTCGACGAGGCGCTGCTCGCCGCCCGTACGCACCGGCCGGACACGCCCGGGGCCTGCCGCGTCGGTGTCGACGCCCCGTACGAGACCGCCAAGGCGATCCTCCTCGACGCCGTCGCCGACGCGAACCGCTGCCGGGCGGTGTGGAACGAGGCCCTCGGCTTCAGCACCGTCGTCGGCTTCGAGGCCGACCTGGAGGTGGTGGAGCTGCTGTACACCTCCCTCCTCGTGCAGGGGCTTGCCGCCATGACGACGGCGGAGGCCGGGCAGCGCGCGGGCGGCCGCAAGCGCACCAAGACGTTCCGGCAGGCCTTCTGGATGGCGTACGCCCAGCGCGTCGGCGCCCGGCTCGAAGCGGCCGCCGCGCCCGTCACCCACGAGGAGCCCGGTGGGGGCGGGGCGCTGCTTCCGGTCCTCGCGGCGCGGGACGTCGCGGTCGCCGACCGGGCGGAGCGGATGTTCCCGGAGACGACCACCACGCGGGTACGCGGCGTGCGGGACGGGGCGGGCTGGGCCGAGGGGGCCGCGGCGGCCACGAACGCCAGCCTGCACACGCGTGCGGGACTCACTGGGCGGGAAGCGTGAGGCAGGGGTGGCCGGAGGAAGGGGACCAGCGGTGAGTACGGGAACGGGCGTGCGCATGCGCATCGGGGAGCTGTCGGAACGCACCGGTACGCCCCGCAGGCTGCTGCGCTACTACGAGGAGCAGGGGCTGATCGTCGCCGATCGGGCGGCCAACGGGTACCGCGTGTACGACGAGGCGTGCGTCGACCGTGTCCTGCAGATCCGGGGCCTCCTCGACGCGGGGCTGCCCACGCGGCTCATCAAGCAGATCCTGCCCTGCCTGGACAAGCCCCGGGTCATCCACTTCCCGGACGCCACGCCGGAGATGCTGGCCACGCTCGAGCGGGAGCGGGACAGCATGACGCGGCGGGTCGAGTGCCTGACCCGGAACCGGGACGCGATCGGCGAGTACCTGAACGCGGTCCGCGCCCGCCTGGATCAGCCCACCTGACCCGTCCGACCCTCGCCCCACCGACGCCCTCGGCCCGTCCGACCTCGCCCCGGGCGCCCTGCCCAGCCCACCGCACCGCCGTCCGCGCGGCCCCCTGCGCCCTCCCCAGGCCGCCGCTCCGCGGCGGCCTCTCCCACCCACCCGCCCATTTCTCTCGAACGCGGCGCACCCCCGAGCACCCCCCGAACGAGATAGCCCAAACACCCCCACCTCACCCCAAACCTCCAACCCCCGTACGATCACACCGTGACCTGGTGGCGGGCGCTGCGGCAGACGGCGCGGTCGGGGCTGGCCGTGGAGCGCACTCGCCTCGAACCGTTGGTCGCCCTGCGCGGAGCCGTCGGGCTCGCGGTCGTGATCGGGGCGAGCCTCGCCCTGTTCGGGCCCGCCGTCGCCGCCAGTTCGGCCTTCGGCGCGTTCCAGGCGGCCATCGCCACCTTCCAGCGCAGCTGGCGCCCCCGTCCCGAACTCGCCATCGCCTCCGGCACCAGCCTCGCGATCTCCACCTTCCTCGGCTACCTCACCGGCAGCCACCTCCTCCTCTTCCTGGCCCTCCTCGCCCTGTGGACCTTCCTGGCGGGCCTGAGCTGGGCGGCGGGCCCGACGATCGGCCTGATCGCCACCTCCAACGTGGCGATCATGCTGGTCACGATCACCCTGCCCACATCCGTCGCCGCCGCGGCCGGGCACGCCGCGATGATGGTCGTGGGCGGCGCCGTCCAGGCGGCCCTGGTGATCGTCTTCCCGGTACGCCGCTGGGGCGCCCACCGCGACGCCCTCGCCGACGCCCTGGCCGCCGAGGCCGACTACGCGCGCCGCCTGCGCCACGACCCGGTGGCCCCCTTCGACCCGGCCCCCCTGATGACGGCCCGCGCCGCCGCCCACATCACCCCGCGCCAGGCCCGCACCCGCCCCGCCCAACTCCACGGCGCCCGCGGCCTCGCCGAACGCATCCGCCCCGTCCTCGCCTCCCTCGCCGACCCGGCCTTCGGCGCCCCCGCGGAGGGCCCCGAACGCGACCGCGTCCGCGAACTCCTCGCCGCCGCGGGCGCCATCCTCGACGCGGCCGCCCGCGCCGTCCGCCACGGCACCCCGGTGGACCTCCCCCCGGCGGCGATCTCCACCTTCCGCACCCCCGACACCGGCGCCATCCTCAAGGGCCCGCCCCACCGAGCGGCCACCCGCCTGGGCACCCTCCTCAGAGACGTGGTGGAGGTAGCCGCCGGCGCCCCCACCTCTCCGCCCGCCTCGACTTCCCCGACCACTCCCACTTCTCCGGCCACCCCGGCCGACTCAGCCCTGTCCGACGGTGCCATGACGACGGGAGAGGGGGACGACCCCACCCCGACGCCCTCGCAACGGTCAGGAGAGGGGCGCCCCCAGCCCCCCACCCCGCCCAAGGGCAACCTCGTCCGCCCAGGCCTGACGGCCCTGGTCCCCGCCGCCGCCAAGGCCATGCGCGCCGACCTGGACCACCGCTCCCCGGTGACCCGGCACGCCCTGCGCGTCATGACGGTCACCGTGGCGGGCTACGCCGCCGGCACCTTCCTCCCGCTGGGCCACGGCTACTGGGCTCCCATGGCCGCCGTCATGGTCATGCGCCCCGACTTCTCCCAGACGTACGCCCGCGCGGTGGCCCGTTTCGGCGGCACCCTCGTCGGCGTCGCCCTGGCCACCGCCCTGGTCCAGCTGGCCCACCCGGGCACGTACCTCTCGGGCGCCCTCGCCGCGGCCAGCGCGGGCCTGATGTACCTCCTGATGCGCACGGGCCAGGTCGCCGCCCAGGCCTGCGTCGCCGCGTACGTCGTCTTCCTCCTCGGCATGGGCGGCGAACAGTGGACGCAGACGGTCCCGGAGCGCGTCGTCCTCACCCTCATCGGCGGCCTCCTGGCCATGGCGGCGTACGCCCTGTACCCGGCCTGGGAGACCCCGCGCCTGCGCACCCGCCTCGCCGACTGGCTCGCGGCGAACGGCCGTTACGCCGCGGCCGTCGTCGCCCACTACGCCGACCCCGCGGGCAAGAACTGCCCCGACGTCCGCACGGCCCTCCTCGCCGCCCGCGCCGCCCGCGCCTCCTGGCAGGAGGCCCACGACCGCGCCGAACACGAACCCGTACGCCACCGCGGCCTCTCCCGCGCCGCGGCCGCCGACGCCGAGCAGGCCCTCGCCCAACTCGGCCGCGTCGCCATGCTCCTGGAGGCCCACCTCCCCGACCGGGGCACACCCCCGGTCCCGGCCGCCGGAGCCCTCGCGGACGCCCTGCGCACCGCCACCGAGCGGGGCGCCCAGGCCGTGCGCGAGCGCCGCGTACCCACGTGGGACCCGGTCCGCGACGTCCTCGACGCCTGGGAGCCGGGCGACGCCCCCGACCGCGTCGTCCGCCGCGGCGGCACCCTCCTCCTGCGCGCCCTCGCCGACCTCTCCGACGCCGTGGACACCGCACCCCCACCGATGCTGGTCGACGGCACCGACACGCACGTACGCAAGAAGGAGGCGGAGAAGGAGGCGAAGGTGGAGGAGGCGGGGGAGGCGGAGGAGGCGGAGGAGGGCGGGAACGCGGACGGGTCGCGGGGGCCTGAAGACCCCGCGACCCGCTGAACCGTCTGCTGCCTCCGCCGCGCTACGACTTCGGGATGTCCGCCGTGGGCAGCCCCTCCGGCAGCTTCCCGCCCTTGGTCCGCAGGAACTCGTCCTTCCCGAAGCCCTCCCAGGTGATCTTCAGCGTCTTGCCGTCGACGGAGTCGATCTTGCCCTTGGTGCGGTCCATGTCACCGTCGGCGCACTTCAGCTTGATCGTCTGTTCCCCGCCGACCGCGGCGAAGCCGTTGCACACGTGCTCGCCGACCAGCGTCGCCCGGTTCTTGGTGATCACGAGCGCGACCGGCTTGCCGCCGGTCGTGGCGACCCAGCTGCCTTCCAGGTCGTCGCCCGAGACGCCCGCGCCGTCGGAGCCGGAGTCGGAGCCGTCGTCGGAGCCACCGGGCGTCTTGGCGGCGCCGTCCGACGCCCCCTTGTCCTTGTCGCCGTCGCCCTTGTCGTCGCCGTCGCTGCTGCAACCGGCCAGGACGAGCGCGGCGGCGAGCGTAGCCACCGCGGCGCCGATCGTCGTGCTGCGGACACGCGTGTGCACTGAAGTCCCCCTATGTGGAGCTCTGTTCCGGGCCGTGGCCCGTCGAATCGCGCGCCAAGCTACCAGGAGGATTTGCGGACGCCGGGCAGGAATCCGGCGTGGGCCTGCGCACGAAGCCGCACCCTGGAGAGCCCGAACGTGCCTACGTATCCGCGGGGACGCCCGTCCACGCTGTCGCGGTTGCGCACCCGCGTGGCGCTCGCGTCCCGGGGCTGGCGGTCCAATTCCCGCCGGGCGGCGAGCCGTTCGGCGTCCGGTGTGGACGGGCGCCGGATGATCTCCTTCAGCTCGGCCCGCCGCGCCGCGTACCGCGCGACGATCTCGCGCCGCCGCTCGTTCTTCGCGATCTTGCTCTTCTTGGCCATCAGACCTTCACCCCACGCGCACGGATCCTGGCCACGGCGGCCTCGATCCCGATGGTGTCGACGGTCTTGATCCCCTTGGCGCTCAGGCGCAGGCGTACGTACCGGCCCTCGCTGGGCAGCCAGTAGCGCTTGCGCTGGATGTTCGCGTCGAAGCGGCGCGGGGTGCGCCGGTGCGAGTGCGAGATGTGGTTGCCGAACCCGGGCTTGGCGCCGGTGAGCTGGCAGTGGGCGGACATGGTGACGCACCTCTCGGTCGGATTCGCTCCCGCTCATTTGGAAACGGGATTCATTTTCATATACTAGCCCTCATGGCTCGCAATGAACTCCGCCCCGTCATCAAGCTCCGGTCCACGGCCGGGACCGGGTACACGTACGTGACCCGCAAGAACCGCCGGAACGACCCCGACCGCCTGACCCTGCGCAAGTACGACCCGGTGGCCGGCCGCCACGTCGACTTCCGAGAGGAGCGCTGATCCCCGTGCGCGACGGCATCCACCCGCCGTACGGCCCCGTCGTCTTCCGCGACAAGGCCGCGAACTTCGCCTTCCTCACCCGGTCCACGGCGACCAGTGAGAAGACGGTCGTCTGGGAGGACGGCCGGACCTATCCCGTCATCGACGTCGAGGTCTCCTCCGCGAGCCACCCCTTCTACACGGGGCAGCAGCGCGTCCTGGACACCGCGGGCCGCGTGGAGCGCTTCGAGCGGCGTTACGGCGGCGGGCGCTGATGGGCGCCCGAGGCCCCGGCGGTTCCCGCGGCTCCGGCCGCCCTTACGGCACCCCCGGCCGCATGGACGTGGCCGTCGTCGCGGGCCTGCATACGGAGGCCCGCGCCGCCGCCGTCGACCGGCTGCTCGCCACCGTGCCGGACAGCGTCGCCCTGCACCACGACCTGTCCACCGCCGCGTACGGCACCGTCACGCGGACCGTGCGCGACGCGAGCGGAACCCTGTCCACCGGCGAGGCGCCGCTGGTCAACGACTGCGCCTGCTGTGCCCTTCGCGAGGACCTCGTACCCGAGCTGGAGCGGCTCGCGGCGAGCGGCCTGACCCGGCTCGCCGTCGTGGAGCTGTGGGACTCCGTCGAGCCGAAGGCGATGGCCGAGGTCATCGCCGGGCACGGCTCCGACGCGCTGCGCCTGAGCGGCGTGCTCACCGCCGTCGACCCGAGCCTGCTGCTGCCCTGCCTCGCCAACGGCGACGACCTCGCCGACGCCGGGCTCGCCGCGGCCGCCTCCGACCAGCGCACCGTCGCCGACACCTTCGCGCGCCAGCTGGAGTACGCGCCCGTGCTCGCCGTCCTGGAGTCGGAGACCGCGGACGCGGAGGACCGCGCGCTGCTCGCCCAGCTCCACCCGACTGCCCGCCAGGTCCCGATCAGCCACGGTGATCTGGCGGGCGCCGCGCTCGGCGGCTTCGACGTGGAGGCGGCGGCCGCGGCCCAGCACCCCGCCTGCGCGCTGCTGCCCGCGGAGGCCGACGAGGACGGCGTGAGCACGTTCGTGTGGCACCGCGAACGGCCCTTCCACCCGGAGCGGCTCTTCGCCGCCCTGGAGGACCTGACCTGCGCCGCCGCCCGCAGCCGGGGCCGCTTCTGGCTCGCCGACCGGCCCGACACGCTCCTCGCCTGGGACGCGGCGGGCGGCGCCCTGTGCGTGGAGAACGCGGGGCCGTGGCTGGCCTCGCTGCCCGACGCGGCCTGGGAGATGGTGCCGCCGGTGCGCCGGGCCGCCGCCGCCCTCGACTGGCACCCCGAGCACGGGGACTGCTGCCAGCACCTGGTCTTCACCTCGCCCGACCTCGACCGCGAAGGACTCGCCGAGGTCCTGGAGTCCTGCCTGCTCACGGACGAGGAGTACGCCGCCGGGCGCGCCGCCTGGCAGACCCTCACCCCCGCCTTCGACGCCCTCCTGGAGGTCTGACGTTGTCCCCCGCACCGTCCGCGCGCCGCACCGACCGCGGCAAGCCCCTCAAGTCCCGCCCCAACCCACTGGATCAAGCCGGAATCACGTACATCGACTACAAGGACACCGACCTGCTGCGGAAGTTCATCTCCGACCGGGGCAAGATCCGCAGCCGACGGGTCACCCGGGTGACTGTGCGGCAGCAACGTCAACTGGCCAGGGCCATCAAGAACGCCCGCGAGATGGCGCTGCTTCCGCCCGCCTCCCGCTGAAGCACCGCCCGAAGCGCTGCCCTTTCGCCCCTGTTTGCACACGTACTCACCGCGTCTTCGGCCAAAAACGCAGCCGTTTCGCTTCCCGCGGCGTCTGTTCTTACGGCACGAGGTATTCGATCCGGACAACCCGGCGCGGAACTTGGCGTGGAAGATCATGGACGGGGGTCGTTGTTCGCATGTCATGCGGGCACTGAGAAGCGGCGCAAGGGCTGTAACCAGCTCACCACGGCGCGTGCACGTGCATCTGCCCATGCATCGGCACATGAACACGGCTATGATCCGGGACAGTTGACGGCTACAACGACAGCCACGGCACCACCGGGGAGCGACCTGTGCACGACGTGTTCAACGGCATGGCCGCCACGGATCTTCACGGGGTGGTCTGGCAGAAGAGCAGGCACAGCAATTCGCAGGGTGCCTGCGTGGAGTTCGCGAGGCTGCCGGGCGGCGACGTGGCCGTCCGCAACTCGCGGTTTCCCGAGGGCCCCGCGCTCGTCTACACGCGCGCCGAGATCGAGGCGATGCTGCTCGGCATGAAGGACGGCGAGTTCGACGACCTGATCGGCGGCTGACCGCCGTCGGTCCCGCTCAGCGGCCGACCACCGCTGAACAGGAACCGGGAAGGGAGACGGGGGTGGGCTGTTCCCCTGGCGTCACGCCAGCTGGAACAGCGCCCACACCACCTTGCCGTTCAGCGCGCCCGCGAGCGGGTGCCAGCCCCAGCCGTCGCTGAAGGAGTCCACCAGGAAGAGCCCGCGGCCCGACTCCGCGGAGAAGTCGTCCTCCGCCTCCTCGCGCGCGACCGGACTGTCGTCGCTGGGGTCCCGTACCGCGCACACCAGGCGTGAGGTCCAGCGCATCATGTGCAGCCGCACGGGCGCGTCCTCGGTGGCGCCGACCGGACACGCGGCACGCGGGGTGTCCGCGGGCAGGGCGTGCCGCAGGGCGTTGGTGACGAGCTCGGAGACGACGAGCGCGATGTCGTCGAACCGCTCCTCGAGCTCCCAGGACACCAGCGTCTTGCGGGTGAACTGCCGGGCGCTGCCCACGGCTTCGTACCGGGCGGGAAGAGCGCAGGAGGCCGCACTGGAGACCGCGGAGGGGTCGAGCGGAGGAAGGCCCTGCCGTAACGGCTCGAGCATGGTCGATCCATTCGTCCCCATGCGAGGCACTCCCCGGTTTTCGCGGTTCGCGGTACAAAGCGATGAAGCGGTGGCGCGGTCGGTACAGCCGGGCGGCACAGCGATGACACAGCGGTGACGCGTGGACCATGGTTCCGAATGCGCACAGCAGATGCAAGGGCAGATGCACGTGCACGCGCCTGACTTGACCGTTCCTAGGGCGCTTCTTGCCCATTTCTTCCTACGACTTCTTATGCGGACCTTCCGGAGGCTTTCCCTTTCCGTAACCGAACGAGTACGGCCCGAAGCGTTTAATGGCAGACTGCGGGGTCTCACACCTTGGGGAGGACTGAGCGAAGTGACCGCTGGGGAGTCGAGCGGCTCGGTGGTACGGCGCATCCTGCTGGGCTCGCAACTGAGGCGCCTGAGGGAATCGCGGGGCATCACCCGCGAAGCGGCGGGCTACTCGATCCGCGCTTCCGAATCGAAGATCAGCCGCATGGAGTTGGGACGGGTGAGCTTCAAGTCGAGGGACGTCGAGGACCTCCTCACGCTCTATGGCGTCATGGACGAGGCCGAGCGCAACGCGCTCCTCTCACTCGCCAAGGAGGCCAACCTGACGGGCTGGTGGCACAGTTACTCCGACGTCCTGCCCGGCTGGTTCCAGACATACATCGGCCTGGAGGGCGCCGCCTCCCTCATCCGTGTCTATGAAGTCCAGTTCATCAACGGCCTGTTGCAGACCGAGGCGTACGCCCACGCGGTCGTCGAGCGCGGCATGAAAGCCGCCGCCGCAGGCAAGGCGGGCGGAGGCGGCCGGTCCGGTCGGTCGGGGCGCGGCGGTCGCGTCAACCAGGCGGACGTCGACCGGCGGGTGGCCCTGCGCCTGGAGCGCCAAAAGCTGCTCGTCTCCGAGCGTGCGCCGCGCTTCCAGTGCATCCTCGACGAGGCCGCGCTGCGACGGCCTTACGGCGACCGGGAAGTGATGCGCGGTCAGATCCAGCACCTGATCGACATCTCCGAGCGTCCGAACGTGACACTGCAGGTCATGCCGTTCACCTTCGGCGGCCACGCGGGCGAGTCCGGGGCGTTCACGATGCTCAGCTTCCCCGAGTCCGACCTGTCGGACGTGGTGTACCTGGAGCAGCTCACCGGCGCCCTGTATCTGGACAAGCGTGAAGAAGTCGCCCAGTACGAAAGGGTCATGGCCGAACTGCGGTCGGACTGTCCGAATCCGGCCGACAGCCGCGACCTTCTCCGTGGTCTACTCCAACTGACCTGAATCGTCAGTAGGATGACGTGAAATCAGGTGTCTGCTCTCTGCGGCAAGGGGTCTCGCGTCATGTCCTTCTTCACCGATCTGGCTCACCAGTACATCGACGGTGAGTGGAAGGCCGGCTCCGGTTCCTGGGACATCATCGACTTCAATCCGTACAACGGTGAGAAGTTGGCGTCGATCACCGTCGCCACGGCGGACGAGGTGGACCAGGCCTACCGGGCGGCGCAGCGCGCCCAGGAGCCGTGGGGCGCGACCAACCCCTATGCCCGGCGTGCCGTCTTCGAGCGCGTCCTGCGGATCATCGAGGACCGCGAGGCGGAGATCACCGAGGCGATCGTCGACGAACTCGGCGGCACGCTCGTCAAGGCCGGTTTCGAGCTGCACCTGGCCAAGGAGTTCCTGCGCGAGGCGATACACCTCGCGCTCGCCCCGCAGGGCCGCATACTCCCCTCGCCGGACGACACCAAGGAGAACCGCCTCTACCGCATCCCGGTGGGCGTCGTCGGCGTCATCAGCCCCTTCAACTTCCCCTTCCTGCTCTCGCTCAAGTCCGTCGCCCCGGCCATCGCGCTCGGCAACGCCGTCGTCCTGAAGCCGCACCAGAACGCCCCGGTGCTCGGCGGCAGCCTGATCGCGAAGATCTTCGAGGACGCCGGGCTGCCCCCGGGCGTCCTGAACGTCGTCATCACGGACATCGCCGAGATCGGTGACGCGCTCATCGACCACCCGGTCCCCGGCGCCATCTCCTTCACCGGCTCCGACGCCGTCGGCCGCCACGTCGCCACCGTCTGCGCCCAGACCTTCAAGCGCTGCATCCTCGAACTCGGCGGCAACAGCGCCCTGATCGTCCTGGACGACGCGGACGTGGACTACGCCGTGGACGCCGCCGTCTTCAGCCGCTTCGTGCACCAGGGCCAGGTCTGCATGGCCGCGAACCGCATCCTCGTGGACCGCTCCGTCGAGGCCGAGTTCACCGAGAAGTTCGTCGCCAAGGTCAAGTCCCTGAAGGTCGGCGACCCGGCGTCGCCCGAGACCCACATCGGCCCGCTCATCAACTCCTCGCAGGCCGACGGGGTTTCGTCGCTGGTCGCGCAGGCCGTCCAGGCCGGCGCCAAGGCCCTCCTGCACGGCCGCACCGAGGGCAACCTGGTCGCGCCGTCCGTCCTCACCGACCTGCCCGAGGACGCGCCGGTCCTTCGCCAGGAGATCTTCGGCCCGGTCGCCCTCATCCTGCCCTTCGACGGCGAGGACGAGGCCGTCCGCATCGCCAACGACACGCCGTACGGCCTGAGCGGCGCCGTCCACACCGCCGACGTCGAGCGTGGCGTCCGGGTCGCCCACCGCGTCAAGAGCGGCATGATGCACATCAACGACGGCACGATCCACGACGAGCCGATCGTGCCCTTCGGCGGCGAGAAGCACTCGGGCGTCGGCCGCCTCAACGGCGACGCGACGATCGAGGCGTTCACGACGCACAAGTGGATCTCGGTGCAGTACGGGCGCTCGCGCTTCCCGTTCTGAGCCGGGGGGGAGCCGCCGGACGGCGGCCCGCCGAAAAACTCTCCTCGACTCCCGGGCCATTGCGGACAGCACCTGTCCGCGATGGCCCGTAGCTTTTGTGGTGTCGGACAGGCCGACGGCCCGGCAGGGCGAAGAGAGGCGGACACCATGGTCACCCACGTCAACGCGGAAGCCCCCGGCGACGAGCGCGGCGCACTCATCGCCTTCGTCGAGGCCCAGCGGGGCGGCATCCGCCGCTCGGTGCTCGGGCTCAGCGACGAGCAGGCGTCGGGCAGGCCGAGCGCCAGCGAGCTGAACCTCGCGGGCCTGGTCAAGCACGTCGCCGAGACCGAGCTGAACTGGCTGCGCCTGGCCCAGCAGAAGCCCAACGAGCGCCAGCGCACCGAGGAGACCTGGGGTGACAGCTTCCGCCTCGTCGAGGGCGAGACGCTCGCCGACGTGCTCGCGTTCTGGGACTCGGTGGCCGCCGAGACGGAGGCGTTCATCCGCGCGGTGCCGAGCCTGGACGACACCTTCCCGCTGCCGGACCAGCCCTGGTTCCCCGACGACGGCGCCGTGTCGATGCGCTGGCTGATGCTGCACCTGGTCGAGGAGATCGGGCGGCACGCCGGGCACGCCGACATCATCAGGGAGTCCTTGGACGGCAAGACGGCCTTCGAGCTGGTCGCGATGGACCAGGGATACGCTAGTCAAAGTTGATTGGCCGTCTCGGAGAGGTGTGGTGAATGTCGGCGATCCGGCTGCTGGTCCTGGGGGCCGTCCGTCAGCACGGGCGGGCCCACGGCTACCAGGTCCGCAACGACCTGGAGTACTGGGGCGCCCACGAGTGGTCCAACGCCAAGCCGGGCTCGATCTACCACGCCTTGAAGCAGATGGCGAAGCAAGGCCTGCTGTACGAGCACGAGACCGCGCCGTCCACGGCCGGAGGCCCGCCGCGCACCGAGTACGAGATCACGGAGAAGGGCACGGTGGAGTACCTCGACCTGGTCCGTGAGGCGCTGGTCTCGACGTACAACCAGAAGCCCGACATGCTCTCGGCCGCGGTGGGCCTCATGGTCGACCTGCCGCGCGCGGAGGTCATCGACCTGCTCAAGCAGCGGGTCAGCGGCCTCGGCGACTGGCGCGCGTCCGTCACCGAGTACTACACCCCCGAGGACGGGCCCGAACAGCTCGGCCACATCGGCGAGATCATGAACCTCTGGCTGCACCAGGCCGACGCGGGCGCGACATGGACGCGGGGCCTGATCGAGCGCATCGAGGGCGGTGCGTACACCTTCGCCGGTGAGGGTGAACCGTTCGTCGGGGTGCTCGCGGAGGGCGAGGAGAACCCGTTCGCGACGGGGGAGCGGCACGCGGGCGACGACGCCTGAGCGAGGCGGCGCGGCGCGGGTGGGCGCGAGGCGCGGGCGAGCGGCACGGCGAGCGACAAGAAGATCTCCGAAGAATTCCAGCTAATCAAGTTTGACGAATCGGGAAGCGGGCACTACCTTCGAGGCCCGCAAGGTAGTCAAGCTTGACTAATTGTGTGGGCTGGGCAGTGATGAACCCCGGAGGGAGTCGGATGACGGACGCGATCGTCGTCGAAGGCGCACGGAAACGGTACGGCGAGAAGCGGGCCCTGGACGGGCTCGACCTGGTGGCCGCGCGCGGCACGGTGCACGGCGTGCTCGGGCCGAACGGCGCGGGCAAGACCACGGCGGTGCGGATCATGGCCACGCTGCTCCGGGCGGACGAGGGGCGCGTGGAGATCGCCGGGTACGACGCGGGACGGCAGGCGGGCGAGGTGCGCCGCCGCATCGGCCTGCTCGGCCAGCACGCCGCCGTCGACGAGGAGCTGAGCGGCCACCAGAACCTGGAGATGTTCGGCCGCCTCTACCACCTGGGCGCACGCCGCGCGCGCGTGCGGGCCGACGAGCTCCTTGACCGCTTCGGCCTCGCGGAGACCGGTCGCAAGGCGGTCAAGCAGTACAGCGGCGGCATGCGGCGCCGCCTGGACCTCGCCGCGTCACTGATCACGGAACCGGAGGTGCTCTTCCTGGACGAGCCGACGACGGGCCTCGACCCGCGCGGCCGCGCCGAGGTGTGGGACGCGGTGCGCTCCCTGGTCGGCGCGGGCACGACGGTGCTCCTGACCACGCAGTACCTCG
Source organism: Streptomyces sp. NPDC127108 (assembly GCF_042677545.1). Lineage (NCBI taxonomy): Bacteria > Bacillati > Actinomycetota > Actinomycetes > Kitasatosporales > Streptomycetaceae > Streptomyces > Streptomyces sp. NPDC127108. The sequence continues at coordinate 71,326 of NZ_JBHXTE010000012.1, read as the reverse complement.
AAGAGGCCGACCAACTGGCCGACCGCATCTCCCTGATCGACCACGGCAGGGTCATCGCGGAGGGCACCGCCGACGACCTGAAGGCCCGGCTCGGCGGCGACCGCATCGACGTCGTCGTACGCGACGGGGCCGAGCTGGTGCGCGCGGCCCGGCTGCTGCCCGGCTCCGCGGACGACGTGACGGTCGACGCCGACCGGCGCCTGGCCAGCGCGCCCGTCACCGACCGCATGGAGGCCCTGACCCGGGTCGTACGGGCTCTCCAGGAGGCGGGCATCGAGGCGGAGGACATCGCGGTGCGCAGGCCGACCCTGGACGAGGTGTTCCTGCGCCTGACCGGGCGCACGGAGGACCAGGAACGCATGAAGGAGGCCGTGTGAGTACGACTACTGGCGGTACGCCGACGGCGGTGGCCGTGTCCGGGGCGGGCGGCTCCCGGATCGGCTGGGCCCTCACCGACTCCTGGACCATGTCCCGGCGCGAACTCGCCCACTGGGCGCGCCAGCCCGTGCAGGTCGTCGTCGGGCTCGCCTTCCCGGTGATGCTGCTGCTGATGTTCAACTACCTGATCGGCGGCGGCAAGGGCATCCAGGGCGACTACGCCGAGTTCCTCGTGCCCGGCATGTTCGCGCTGACGATGGTCTTCGGCCTGGACGCCACGATGGTCGCCGTCACCACCGACCTCAACAAGGGCGTCATCGACCGCTTCCGGTCCATGCCGATGACCAACGGGGCCGTCCTGGTGGGCCGTTCCGTCGCCGACATGCTCCAGTCCTTCGCCTCCCTCATCGTCATGATGGGCGTCGGGCTCGCCATCGGCTGGCGCTGGCACGGGTCGTTCGCCGGGGTCCTCGGTGCCGTCGGGCTGCTCATGCTCCTGCGGTTCGCCATGCTGTGGCTCGGCATCTACCTCGCCATGGTCGCCGGCAAGCCGGAGCTCGTCGTCGCCGTGCAGATCCTCGTCTGGCCCGTCGGATTCCTCTCCAACGCCTTCACCGTCCCCCAGAACATGCCCGACTGGCTCGGCACGGCGGTCGAGTGGAACCCGATGTCCGCGGCCGCCACGGCCGTCCGTGACCTCTTCGGCAACGACCCCGGCGTGACCGGCACGTCCTGGGCCGCCGACCACGCCGAACTCCTCGCGGTCGCCTGGCCGCTGGCCCTGGTGGGCGTGTTCCTGCCGCTGGCGGTGCGGAGGTTCGGGGCGCTGAGCAAGTAAGGGCGGCCTTGCCGGGGGCTCCCCAATCCCACCCCTTCCCGATCCTGGGGCTCCGCCCCAGACCCCGCTCCTCAATCGCCGGAGGGGCTGGATGGTTTCAGCCCGTCCGGCGTTTGAGGACGAGGCGCGAAGCGCCGACAGCGGGGGTCCAGGGGGCGGCAGCCCCCGGTTTCGGAGAAGGGGCGGGACTGGGGCGCCCCGCGAGGCCCCACCCCCTAGTGGTGGAACCCCGTGGCAACCCCCCGATCCCGCGTCAGCGGATGCGGCTGGCGGCGCAGCTCGGGGAGGAGCCGCCCCAGGTCCTCCACGAAGAGCTGCGCGAGGTCGGACGAGAACCCGTTGCGGCAGACGACTCGCAGCACGGCCAGATCCTCCCGGTTCGCGGGGAACGTATAGGCGGGCACCAGCCACCCCCGCTCCCGCAACCGCCGAGCGACGTCGAACACGTCGTACGCGGACACGTCCGGCGCGGTGGTGAACGCGAACACCGGCAACTCGTCGCCCCGCGTGAGAAGCCGGAAGTCCCCGAGGGCCTCGATCCGTGTGGCCAGCCCCCGCGCCACGTCCCGGGACGCCTGCTGCACGGCCCGATAGCCCTCGCGCCCGAGCCGCAGGAAGGTGTAGTACTGCGCGACGACCTGCGCCCCGGGCCGGGAGAAGTTCAGCGCGAACGTAGGCATGTCACCGCCGAGATAGTTCACGCGGAAGACCAGCTCGTCGGGCAGCTCGGCGGGCGTACGCCACAGCGCCCACCCGACGCCCGGGTAGACGAGCCCGTACTTGTGCCCGGAGGTGTTGACGGACGAGACGCGGGGCAGCCGGAAGTCCCAGACGAGGTCCTCGTCGAGGAAGGGCGCGACCATCGCGCCGGACGCCCCGTCGACGTGGACGGGGATGTCGAGCCCGGTCCGCTCCTGGAGGGCGTCGAGCGCCGCGCAGACCTCGGCGACGGGCTCGTAGGAGCCGTCGAAGGTGGAGCCGAGGACGGTGACGACGCCGATGGTGTTCTCGTCGCAGAGCGCGGCGGCGGCCTCGGCGGAGAGGTGGTACCGCTCGCCCTCCATGGGCACCTGCCGCGCCTCGACCTCCCAGAAGTCGCAGAACTTCTCCCAGCAGACCTGCACGTTGACGCCCATGACGAGATTGGGCCGGGCCTCGCGGGAGGGGTAGCGGTCGGCGTTGCGGCGGGCCCAGCGGCGTTTGAGGGCCATCCCGGCGAGCATGCAGGCCTCGCTGGAGCCGGTGGTGGAGCAGCCGACGGCCGCCGCGGGGTCGGGCGCGTTCCACAGGTCGGCGAGCATCGCGACGCAGCGCCGCTCCAGCTCGGCCGTGCGCGGGTACTCGTCCTTGTCGATCATGTTCTTGTCCCGGCACTCCGCCATCAGGACCCCGGCCTGCGGCTCCATCCAGGTGGTGACGAAGGTGGCGAGGTTGAGGCGGGAGTTCCCGTCCAGCATGAGTTCGTCGTGGACGAGCTGGTACGCGGTCATGGGCGGCAGCGGCCCGTCGGGGAGCCGGTGCTTGGGCGGGGCCTCGGTCATGCCGCCGACGGGGTTCGCCTCGCCGTAGAACGGGTTCACCGAGAGGGGGCGGTCGTCGGGCCGATCGGGGCCCTGGTGGAGGGGCATCGCGGATCCTTCCGGCCGAAGCTCGGGGGGCTGTCCCTTTCGGGAGGATATGGCTGACCCTTTGGGCTTGCACCTCACGTGACGTGAGGACTCAGGCTGAGACGCGTACCGAGCAAGAGAGGGCGGAAACCATGAGCTACTCCGTGGGACAGGTCGCCGGTTTCGCCGGGGTCACGGTGCGCACGCTGCACCACTACGACGAGATCGGCCTGCTCGCGCCGAGCGAGCGCAGCCACGCGGGCCACCGGCGCTACAGCGACGGTGACCTGGACCGGCTGCAGCAGATCCTGTTCTACCGGGAGCTGGGCTTCCCCCTCGACCAGGTCGCGATCCTGCTCGACGACCCGGACGCGGACCCGCGTGCGCACCTGCGCCGCCAGCACGAGCTGCTGTCCGCCCGGATCGCCAAGCTCCAGCAGATGGCCGCGGCCGTGGAGACCGCCATGGAGGCGAGACGCATGGGCATCAACCTCACGCCCGAGGAGAAGTTCGAGGTCTTCGGAGACTTCGATCCCGACGAGCACGCGGAGGAGGTGGAGGCCCGCTGGGGCGACACCGAGGCGTACGCCGAGTCGCAGCGCCGCACCGCCGCGTACACCAAGGAGGACTGGAAGCGGCTGACCGAGGAGCTCGACGCGATCCACGCGCGCATGGGCGACCTGTTGGGCGCCGGAGCGCCCGCGGACTCCGCCGACGCCATGGACGTGGCGGAGGAGCACCGCCGTTTCATCTGCTCCAGCTACTACGACTGCTCGCACGAGCTGCACGGCTGCCTCGGTGACATGTACGTCTCCGACGCCCGCTTCACGGCCACGTACGAGGCCATCCGTCCGGGCCTCGCCGTGTACATGCGGGACGCGATCCACGCGAACGCGGCCCGCGCGGGGGCCCGGGGCGAGTGACCGCGCCCCCCCGGGGGGCCCAGGGACGTCCCGGGCGTCCCGTGGCCCTCGGGGGAGCGCGAGCTTGGCCTCAGGGTGCCTGGCGCGCCCCGTGGCTCCCGGGGGAACCTGAGGGGAACCGGTGGAACCTGCCCGCGTCACCTCGCGTTGGTAACTTTGGGCGGCGACCGATGCCATCACACCGCACGGCCCGCCCGCAGAGCCCCACCGCCGCACCCCCTCACACCCACAGGAGCCCGGAACCGTGACGACGCTTGCGCTCGGACCAAGCTGGCTGGATCCGGACTACCTGCTGAACCAGTTCGGACTCTGGGGCCTGCTCCTGATCGTCTTCGCAGAGTCGGGCCTGCTCATCGGCTTCTTCCTGCCCGGCGACTCGCTCCTGTTCACCACGGGTCTGCTGATCACGACGAACAAGCTGGACACCCCGCTGTGGCTGGCCTGCATCCTGATCGTCATCGCCGCGATCCTCGGCGACCAGGCCGGCTATCTCTTCGGCAAGAAGGTCGGCCCGTCGCTGTTCAACCGCCCGGACTCCAAGCTCTTCAAGCAGGAGAACGTGGTCAAGGCCCACGAGTTCTTCGAGAAGCACGGCCCGAAGTCCCTGGTCCTGGCCCGCTTCGTGCCGATCGTGCGGACGTTCACGCCGATCATCGCGGGCGTCAGCGGCATGCGGTACCGCTCGTTCATCACGTTCAACATCCTCGGTGGCGTCCTGTGGGGCGCGGGCGTCACGCTGCTCGGCGCCTGGCTCGGCAAGCACGAGTTCGTCCACAAGAACATCGAGGCGATCCTGATCCTGATCGTCCTCATCTCGGTCGTCCCGATCATCGTCGAATTCCTGCGGGCCCGCTCGAAGAGCAAGAAGGAGGCCGCGCAGGCCCCGGCGGCCCAGGACGACGCCCACGCCGACCACGCCGACCACGCAGCCGACGACTTCGGCGGCCACGGCGGCGCGCAGTACGGGGCACACCAGTCCCAGCAGTCCCCGTACCCGCAGCAGTCCCCGTACCCGGGCCGGCAGGACGGCGGCCAGTACGGCGGCGGCGCGAACGGCCAGCACTACCAGTCGCAGCAGCCGCAGTACGGCGACCACCAGACCCAGTTCCTCGGCCGCCAGCAGCCGCAGTACGGCGACGGGCCCGCCCAGTCCCAGCAGCAGGGCTACCCGGACCAGCAGGCCCAGCACGCCCAGCACCAGCAGTACCAGGGGCAGTACGGCAACCAGTACGGCGATCAGTACGGCAACCAGTACGAGGGCCAGCAGGGCGGCCAGCAGTACCAAGCCCCGTACGACCCCGCCGCCCAGCAGTACGACGGGCAGTACCAGGGCCAGCAGCCCCAGCAGCCCCCGTACCCGGACCACCAGACCCAGTACCTGGGCCGTCAGCAGCCCCAGCAGCCTCCGTACCCCGAAGAGCCACAGCAGCCCGGCAACCCCAGGTACTGACCTGCGCTAGAAGCCGCGCGTCCGCTTGGCCGCGCGGCGGCCCTTCTGGCCCGCGGCCACCCGCGGCGCCTTGAGGAAGAGCCGGGACAGCTCACCGCCCAGGTTCACGCCGATGGCGATGGCGAGGGCCAGGGCGGCGGCCTTGGAGAGCGAGGCGAGCCCCGGGTTGAGGTTGTTCCTGGCGATCTCCAGAAGCCCGAAGTACGTGGCGCTACCGGGCAGGAGCGGCCCGATCGCCGCCGTCACGTACGGCAGCGCGGACGCGAACCGGTAGCGCGACAGGAGCTGGCCGAACAGGCCCACGAGCCCCGCCGCGACCGCCGTCGCCGCCACCGGCGAGATGCCTCCGGCGCGGGCGAGGGCACCGAACACGATCCAGGCCACCCCGCCGTTCAGCGTCACCAGGAGCACGGTTGAACGTTCCTGCTGGAGCAGGATGGCGAAGGCCAGGCTCAGCGACATGGACGCGAGGATCTGGATCCACGGCCGGTCGGAGGAGTGGATCGACGTCTCCGGGTTGAGGCCCGCGTCGAGGGTCACGCCCAGATAGAGCACCATCAGGACGCCGCAGACGATCCCGACGATCAGATACCCGACCTCGAGGAGCCGGGCGGCGGCGGTGATGTAGTAGCCGGTCAGGCCGTCCTGCACGCCCGCGACGAGCGCCCGCCCGGGGATCAGCGCGAACAGACCACCGGTGATCACCGCGGACGCCTTCACGTCCGGCAGGTCGAGCAGACTGATCGCCACGCCCATCGCGGCCGGGGGCATCGCCGCGACCACGAACTGGTAGAACTCCGGCAGCCCGCGCCCCGCGCACAGCCACGCGAGCCGGTCGCCGAGCATCGCGCCGAGGGCGGCCGCCACGAACACCAGGACGTCACCGCCGACCAGCACGGACGCCGAACCGGCGAGCAGCCCGGCCGCGGCCGTCAGCGCCCAGCCCGGGTAGGGGTGCCGGTTGCGGCGGAGCTCCGCGAGGCGCCGGTAGGCCTCCTCCAGGGAGATGTCGACGTCTTCGGAGCTGATGTCGTCCACGAGCCGGTAGACGGCCGACAGACGCGTGTAGTCGGTGCCCCGGCGGCGTACCGTCCGCGACGCCGTCACCGGGTCGTCCACGAGGGAGGGCTGGTACGAGATCGCGATCAGCGTGAACGTGACGTTCGGCTCGCAGCGGTCCAGGCCGTAGGAGTGCGTCACGGCGAACATCGCCGCCTCCACGTCCTCCGCGCCCTCACCGCCCGCGAGCAGCAGCTCCCCGATGCGCAGGGTGAGGTCCAGGACGCGCGGCACGGCGCGCCCCTCGTCGTCCTCGTGCCGCTGCGTCGGCTCCGGCGCCGGGCGCTCGGCCACCGGCGTGCGCAGGATCGTGCGCATCCGGTCCTGCCAGGGCGCCTCCTTGACCAGCCGGACCACGGGGACCCCGCCGGGCGGGGTGAAGGCGGGCGGTTGCTGGGCGTCGTACGCGGGGGGTGGCGTGAAGGCCGAGGACTCCGTGTCCTCGGGCAGCTGCGGAATCCGCAGACCCGTCGGGATCGTGAACTCCGATGACGGGTGGTCCTCCTCGGGCCCGGTCGCCTGGTCGACGCCGCCGACGGGGGCGAAGGCGCTGTGCGCCTCGTCCGACTGCGGCTTGCGGTCCTCCTCCGCCTCTGCCACGGGTAATGCCTCGCTCCTGTGTACGTACGTGTGTGCGCACCCTACGTACGTCAGTATGCGCACGAGCCTCGTGAGTATGCGCACGCATCTGTCGGCGCACGCGAACGGGCCGCGTGCCCCATAGGGGTCACGCGGCCCGTCGATGTCACCACCCGCGAACAGCAGCCATCAATTGCGAAACCACGATGGCGAGCACCAGGTCCGCGAGAGCGGCGCCGGTTTAGGCGCAAAAAGGGGCTCAGTGGCCGCCGTGCGCCTCGAAGCGCTTGTACGAGGCCTCGATCTCGGCCTCGGCGTCGGTGCGGCCGACCCAGTCGGCGCCCTCGACGGACTTGCCGGGCTCCAGGTCCTTGTAGACCTCGAAGAAGTGCTGGATCTCCAGGCGGTCGAACTCGGAGACGTGGTGGATGTCGCGCAGGTGCTCCACGCGCGGGTCCGACGCGGGGACGCAGAGCAGCTTGTCGTCGCCGCCGGCCTCGTCCGTCATCCGGAACATGCCGATCGCGCGGCACTTGATGAGGCAGCCCGGGAAGGTCGGCTCGTCGAGGATGACCAGGGCGTCCAGCGGGTCGCCGTCCTCGCCCAGGGTGTTCTCGACGAAGCCGTAGTCCGCCGGGTAGCTGGTGGACGTGAAGAGTCGACGGTCCAGGCGGATACGGCCGGTCTCGTGGTCGACCTCGTACTTGTTCCGCGAACCCTTCGGAATCTCGATGGTGACGTCGAACTCCACGGGTGGCTCCTCCATGATCAGCACATACTTCGGGTGGTTAAGTGTCCCTCACGCAGATGTGTGATCGCGAAAGGGGCAGGTCGTCGTGGACGAGCGCAAGCCTTGGCAGCAGCTTCGAAAGCCGCTGCAGCTTCTGAGGCGGCTTGCCGTCAAGCCTCCCGCGAAACTCAGGACCTGGCAGCTCACGGCCGTCTCGGCCGCCGTCGGCCTCGTCGTCGCGGCCGTGGCGATCGCCGCGGCCGGCCCCTGGGACTCCTCCGGCCAGCGTACGGCCGAGCGGGACCTGGCGGCTTCCCAGGAAGCCGGGGGTGGCACAGATCACGCCGGTGGCGCCGGTGGCGGGGCCCCGAACGCGGCCCCCAGCGCGCCCTCCGTGCTCGCCGGACTCGGCCGCAGCGCCCGCAAGGCCCCGGACACCGGCGGCAAGCGGCTCGCGGACGTCCTGCGCCCCCTCATGGACGACAAGAAGCTCGGCCCCGAGCGGTCCGGCGTCGTCGTGGACGTGGCCACGGGCAAGCGCCTGTACGGCAAGAGCTCGGGCCGGGCCCTGACGCCCGCGTCCACCACGAAGATCGCCACGGCGGTCGCGGCGCTCTCGGCCCTCGGCCCCGACCACCGCCTGACCACGAAGACGGTCATCCGCCGCGACTCCCGCGACGTCGTCCTCGTCGGCGGCGGCGACCCGACCCTGACCGCCCGCGGCGAGGGCCGGTACGTCGCCGAGTCCGCCAGCCTGCGCGAGCTCGCCGACGACACCGCGAAGGCCCTCAAGAAGCGCGGCGCCGACCAGGACGTCTCCCTGGCGTACGACACCTCCCGCTACTCCGGGCCGCCGCAGCACCCCATCGGCCCCAACGAGAACATCGCCCCCGTCAGCGCCCTGATGGCCGACGAGGGCCGCCTGGACGACTCCTCGTCGGGGCCCGCGGCCCGCACCGCCGAGCCCGCGCGGGACGCGGCGCACAACTTCGCCAACCTGCTGCGCGAGCGCGGCATCGGCCTCAAGGCCGACCCGAAGCCCGCGAAGGCCCCCGAGGGTGCCGCCGAGCTGGCCCGGACCCGCTCCCAGCCCATGTCCGCCCTCGTCGAGCGGATGCTGACGCACAGCGACAACGACATCGCCGAGGCCCTCGCCCGCGAGACCGCGGTGGCCGGGGGCGAACCCGCCAGCTTCGACGGGGCGGCCAGGGCGGTGCGGGCGCGGCTCGACAAGCTGGGACTGCCCCTCGACGGCGCGAAGTTCGCCGACGGCAGCGGCCTCGACCGCGACGACCGGCTCTCCGCGAAGCTCCTCGCCGCCCTCCTCAAGCACGCGGCGGGCCCCGGCCGACCCGAACTGCGCTCCGTGGTGACGGGCCTGCCCGTCGCGGGCTTCACCGGCACCCTCGTCAACCGCTACCCCGACGCCTCCGCGGGCACCGGCGTCGTCCGCGCCAAGACCGGCACCCTCACCGGCGTCAACAGCCTCGCCGGCACGGTCGTCGACCCCGAGGGCCGCCTCCTGGCCTTCGCCTTCATGACCACGGGAACCACGGACCCCCAGGGCGCCCAGTCGGCACTGGACGCGATGGCATCGGTGCTGGCGGGCCGGGACGACTAGCCGGAGCTTTGTTGCCTGCTGTGGGCAGCTGGTCCGCCCAGAGGGCGATGGGGGTCCCCCCTGCTCGAGCGAAGCCGAGAGCTTGGGGGAGGGTGGGCACAGCCCGGTGCGACGGTGCCGTGACGACGGGGTAGGGGCACGGCCGAAGGCCGACGCCACCACGCCGGACGGCGGCAACCCCACCCGCCCCGGGGGTGCCCCAGCCCAGCCCGGCCGGTCGGCCAAGGGCGCCCCCAACCCCGTACGCGGGCGCAGCCGACCACGTACCGTTGACGCATGACGAGCCTGGGTGGTGCGGAGATGGTCGACTGGAATCTCGCGGTGGCGACCGCGACCCGGCTCGTGCGGCCGGGCCCGGAGGTGAGCCGGGACGAGGCCCGCGCAGTCGTCGCGGAGCTCCGCAGGCACGCCAAGTCCTCGGAGGCGCACGTCCGTTCGTTCACGAGGATGGGGACGGAGGACATCCACGACACCCCCGTGCTCGTGGTGGACCGCGCGGGCTGGGTCCGCGCGAACGTGGCGGGCTTCAGGGCGGTCCTCAAGCCGCTCCTGGAGAAGATGAAGGACCGCAGGGGCAGCGGCCCGGGCGGCGCGGTCCTGGGCGCGGTCGGCGGCAAGGTGACGGGCGTGGAGCTGGGCATGCTCCTGTCGTTCCTGGCCTCCCGCGTCCTCGGCCAGTACGAGACCTTCGCCCCGGCGACCCGCGAACTCCCCGCGGCCGGCAACGGCGGCGGCCGCCTCCTGCTCGTGGCACCGAACATCGTCCACGTGGAACGCGAACTGGACGTGGACCCGCACGACTTCAGGCTCTGGGTGTGCCTGCACGAGGAGACGCACCGCACCCAGTTCTCGTCGGTGCCGTGGCTGCGCGACCACCTGGAGGGTGAGATCCAGTCGTTCCTCGGCGAGACCGAGGTCGACCCGATGACCGTCCTCGAACGCGTCCGCGAGGCCGCGCAGAGCCTGGCGGGCGGCCGCACGGACGGCGCGGACGACGACGGCGACGGCGGCCGCACGTTCGTGGAACTCGTCCAGACCCCGGCCCAGCGCGAGATCCTGGCCCGCCTGACCGCCGTGATGTCCCTGCTCGAAGGGCACGCGGACTACGTGATGGACGGCGTCGGCCCCGACGTCGTACCGTCCGTGACCGAGATCCGGGAGAAGTTCAAGGAGCGCCGCCAGCGCGGCGCGAGCCGCCTCGACCAGGCGCTGCGCAAGCTCCTCGGCCTCGACGCCAAGCTGCGGCAGTACCGCGACGGGGAGCGGTTCGTGCGGGCGGTCGTGGAGGAGGTCGGCATGGACGGCTTCAACCGCGTGTGGACCTCCCCGAACACGCTTCCCACCAAGGCGGAGATCGCCAAACCGGCGGACTGGGTCGCGCGGGTGCACCGTAAGGCAGACTGAGCGAACAGACGCGGCCGACGGCAGGAGAACGCCCCCGCAATCACCCGTCCGAGGGACCGTGAGCCATGGGTAGGCGTGCAATGCTCGGGTAACGGCTCGGTTCTGTCACCATCGACACACTCTGAGTGACTGAATCGAGCTCACCCCCCGAACTTCATGAAGGGAACCAACCGGAATGGGTCCCCATCCTGCGGTCGCGGCGATACGCCTGGCGGTCCGCCGCGTACTTCACGACGTACTGACCGACGTAGCCACCCGGCGCACCCTCACCCCGCACCCCGGCACCCCCCACCTCCTGCACGAGCAGCCGCCCCCGCCGCTCGTGCTCGTGGCGTGCTCCGGCGGCGCCGACTCCATGGCGCTCGCCTCCGCACTGGCCTTCGAGGCCCCCAAGCTCGGCATCCGAGCCGGCGCGGTGACCGTCGACCACGGCCTGCAGCCCGGCTCCGACCTGCGCGCCGCCGAGGTCGTCACCCGTATGACCGCGCTCGGCCTCGATCCCATCGAGTCCCTGGTGGTGCACGTGGGCCGCGACGGCGGCCCGGAGGCCGCCGCCCGCGACGCGAGGTACGCGGCGCTGGACGACGCGGCCGAGCGCCACGACGCCGCCGCCGTCCTGCTCGGCCACACCCGCGACGACCAGGCCGAGACGGTTCTGCTCGGCCTCGCCCGCGGCTCCGGCATCCGGTCCCTGTCGGGCATGGCGGCCGTCTCGGGAGCCGACGGCCGCTATCGCAGGCCGTTCCTGCACCTGGACCGCCAGACCGCCCGCAAGGCCTGCATGGTGCAGTCCCTGCCGGTCTGGGACGACCCGCACAACGCCGACCCGGCCTACACCCGCTCCCGGCTGCGGCACGAAGGCCTGCCCGCCCTGGAGAAGGCGCTCGGCAAGGGCGTCGTGGAAGCCCTCGCGCGCACCGCGCAGCTCTCCCGCGACGACGCGGACGCCCTCGACGCCTGGGCCGCCCAGGCCGAGACGTCCGTGCGGGACGCCGGGGGCCTCCTGGAGTGCGCGAAGCTCTTCGCGCTGCCGCCGGCCGTGCGCCGCCGCATCGTGCGCCGCGCGGCCATCGAGGCGGGCGCTCCGGCCGGCGCGCTGTTCGCCCGGCACATCGAAGAGGTGGACCGGCTGATCACCGGCTGGCGCGGCCAGGGAGCGATCAATCTCCCGGGCAAAGTCGTCGCACAGCGGCAGGGTGGCAGACTGGTCATCCGGCAAGGCTGACTGGGGAGCGTTTTCCCGACCGGCCGGTGGGACGACCGAAAGTGATACGGGTGGACGCGAAAGACATGGGCACCGACCTGCAGTCGGTGCTCATCACCAAGGAAGAGATCGACGCGAAGCTGGCCGAGCTGGCCGCGAAGATCGACGCGGAGTACGCGGGCAAGGACCTGCTGATCGTCGGTGTGCTCAAGGGCGCCGTGATGGTCATGGCGGACCTGGCGCGCGCACTGTCCACGCCGCTCACGATGGACTGGATGGCGGTGTCCTCGTACGGCGCCGGTACGCAGTCCTCCGGCGTGGTCCGCATCCTCAAGGACCTGGACACCGACATCAAGGGCAAGCACGTCCTGATCGTCGAGGACATCATCGACTCCGGTCTGACGCTGTCCTGGCTGCTCTCCAACCTCGGCTCGCGCGAGCCCGCCTCGCTGAAGGTGTGCACGCTGCTTCGCAAGCCCGAGGCCGCGAAGGTCGCGATCGACGTGGAGTGGGTCGGCTTCGACATCCCGAACGAGTTCGTCGTCGGGTACGGCCTGGACTACGCCGAGAAGTACCGCAACCTCCCGTTCGTCGGAACGTTGGCTCCGCACGTGTACGGCGGCTGACTTCCCGGGAACCCTCAGCCGCTTCCCGCCGTTGGAGCATGCGAAGGCGGGTTTGCCAGCCGTCCCGTGCGGCTTCGGGTGACAATGCTGGGGTACCGTCCGAAGAACAGTCTTTATCAAACTCACTATGGCAGGAGGTACGGAGCGTCATCGCTCCGTGTGGATGGACGTGAAGCGATACTTCCGTGGGCCAGTCATGTGGATTGTGCTGGCCGTCCTTGCCGTGGTCGTGTTGATGCAGGTCGTCGGTTCGTCCGGTGGCTACAAGACGGTGGACACCGGCCAGGTCGTGCAGGCCATCGACGACAACAAGGTCGAGTCGGCCAAGCTCACCACCGGTGACGATCACACCATCAAGGTGGAGCTCAAGGACGGCCAGAAGGTCAAGGGCAGCAGCAAGATCCAGGCGAGCTACATCGGCGACCAGGGCGTCGAGCTCGCCAAGACGCTGCAGGCCAAATACGAGGACAAGCAGATCCCGGACGGTTACACCGTCTCCCCGTCGAAGCAGAACCCCTTCGTCGGCATCCTGCTGTCCCTTCTCCCGTTCGTCCTCATCGTCGTCGTGTTCCTGTTCCTGATGAATCAGATGCAGGGCGGCGGCAGCCGAGTCATGAACTTCGGCAAGTCCAAGGCGAAGCTCATCACCAAGGACACCCCGAAGACGACGTTCGCCGACGTCGCGGGTTCCGACGAGGCCGTCGAGGAACTCCACGAGATCAAGGAGTTCCTCCAGGAGCCGGCGAAGTTCCAGGCCGTCGGCGCCAAGATCCCCAAGGGCGTGCTCCTGTACGGCCCGCCCGGTACGGGCAAGACCCTGCTCGCGCGCGCCGTCGCGGGCGAGGCGGGCGTCCCGTTCTACTCGATCTCGGGTTCCGACTTCGTCGAGATGTTCGTCGGTGTCGGTGCCTCCCGAGTGCGTGACCTCTTCGAGCAGGCCAAGGCGAACGCCCCGGCGATCGTCTTCGTCGACGAGATCGACGCCGTCGGCCGACACCGCGGTGCCGGTCTCGGCGGTGGCCACGACGAGCGCGAGCAGACGCTCAACCAGCTGCTCGTCGAGATGGACGGCTTCGACGTGAAGGGCGGCGTCATCCTGATCGCCGCCACGAACCGCCCGGACATCCTCGACCCGGCGCTCCTGCGCCCCGGCCGCTTCGACCGGCAGATCGCCGTCGACCGTCCGGACATGCAGGGCCGTCTGGAGATCCTCAAGGTTCACCAGAAGGGCAAGCCGGTCGCCCCGGACGTCGACCTGGGCGCGGTTGCCCGTCGTACGCCGGGCTTCACGGGCGCCGACCTGTCGAACGTCCTGAACGAGGCCGCGCTGCTCACCGCGCGCAGCAACCAGAAGCTGATCGACAACCACATGCTGGACGAGGCCATCGACCGCGTCGTGGCGGGCCCGCAGAAGCGGACCCGGATCATGTCCGACAAGGAGAAGAAGATCACCGCGTACCACGAGGGCGGACACGCCCTGGTCGCGGCGGCTTCTCCGAACTCGGACCCGGTCCACAAGATCACGATCCTGTCGCGCGGCCGCGCCCTCGGCTACACCATGGTCCTGCCGGACGAGGACAAGTACTCGACCACGCGCAACGAAATGCTCGACCAGCTGGCGTACATGCTGGGCGGGCGCGCGGCCGAGGAACTGGTCTTCCACGACCCGACCACCGGTGCGGCCAACGACATCGAGAAGGCCACGGCCACCGCTCGCGCGATGGTCACGCAGTACGGCATGACCGAGCGTCTGGGCGCGATCAAGTTCGGCGGCGACAACACCGAGCCGTTCCTCGGGCGCGAGATGGCGCACCAGCGGGACTACTCGGAAGAGGTCGCGGCGCTGGTCGACGAAGAGGTCAAGAAGCTCATCGAGACCGCGCACAACGAGGCCTGGGAGATCCTCGTCGAGAACCGCGACGTTCTCGACAACCTGGTCCTCCAGCTCCTGGAGCGGGAGACGCTCGGCAAGGAGGAGATCGCGGAGATCTTCGCCCCGATCGTCAAGCGCCCGGCCCGTCCGGCCTGGACGGGCTCCACCCGGCGTACGCCGTCGACACGCCCGCCGGTGCTCTCGCCGAAGGAACTGTCGCTGACGAACGGCGCGAACGGTGCCACCCCCGCGGTGACCGCCGGAGCGACCGGTGCGACCGGCACGAGCGACACCCCGTCCCTCGAGGTGGCCCCTGAGGACCGCCCCGAGAGCTGAGCCACACCCCGTCCCGGGCGCTCCACCAGGCCCGGAATGGATGCCGCGCCCCCCAGGTTCTAGCCTGGGGGGCGCGGCTGTTTTCGGCCGTCCGCAACACAGGACCCAGGAACGAGGCACAGATGACCGACCCCGTGACGCTGGACGGCGAGGGCACGATCGGTGAGTTCGACGAGAAGCGGGCCGAGAACGCCGTGCGGGAGCTGCTGATCGCGGTCGGCGAGGACCCGGACCGCGAGGGCCTGCGGGAGACGCCCGGGCGGGTGGCACGCGCGTACAAGGAGATATTCGCGGGCCTGTGGCAGGAGCCCGAGGACGTCCTGACGACGACGTTCGACCTGGGGCACGACGAGATGGTCCTGGTGAAGGACATCGAAGTGATGAGTTCCTGCGAGCACCACCTCGTCCCCTTCGTCGGCGTCGCCCACGTCGGGTACATCCCGTCCTCCGACGGCAAGATCACCGGCCTGTCCAAGCTCGCCCGGCTCGTCGACGTCTACGCCCGCCGCCCGCAGGTCCAGGAGCGGCTGACCACGCAGATCGCGGACTCCCTGATGCAGATCCTGGAGCCGCGCGGGGTCATCGTCGTGGTCGAGTGCGAGCACATGTGCATGACCATGCGAGGTGTCCGCAAGCCCGGCGCGAAGACGATCACGTCGGCGGTGCGGGGGCAGCTGCGGGATCCGGCGACGCGCAACGAGGCGATGAGTCTGATCATGGCGCGATGACGTCGTGAGGCGGAACGGTTCCCCTCAAGTCGCCCTTCTCGTGCGGTAGTTGTCGCCGTAACCATTGGACGGTGTCCGGGTGCCCCGGAAGAATCATGGTCGTAGAGAGATCACGACCCGATTTTCCGCGGACGGAGATGCCTTTCATGAGCGAGCAAGCACTGCCCACCCGCCGACTCGGCGGACTTGAGGTCTCCGCGCTCGGCTACGGCGCGATGGTGCTTTCGCCGGGGGTGTACGGCGAGATCGACGACGAACGGGCCGAGCGGGCGCTGACGGCCGCGATCGACGCGGGCGCCACCCTGATCGACACCTCCGACGGCTACGGTGCCGACGGCCACAACGAGCGGCTGATCGGCCGCGTCCTGAAGGGGCGCAGGGAGCAGGTCTCCGTAGCGACCAAGTTCGGCTTCCGGCTGCCGGAGGGCGTCGAGCCGCACCCCTTCCCCGTCGGGTACGCCTTCGGGGAGCTCGGGGTCAACGGCGATCCCGCGCACATACGCGGCTACGCGGAGGCGAGCCTGCGGGAGCTCGGCACCGACCGCATCGACCTGTACTACCCGCACTTCCCCGACCCGCAGGTGCCGTTGGCGGACACCGTGGGCGCGGTCGCCGAGCTGATCGAGGCGGGCCTGGTGCGCCACCTCGGGCTCTCCAACGTCACGGCGGAGCAGCTGCGGGCCGCGCACGCCGTGCACCCCGTGGCGGCCGTCCAGATCGAGTGGTCGATGTGGCGGCCCGCCGAGCCGGAACTGCTCGCCGCGGCGCGGGAGCTGGGTGTGGGTCTGGTGCCCTGGTCCCCGCTCGGCGCCGGGTTCCTCACCGGCACGGTCGGGAAGGTGGCGGAGGGGGACTTCCGGCAGAACGCGCCGCGGTTCGACGAGGCGAACCTGAAGGCCAACAACGACAGGTTCGCCCCCGTGCGGGGCGTCGCCGCGGAGCTGGGCATCACTCCCGCCCAGCTCGCCCTGGCCTGGCTGCTCCACCAGGACCCGGGCGTCGTCCCGATCCCCGGCAGCCGCACCCCGTCCCACATCGAGGAGAACCTGTCGGCGGCCCGTGTGTCCCTGGACGCGGACGTCCTGTCCCGCCTGGACGGCATCCTCGCCGAGACGAGTGTGGAGGGCGGGACGCTGCTGTAGCGGGACGTTGCCGTGGCGGGACGTCGCCCGTAGTCAGGGGGACGTTCCCGCGGGGGACGGGCGCGGCGCCGGACGGGTGCCTTCCCGGCGGCTCATGCCGCCGGAGCCGCGCCCCCGTGTTCGTCGTCCCCGTCCTCCGGGAGCTTGCACACCCGTTCCAGGAAGAAGGCGGCCGCTATCACGGCGATGCCCGCGACGACCGAGAAGCCGGCGTAGTACGCCTGGTCGCGGCGGGCGGGGATGTCCAGGAACTCCAGCATGAAGACGCCCACGCCGCCGTACATCCCGCAGACCAGTGCGGCGACGAGGGCGCTGGCCTGGCCGAAGACGACCGCGCGGGCGGCCATCAGGGGCTCGACGCCCTTCGCGCCGGGCCGGCGCTCCCGCTGGGCCTTCAGCCGCGCGCGCAGCGAGATCGCCGTGGCGAGCAGCACCACGGCGATCAGCGCGAGGACGATGGGCGCGGCCAGCGGCACCCGGGGCAGCGTGCCCACGGAGTCCCACAGCCGGGCCCCCGCCCAGGACAGCACTCCGGCGACGGCGAAGAGGCCTGCCAGCACCCTCACGCGCAATTGCTTCATTCCGGAGGTCGCCCCTTATGTCCCTTGCCGTTTTTGTTGTGCCGCCGTGCCGTGCGTGTTCTGTGGACCCAACGATTACTCGGGCAGTCGGAGTTCCAGGTCGACGCGGGGCGCCACGCCCTCGCGGCCGACACCGGCGAGCAGCTCCGCCACCGGCCCGCGGCCCGCGAGCTGTGCCTCCGGCTCGACGTCGTACCACGGAGCGAGGACGAAGGCCCGCTCATGCGCCCGGGGGTGGGGGAGGGTGAGGACCGGGTCGTCCGACACCACGTCGGCGTACGCGACGATGTCGACGTCGATCGTGCGCGGGCCCCAGCGCTCGTCCCGGACCCGGTGGAAGGCCTCCTCGACGGCGTGCGCGCGCTCCAGGAGCGAGGCCGGGGGGAGCGTCGTCTTCACGACCACCACGGCGTTGAAGTACGACGACTGGGTGCCGGGCTCGACGCCCCAGGGCTCGGTCTCGTACACCGGGGAGACCGCCTTGACCCGCAGGCCGGGCGTGTCCTCCAGGGCGTCGACGGCGCCCTGGAGGGTCTCCAGACGGTTGCCCAGGTTCGAGCCGAGGGAGATGACCGCGCGCTGGGGGTTGGAGAGCGTCGTGTCGGCGGCGTCGACCTGCTCCACGACGGCCGTGGGGACCGGCTGGACGGTGGGGTCGCTGTGGGGGGTCATACGCGGCTCCGGGTGATGGTGACGGTCACGTCGTCGAACGGGACGGTGATCGGGGCGTCCGGTTTGTGGACCGTGACCTCGACCTCCAGGACGCCGTCGTGCTTCAGACAGGCCTGGGCGATGCGCTCGGAGAGCGTCTCGATGAGGTTCACCGGCTCGCCCTCGACGACGGCCACGACCTCCTCCGCCACGATGCCGTAGTGCACGGTCTTCGCCAGGTCGTCGTCGGCCGCGGCCGCCCGGGTGTCCAGGCCGAGGACCAGGTCCACGATGAAGGTCTGGCCCTCCTCGCGTTCCCGCGGGTACACACCGTGGTGCCCGCGTGCCTTCAGGCCACGCAGCGCGACACGATCCACGCGAATCACTCCTGACAGTCGTCGGTATCGGCCGGTCCCGCCGAGTGCGGTCGGCACACCAGCCACATTCGAATCTACCTGCGAGCACCGACAGTGTTCGCCCGCGGGGGCCGCCGGACGGCCCTCCCACGACGGCTCGCGGGTGCCCCTACCCACTCGGCGGCAGCCCGCCACCACTCATGCGGGTGTCTCGTCGTCCTCTTCGTCACCGGATTCGGCAAGCACGGGTGACGCGTGGTGCGACCACAGTTTCCAACCGTCAGCCGTGCGCCGGAACACGTTCGTGGCGACCACGAGCTGCCCCACGAGCGGCCCCAGCTCGTCGCCCTCCTGCGGCGCCGGGCCCCCGCTGAGGATGTTCTCCGTGCAGGTCACCAGGGCCGTGTCCCCGGCCACGCTGACGCGCAGGTCGGTGAGGAAGAACTGGATGTACTCCGTGTTGGCCATGATCAGGGCGTACGACCTGAGGACCTCGCCGCGGCCCGTGAGCACCGGCCAGCCCGGGTGCACGCAGGAGATGGCGGGCCCGTCCGGCGCCGCGTCCGGGCCGCCCTCGCCGTCGTCGCTGTCGGCGCCGCCGGGTCCGTCGGGGCCGTCGAGGTCTCCCTCGGCCGCCGTGCCCGCGCCGGTGTCGCCCTCCGCGTCCTGCGGCCCGGTGTACGTCTGGGCGTCGGCGAGGTCCGCGGCGTCCAGCCACAGGTCCGAGAGTCCGTCGAAGTCACCGCGTTCCAAGGCCTCGTAGAAGGCGGTGTTGGCGAGCTCGACCTGCTCGACGTCCGTTCGCGCGCGCGTCACTGAGCGCCCGCCTCCCCGGCCGCGCCGGTGACCGCGCGCGCGACCCGCACCGCGTCCGCCGTGGCCCGCACCTCGTGCACCCGCACCGCCCAGGCGCCCTGGTGGGCGGCGATCGCGGACACCGCGGCCGTAGCCGCGTCGCGCTCCCGCGCGGGCGGCGGAGCGCCCTCCGGGCCCGCCAGGACCCGGCCGAGGAACCGCTTGCGGGACGCTGCGACCAGGACGGGGCGGCCGAGCGCGTGCAGTCGGCCCAGGTGGGCGAGGAGCGCCAGGTCGTGCTCGGCGTCCTTGGAGAAGCCGAGGCCCGGGTCGACGACGATGCGCTCCGGGGCGATGCCGCCGTCGATGGCGGCCTCCACGCGCGCGTGGAGCTCGTCGACGACTTCGGAGACCACGTCCGCGTACACGGGCCTGGCGTGGATGTCGGCCAGGAAGCCGCGCCAGTGCATGACCACGAAGGGCGCCTGGGCGGCCGCGACCGACGGCACCATGTCCGGGTCGGCGAGGCCTCCGGAGACGTCGTTCACGAGCACCGCGCCCGCGGCGAGGGCCTGCCGGGCCACCCGGGCCCGCATGGTGTCCACGGAGACCGTGACGCCCTCGGCGGCCAGGCCCCGTACGACGGGGACGACGCGCCGCAGCTCCTCGTCCTCGTCCACGCGCGTGGCGCCGGGGCGGGTCGACTCACCGCCCACGTCGACCAGGTCGGCGCCCTGGGCGACCAGGTCGATGCCGTGCTTGACGGCGGCCGTGGTGTCGAACCACCGGCCGCCGTCGGAGAAGGAGTCGGGGGTCACGTTCACGACCCCCATGACCGCACAGCGGTCCCATTGAGGCAGCCCCTCGACCGTTCCCCGCCCGCGCAACGTCACCATGCCTCAAGCCTAGGCCCGCGAGGAGGGCCGTTACGCCGCCCGTACCTCCCGCTCGGCGGTCTGGGCCGACTGGTGCGGGCAGGGGCGCCGCTGTGCGATGGCACGGCGCAGGAAGCGCGGCATGCCGAACGTCACGAAACCTTCCGCCTGCATCGCCGCGAAGCCGATCCGCGGCAGGTCGCGGCTGGAGCGGTAGACGACGAAGCGGGGCTCCCAGCGGGGCCGGAACTTCGCGTTGAACTTGTACAGCGACTCGATCTGGAACCAGCGCGAGAGGAACACGAGCAGGCCGCGCCAGGCCCGCAGGACCGGGCCCGCGCCCAGCTTCTCGCCGCGCGCGAGCGCCGCCCGGAACATCGCGAAGTTCAGGGAGATCCGCTCGATGCCGAGCTTCGGCGCGGCCTGCAGGGCGGCGACGATGAGCAGCTCGTTCATGCCGGGGTCGGCCGAGCGGTCGCGGCGCATCAGCTCCAGGGACACGCCGTCCTTGCCCCACGGCACGAAGTGGATGACGGCCTTCAGGTCGCCGTAGGGTCCGGGCTTCTCGTCGGCCTTGTGGGCCGTAGCGATCAGGCAGTCGCCGTCGTTCGGGTCGCCGATGCGGCCGAGGGCCATGGAGAAGCCGCGCTCGGTGTCGGTGCCGCGCCAGTCCTCGGCGGCGCGCTGGATGCGCTCCAGCTCCTTCTCGCCGAGGTCACGGATGCGCCGCACGCGGGTCTCGTAGCCATTGCGCTCGATCCGCTTGACCATCTGGCGCACGTTGCGCATCGCGCGCCCGGACAGGGAGAAATCCGCGACATCCACCACCGCCTCGTCCCCGAGCTCCAGGGCGTCCAGGCCCGTCTCGCGGGTCCAGACCTCGCCGCCCGTCTCGGAGCAGCCCATGACGGCGGGCGTCCAGGAGTGCGCCTTGGCCTCGTCCATGAAGCGCTCGATGGCGCCCGGCCAGGCCTCCACGTCGCCGATCGGGTCGCCTGAGGCGAGCATCACACCGGAGACGACGCGGTAGGTGACGGCGGCCTTGCCGCTGGGCGAGAACACGACGCCCTTGTCGCGGCGGAGCGCGAAGTGGCCGAGGGAGTCACGGCCGCCGTGCTTGGCGAGCAGCTCGCGCAGCCGGCTCTCGTCGTCCTGGGTGAGCCGCGCCGCCGGGTGCTCGGGGCGGAAGGCCAGGTAGATGGTGGTGAGGGCGGTCAGCATGCCGAGGGCGCCGAGCGAGAAGCCGACCGTCCAGGAGGTCCTGCCGGTGTAGCCGACGGGCCCCTCGAAGCCGAACAGGCCGTACAGGACGTGTGCGAGCCGGTCCGCGATGCCCGGGTCGCCCACGACCTTGTCCGGGTGGACGCTGACGATGACCAGGCCGAGCGCGATGGAGCCGGCGCCCAGGAGCACGAAGTTGGCCAGGGCGCGCCAGCGGCTGCGCGGGTCGGGCAGCGCGGCGAACTCACGGCGGTGGCGCAGCAGCAGCGCGAGGAGCGCGAGCGAGATCGCCGCGCCGATGAAGGAGTGCCGGTACGTGAACTGCGCCACGGCGCCCGCGGGCAGCAGCACCACGGCGGCGCGCCACGCCCGGCGCTTGTGCCGCCGAAGGCCGTGCGCGAGCAGGAGCAGCAGGACGCCGCAGCTCAGCGCGAGCGCGGCCGCGAAGGGGCCGAGCGCGCCCGGCAGGACCTCGGCGAAGGTGTGCAGCCGACTCCGCCGGAAGCGGGGGAACACGCCGGCCGCGATGTTCAGCAGCGCGACGAGGGTGCAGATTCTCGCTGCGAGGACCGGGACGGCTTCGGGACGGGGGCCGCGGAAGAACCGGCGCAGCCCTCGGTCGCTGCCGTCGTTGCCTCCTGGAACCGCACCCGACATTTCCCCATCTATCCTGACAGACATCGCATCCCGTAGTTCTGCGAGAGAGCTTCCATCCGGTGCCAAAGGTGGCGTCCGGTGATATTGCGCCCTCTAGGACGGTCCTTCGGGGACACGGGTTCACTCCCGGCCGGAAAACCGGTGTAAAGCTGGCGGAAAAGGAACGTAGCTCGTCTGGAGCCGACGGTTCCGCCCCCCGGGAAGAGAACAGGCAGAAAGCGCAGGCAGGATCATCCCATGGGTCTCACGAGCAATAATGTGCTGGCACTTGCGGTAGCGCTGGCCGTGCTGCTGTTCATCGGCACGATCTGGCTCTGGCCGCGGCTCGCACGCCGCAGCTGGCGCGCCATCACCGGCCGCGTCGGGCTGCTGCTCGCCACTCAGCTGGCCGTCTTCGCGTCGGTCGGCCTCTCCGCCAATCAGGCGTTCGGCTTCTACGCCACCTGGGCCGACCTCTTCGGCCAGGAGACGGCGCAGGGCGTGGTCGTCGACCACGACGCCATGAAGGGCGAGAAGGGGCCCGTCCGGGTGGTCGACACCAAGTCCGTGGACGTACCCGGCGGCGGCATCCCCCGTGTGGGCGGACAGATCCAGAAGATCGACATCCAGGGCCGGAACTCCAAGATCGCCAGCCCGGCGTACGTCTATCTGCCGCCGGAGTACTTCCAGCCGCAGTACAAGCACCGCACCTTCCCCGCGGCCGCCGTCCTCACCGGCTACCCGGGCACCGCGGAAGCCCTCATCAAGGGCCTGCACTACCCGCAGACGGCCCACCGGCAGGCCAAGGACGGCAAGATGCAGCCGATGATCCTGGTCATGCTGCGGCCGACCGTGGCGCCGCCCCGGGACACCGAGTGCGTGGACATCCCCGGCGGCCCGCAGTCCGAGACGTTCTTCGCCAAGGACCTGCCCGACGCCATCAACGACCACTACCGGGTCGGCAAGAAGCCCGACAGCTGGGGCATCATCGGCGACTCCACGGGCGGCTACTGCGCCCTGAAGCTGGCCATGCACCACCCCGACGTGTACGGCGCCGGAGTGGGCCTCTCCGCGTACTACAAGGCCGCCCAGGACGTGACGACCGGCAACCTGTTCCACGGGGACAAGGACCTGGAGCGGCGCGCGGACCTGATGTGGTACCTCGACCACATGCCGCCGCCCAAGACCTCCCTGCTGGTGACCACCAGCAAGAAGGGCGAGGGCAACTACAAGGACACCAAGAAGTTCATCGACAAGGTCAAGGCGCCGACCCGGGTGTCGTCGATCACCCTGGAGAGCGGGGGCCACAACTTCAACACCTGGCGGCGTGAGATCCCGGCGTCGCTGGTGTGGATGAGCGGACGGCTCACCGGAGGGTCGGACGTGCGCTGACGGCGGCCGTGACGCGGCGCCCGGCGTGCGGTGACGCCGGGCGGGCGGTGACGGCGAGCGGGCGGTGACGGTGGGTCAGGCCCCCGGCACCGAGGCCACCGTCTCCAGCTCCACCTCGTCGCGCGGGATGTCCCGCGCGTCCGCCGCCGTCGAGCGGCGCAGCGCCTCGTGCAGCCGGGCCGGCGTGAGCACCCCGAGGAACCGGCCCTCGCTCTTCTCGTCGATGACCGCGATCCAGCCCGCGTCGTGCTGGAGCATCGTCGAGAACGCCTGCTTCAGGCTCGCGCCCACCGGCAGCCACGCCTCCATCCGGCGCGCGTGCTCGCGCACCGTGCCGGTGCCCACGCGCGCGTGCTCGGCGGAGAGCCAGCCGTGCAGGTTGTTCTCGCCGTCCAGGACGACGGCCCAGCGGGCGTCCAGGTCGGCGGGCAGCGGGTCGTCGAGGTGCACGACGGGCGGCTGCTCCAGGTCGCCCTCCTCGATGGGGGTCACCGAAAGCCGCTTCAGGCCCCGGTCCGCGCCCACGAAGTCGGCGACGTACTCGGTCGCGGGCGCGCCGAGGACGGTCGAGGGGGTGTCGAACTGCTCGATGCGGCCGTGGCCGTAGACGGCGATGCGGTCGCCGAGGCGGACGGCCTCCTCGATGTCGTGCGTGACGAAGAGCACGGTCTTGCGCACGGCCTGCTGGAGGCGGAGGAACTCGTTCTGCAGATGCTCGCGCACCACCGGGTCGACCGCGCCGAACGGCTCGTCCATCAGGAGCACCGGCGGGTCGGCCGCGAGGGCCCGGGCCACACCGACGCGTTGGCGCTGGCCGCCGGAGAGCTGCTCGGGGTAGCGGTCGCCGAAGGTCGCCGGGTCGAGGCCGACGAGGTCGAGGAGTTCGGCGGCGCGCTCGCGGGCCTTGGCGCGCTTCACGCCGAGCAGGTGCGGGACGGTCGCCGTGTTGTCCAGGACCGTCTTGTGCGGGAACAGGCCGACCTGCTGGATGACATAGCCGATTCGACGCCGGAGTTGGACGGGGTCGATTCCGGATATGTCGTCGCCGTCGAGGAATATCCGCCCGTCGGTGGGCTCGATGAGCCGGTTCACCATTTTCATCGTCGTGGTCTTGCCGCAGCCCGACGGGCCGACGAGCGTGACCAGTTCACCCTCGCCCACCTCGAAGGACAGGTCGTCGACGGCCGTTGTGCCGTCCGCGTACCGCTTGGTCACGTTCTCGAACCGGATCATGATTCCCCATTGTGGCGCGTGTTCTGTGAAGGCCGTGTTGCGCCGGCACGAAGAGCCTCTCTGCGTCTCGGTGATTGTCAGTGCTCGGGGTTAGGGTCGCCAGACAGCGGAACATGTGGCTTTCGGCACGTGCCCGAAGGGGCATGGTGACCGGCTTTCGGGGGAGGCGGGGCGGGTGAGCAAGCGCGACTGCCTGGTGGCGAACGACTGGATCTGCGGTGAGTACGTACGCTCCCGCAGCCAGGAATTGATCGACGCGACCGTGGAGCACGTGGCGATCACGGCTGCCTCGGTGGCGATAGGAGTGGCGGTCGCGCTGCCCCTGGCGCTGCTCGCGCGCCGCTGGCGCTTCCTCGCGGCACCGATTCTCGGCGTGACCACGGTGTTGTACTCGATTCCGTCCCTGGCGATGTTCTCGCTGCTGCTTCCGTTCTTCGGCCTGTCGGCGTCCCTGGTCGTCACGGGCCTCGTGCTGTATTCGCTGACGATCCTCGTGCGGAACATCCTCGCGGGACTCCAGGCGGTTCCCGAAGAAGCCAGAGAAGCCGCCAAGGGGATGGGATACGGCCCCCTTCGGCTGCTGTGGGAAGTGGAATTGCCTCTCGCACTTCCCGCGCTGCTCGCGGGTGTGCGCATCACGACGGTCTCCACGGTCGCCCTCACCACCGTCGGCGCCATCGTGGACTACGGCGGCCTCGGCACGCTGATCCTCGACGGCCTCGACACCCAGTTCAAGGCGCAGGTGCTCACGGCATCGGCGCTGTGCGTCGCGCTCGCCATCGCGGCCGACCTGCTGCTCCTCGCCCTCCAGCGGCTCCTGACGCCCTGGACGCGAGCTCATCGAATACGACCGGGCCGCTTCGCGCGCAAGGCGGACGCGGCCAAGAGCGTGGCCAAGGTGGCTGAGCCCGTATGAACGCGATATCCGGTGCCTACGACTGGCTGACCACGTCCGCCAACTGGCAGGGCGAGAAGGGGGTGTGGCACCGGCTCGCCGAGCATCTCTACTTCAGCGGCGTGTGCCTCGCCGTGGCCTGCCTGATCGCGCTGCCGCTCGCCATGCTGCTCGGCCACATCGGCAAGGGCGGCGCGCTCGCGGTCAACATCTCCAACGTGGGCCGCGCGGTGCCCACGCTCGCCGTCCTCATCCTGCTCACGCTCACCCCGCTCGGCGAGCACGGGGACCTGCCGACGCTCATCGCGCTGGTCCTGTTCGCCGTGCCGCCGCTGCTCACCAACGCCTACATCGGCATGCGCGAGGTGGACCGCTCGGTGGTCGAGGCGGCGCGCGGCATGGGCATGAGCGGGCGGCAGCTGTTCGCGCGCGTCGAACTGCCGCTGGCGTACCCGCTGATCATGACCGGGGTCCGGTCGGCGGCGGTGCAGGTCGTCGCCACGGCGACGCTCGCCGCGATGGCGGGGGAGGGGGGCCTCGGGCGGATCATCACGGCCGGGTTCAACCTCCAGAACACCCCGCAGGTCGTCGCGGGCGCCTTCCTGGTGGCGCTTCTCGCACTGGCCGTGGAGGGCGTCCTGGTCCTCGCCGGGTGGGTCTTCGATCCGATGCGGGGGCGGTCCCGTGTGAGCGAGTGAGTGGCGGGGCGCTCGGTGTCGGCTCCGGCCCGCGCGGCTCCACCGGTGTCGGCCCCGCCCGTTCGGGCCGGGGCCCTGCTTGACGCTTGATGTGGAAACTCTCGAAATGGTGGTTCACCGATGAACAGCAGGACGCGTCGCGCGCGACGGATGGCAGGGGCGGCCACGGCCGTCGTGGCGCTGACCGCGGGGCTCACCGCGTGCGGCGGCGACAGCCTGGAGGACGACAAGGGGTCCGACGGCGGCAAGGGCAAGATCGTGGTGGGCTCGGCGCGGTTCACCGAGCAGAAGGTGCTCGCCGAGCTGTACGCGGGCGTCCTGCGCGACGCCGGGTACGACGCGTCGGTCAAGACCGTGCAGAACCGCGAGGTGTACGAGCCCGAGCTGAAGAAGGGCACCATCGACGTCGCGCCCGAATACGCCGCCACGCTCACGGAATTCCTCAACCTGAAGAAGAACGGCGCGGACGCGAAGCCGGTCGCCTCCAGCGATCTCGACGCGACCTACGGCCAGCTCACCAAGCTCGCCGAGGGGCGCGGCCTGAAGGCACTCCCGGCGGGCGAGGCCGTCGACCAGAACGCCTTCGCGGTGACCGAGGATTACGCCAAGGAGCACAAGCTCAAGACACTTTCCGATCTTGGAAAGTCCGGCGAGAAGGTCCGGATCGCCGCCGGTGACGAATGCGAGACGCGGCCGTTCTGCGCGCCGGGCCTGAAGAAGAAGTACGGCATCGACGTCGCCGGAATCGACCCCAAGGGCGTCGGCACCACCCAGTCCAAGCAGGCCGTGAAGAACGGCACGGACCAGCTCGTCCTGACGACGACCACGGACGCGACGCTGAAGAACTTCGGCCTCGTGATCCTGGAGGACGACAAGAAGCTCCAGAACGCCGACAACATCCTTCCCGTGGTCAACGAGAAGGAGGCGGGCGACAAGAAGATAGCCGCGGCGCTCGCCAAGGTCACCAAGACGCTCACGACGGACGATCTCATCGAACTCAACCGCAAGGTCGACGCGGAGCGCGAGAAGGAAGCGGATGTCGCCAAGGCGTATCTGGAGTCGAAGGGGCTGATCAAGAAGTAGTCCCCGAGGCGGCCCGGGCGCGCGCTCCGCGCGGTCCCGGGCCAGGCCGAACTCCGGATCCCCGGGGAGCCTTCGCGGCGGAATGCGGAAGCGGCGCGCGCCGGGTTGCGGAATCCGCGCGGAGGAGATGGAGTGACGCTTCCAAGAGGAAGTGGCTCGGCGGGGTGGGGAGTTGTGGTGGGGGTACCGGGAATTTGGCGGGCGGGGCACCAGACTTCGCCTACGCGCGGTAAGTTTCTGGCCATGCCACGTGGACGTCACCGCCATTCCCCACCACTGCACAGGCTGCTTCCTCCGTCGGCGGTCGCAGGCTTCTCCCTTGTCTGCGCCGGCGGCGCCTGGATGTTCGCGGAACCAGTCGTGCTGCGCGGGCTCGCCGCCGCGGCGGCCGCGAGCGCCGTCATCGGCTCGGTCGTCATGCGCCAGTGGGACCGGTCCGCGGGCAAACGCGTCGCCGAGCTGGGCCGGGCCAGGGCGAGCGACGAGTGGCGCTACGACGAGCGCATAGCCGAGGCCGAGTCCGACCTGGAGGAGTCGCGCGAGCTGCGCACCAAGCTGGAGGCCAAGCTGCGCTCCAAGCGGGCCGAGCTCGCGGCGCTCCGCAACGAGCACGCGGCGCTCCTTCGGCGGTACGCGACGGCGGAGACCGAGCGGGCCAGTGCCCTTGAGGGACGGCGGCTGCTCGCCATCGAGGCGACCACTCCGACGCGGGCGTTGCCGCCCGGGGCGGGGGCGGACGAGGGTGAGGCGGGGGCTTCCGCCGAGGCGGGGGTTTCCGCTGAGGTCGAGGTGGCCGGGGCTGTGGACGGGGCGGGGGGTGCCGCTTCGGCTGCCGAGTCCGGCGTGGCCGTGTCTTCCGTCGAGGTCGTGGACTCCGGCGAGGCCGTGTCTTCCGCCGAGGTCGTGGACTCCGGCGTGGCCGTGGATTCCGGTTCGTCGGGTGAGGCTGCCGACATGGCCGGTTCCGTCCAGGACTCCGAGCCCTCCGGGCCCTCCGAGGACGCCCGGGTGGCGGTCCGGCCCGGGGCGAGTCCTACGCCCTCGCTGTACGGGCGCGCCAACGACGCGCTCGACCGGCTGGCGCGGGCGCGGGCCGAGGCGCGGCCCTCGGTGACCGCGGGCGGGCTCGACGCCGCCGATGTCGCCGACGCGGCCGACGACGACGCCGACGTGGACGGCGGTGACGGCCCGGGGAAGCCCGTGGCGGCCGACGGGCACGGTCACGAGCGTGCGGTCGCCGGTCACTTCGCGGTTCCCACCGCGGCGGCCGTGGTGCCGCCCGCGCGGACGCGTCGGCCCGCGGGCGAGGGTGGCTTCGACTTCTTCGGTACGAAGAGCACGTCCGCGAAGAGTGTGGCTCCGGCCGCGCTGGAGGCCGTGCAGAACGAGGACCTCGCGGACGTGGTCGGCGAGGAGGCCCTCGCGGTGCACAAGGCCGAGGCCGAGGCCGAGTTCCGGCCGTCGGACGCGGCGACGGACGCCGAGCGCGGGGTCGGTCAGGTCATCGACCTGACGGCCCACGACGAGACGGAGCAGATCGACGTGGAGGGGTTGCGCACCGCACTGCGCGCGTAGCGTTCCCCTGGCCGGGGCGCCTTGGGTCGGCCGCCGCCGCGGTGGGACGCGGGGCGCCCTCCGGCGGTGGTGGTCCTGCGTGGCCTTGTCGCCGAGTCGCCCAGTCGCCGTGCGCCCTCCCTCGACCGCCGCTGCGCGGCGGCCGATCTCCCACCCGCCCACCCGTTCAACTTGCACGCGACGCACCCCCGGGCTCCGGCCGTGCCACCCGCCCCCGACCCCACCACGCGCCGCTCACCACGCCCTGCAGCGCCCCGCTCTCAACGCCGGCCTCACCACCACGCGCCGTTCACCACCCCCTGCAGCGCCCCGCTCTCAACGCCGGCCTCACCACCACGCGCCCCTCACCACGCCCTACAGCGCCCCGCTCTCAGCCCCCGCCCCACCCACCATCCACCGATCCGGCAGTGCCTCCCGCCTCCCCGTTCGGGAGCGTTCCGCCTGGGCGCTGAGGAGTTCTGTGGCCTCCTCCGTGCTCCGTAGGCGTGCGGTGACCGTCTTGTTGGCCCCCGTGTCCACCTGCACGTCGGCGACGTCCTTGAAGCGTTCCCAGGGGCCCTGGGTCAGTCGTACGCTCTGCACCTTCGCGTGCGGGACCAGGGAGAGGCGGCGGCGGAGCAGGCCGTGGCGGGCGGCGAAGACCGCGTCGGTGACCGTGAGGCCGTAGCCGTGCCACCACACCGGGACGCACCACGCGGCCCGTCTCGGCGGACGGGACAGTTCGCTCGCCGCCGGTACCCGGGCCCCGGGAAGCACCTGTGCGATCACCGACTCGGCCAGCGCGCGCGGGGCGACCGGCACGAGGACGCTGTTCGACGAACCGGCCACGTCCAGCTCGACGCGCACCCAGTCCAGGCGCCGCCACAGCATCGGCTCGACCACGTGGACCGTCTGCACGCGCCCCGGCGGCACCGTCTCGTGCGCCTTGTCGAGCAGCCCGTGGTCGATGCGCAGACCGTCGGGCGACTCGCCCACCCGCCAGTCGTACTCCGCGATGAACCGGCCCACACTGCTGGCGAACGCGCCGCCCAGCATGGGCAGCGCGGTCGCGATGACCGTCCACGCGTTGTGCGTGATCAGCCACAGCACCGTCGGCACGACGAGCGCGGCCACCAGGAGCACCCAGGGCGCGCCGGTGAGGAGCAGCGACACGGCGAGCATGCGGGGCTCCACGTGCAGCAGGTTCCGCGCCGGCGCCTCGCCGACCTCGCGGGCCGTCTCCGGGGCGAAACCGGCCGCCCGCGCGAGCAGTTCGGCGCGCAGCGCGGCGGCGTGCTTCTCGTCGAGGTAGGCCAGCTCGTCCTTCTTCTCGGTGCCGACCACGTCCAGTTTGAGCTTGGCCACGCCCACGAGGCGGGCCGCGAGCGGCTGCGTCACGTCGACGGCCTGGAGCCGGTCGAGGCGGATGTGCGCGGTGCGCCGGAACAGCAGCCCGGTGCGGATGCGCAACTCCGTGTCCGTGACGGCGAAGTGCGTGAACCACCAGCTCAGGAAGCCGTACAGGGCGCCGCCGACCACCACGGCCGTGGCTCCGAGGGCGAGCGTCGTCGCGGTCAGCTCGGAGAGCCGGCGCTGGGTGCCGTCCGGGTCGTGGAAGGCCCAGCCGACGAGGATCGCGACCGGCGCCCAGGCGCGGCGCAGGGGTGTGACGGGGTGCAGACGCCGTTCGGGTACGGCCGCTGCCGCGTTGTCAGTGTCCGGGCCCCCGCCCGCGTCCGGGCCCATGCCTGCGTCCGGGCCCATGCCCACGCCCGCGTCCGCGCCCTCTCCGGAGAGCGGCGGTTCGGCGGCTTCAGAAGGCGGGCCCACGCCCGCGGGCGCCCCCGCGTCGTCCTGCTCCCGCTCCCGCGCCCCGCTCACAGCCCCGCCGATCGGGCCTCGCCGAGCTCCGTGAGGCGGTCGCGCAGGCGCTCTGCCTCCTTGGGGTCGAGGCCGGGGATGCGGGCGTCCGTGGCGGCCGCGGCCGTGTGCAGTTGGACGCCCGCCAGGCCGAAGTACCGCTCGACCGGGCCGGACGTGACCTCGACGAGCTGCATGCGGCCGTACGGCACGATCGTCTCCTCGTGCCACAGCACGCCCCTGCTGATGAGGAGGTCGTCGGCCCGCTCGGCGTACCGCCACGAGCGCCAGTTGCGTCCGAGCATCACCCAGCCCCAGACCAGGAGCGCGAGCGGCAGCGCCGCGAAGGCGGCCCAGCCGGGCCCGGCGAACACGCCGAGCAGCACCCCCAGCGCCACCGCGATCGGCACCAGCCACACCGCGATCAGCATCCGGTGCATGGTCAACACTGCGCGCGGCAGCCCGGTCCAAACAGGCGGCGTGTCACGCTCACCCGTGGCTCCCCCTGGCCCCGACCCCGTCCCGGTCTCCATGCCCCAAGCCTACGTACGGGATCCGACAGCGGTGCGGCCCGGCGTACGGGATCCGCACGCGGCGGCTGTGGCGGGTGTACGGGATCTGACCGTGGCGCCGGGACGGGCGTACGACAGACTGGGGGCATGAGCCCCACGACGGAGCACACGCACAGCACGCGGCCGCCGCGGACGACGGAACCCGCCGAGACCACGTTCGGCATCGGCGGTGCCGCCGAGAGCACCGACATGGTGCTCAACATCGGCCCCCAGCACCCGTCCACGCACGGCGTGCTGCGCCTGCGTCTCGTCCTCGACGGCGAGCGGATCGAGCGCGCGGAGCCGGTCATCGGCTATATGCACCGCGGCGCGGAGAAGCTCTTCGAGGCGCGCGACTACCGGCAGATCGTGATGCTGGCCAACCGCCACGACTGGCTGTCGGCGTTCTCCAACGAGCTGGGCGTGGTGCTCGCCGTCGAGCGGATGCTCGGCATGGAGGTGCCCGAGCGCGCGGTGTGGACGCGCACGCTCCTCGCGGAGCTGAACCGGGTCCTGAACCACCTGATGTTCCTCGGCTCGTACCCGCTGGAGCTGGGCGGCATCACCCCGGTCTTCTACGCCTTCCGGGAGCGCGAAGAGCTGCAGAACGTCATGGAGGAGATCTCCGGCGGGCGCATGCACTACATGTTCAACCGGGTCGGCGGCCTCAAGGAGGACCTGCCCGCGGGCTGGACCACGCGCGCGCGGGCGGCCGTCGCCTCGGTGCGGTCGCGCATGGACGTGTACGACCGGCTCGTGCTCGGCAACGAGATCTTCCGGGGGCGCACCCGAGGCGTGGGCGTGCTCTCCGGAGAGGCGGTGCATGCCTACGGAGTGAGCGGTCCCATCGCCCGCGCCTCCGGAGTGGACTTCGACCTGCGGCGCGACGAGCCGTATCTGGCGTACGGCGAGCTCGGCGACGTCCTGAAGGTGGTGACCCGCGAGGAGGGTGACTGCCTGGCCCGCTTCGAGTGCCTCCTGGAGCAGACCCACAACGCCCTCGACCTCGCGGACGCCTGCCTGGACCGCCTCGTCGACCTCCCGCAGGGCCCCATCAACCAGCGGCTGCCGAAGGTGCTCAAGGCCCCCGAGGGCCACACGTACGCCTGGACCGAGAACCCCCTCGGCATCAACGGCTACTACCTGGTCTCCAAGGGCGAGAAGACCCCGTACCGGCTGAAGCTGCGCTCGGCCTCGTACAACAACATCCAGGCGCTCGCGGAACTCCTGCCGGGGCAGCTCGTCGCCGACATGGTGGCGATCCTGGGATCGCTGTTCTTCGTGGTCGGTGACATCGACAAGTAGTGATCGACAAGTAATGGTCGGTGACATCGACAAGCAGACGGCGGCTTCAGGGCGCGAGTACGTCCCGCAGGGGCATGTCGACCGGCTGCACCAGCCAGCCGAAGTCGCCGAGGCCGCCCGCCGCCGTCAGCTCCGTGGCCTCTCCGGCGCGGGCGAGGGCCCGTACGTAGCCGGCCGGGTCGCTGGACGCGAGGGCCAGGGGCGGGCGGTCGCCGGAGACCCCCAGGGCGCGCAGGGCGGCCCGCTGGGTGAGCAGCAGGGCGTCGGGCAGGGCGCAGGCGTCCAGGGCGACGTGCGCGGTGATGTCGCGGCTGCCGTCCGGGACGGGCGGTTCCTCGCGGCCCGCGCGGAAGCCCGTCAATGTACCGAAGGGCGGCCGGTCGGCGCGGCTGTGGGCGTAGTCGACGGCGACCGCGAGGCCGCGCGTGAGGGTCGCCAGGGCCGCCGACCACGCCTCGTCCCGGGGGCGGCCGATCTCCGCGCGCAGGCCCGCCTCCGGGCCGAGCGGCCACCAGCGCGCGAGCCACGCGGCGTCGGGTCCCGCCACGGGACCGCCGAGTTCCTCGGTGCCGTCGGCGTGCACGAGGACCTGGCGCACCGCACCGTCGGCGGCCCGCTCGGCCACGTCCAGGGGGACGTTGTCGAGCCACTCGTTGGCGAAGAGCAGGCCCGTCACGTCGGCCGGGGGCTCCGCGCGCCACTCGATCACCGGGTCGAGGCCTTCGGGGCGTCCGGCGCGCTCCACGGCGTACGCGCGCGTGCGTGCCGCCACGTCCGCGGGCAGCGCCGCGAGGACGCCCGCCGTCAGCTCGCCGCGGCCCGCGCCCATGTCCACGAAAGCCAGCTCCCCGGGGTGCCCGAGGGCGGCGTCGACACGGCACAGGAGCAGGGCCACGGCGTCCGCGAACAGGGGCGAGGCGTGCACGGAGGTGCGGAAGTGGCCCGCGGGTCCCTCCGGGCGCCGATAGAAGCCCTGGGGGCCGTACAGCGCCTCCTCCATGGCTTCCCGCCAGGCGCGCGGCGCGCCGCCTGGCGCTCGCGGTGCTCCCCGTACCTCATTCGTCACAGCGAGAAGGGTATGCGGGCCTCCACCTTGGGGAGTACGAGGCGGCCGTACGGATCGGACCTCCGGTTGACCCGAGGGGCCCGACGGGTTGCCTACGCTGGGTTACGTGCAGCGCCTCTATGACTTTCTCCGCAGACACCCGACGGGAGTCGACGCCTTCTGGGCGTTCGTCCTGTTCGGGATCTCCGGGCTTGGCGCGGTGGCCGTCGCGGAGGCTGACGGCCGCGACCCGGCCCTCGCGTCGATTCCGGTCATCATCGGGCTGTGCCTGGTGGTGGCGCTGCGGCGCCGGTGGACCGACCGGATGCTGCTGCTGGCTGCCGGGATCGGCGTCCTGCAGATGGTCTTCGACGTGGAGCCGGGACCGGCCAACTTCGCGATGCTCGTGATCATCTACACGGCGGCCGCGGACGGCCCGCGGTGGGCCTCGCGGTTCGCCCTGGCCGGAGGGCTCTCGGCGGCGCCGCTGTCGCAGCTGCGCTGGCCGGAGGGCTCGTCGGGGGTCTGGGGCAACCTCCTGTTCATGGTCTTCATGGTGGTGCCGTTCGCGCTCGCCTGGGTGCTCGGCGACTCCATCCGCACCCGCCGCGCCTACCTCGCCCAGCTCGAGGAGCGCGCGGACCGCCTGGAGAAGGAGCGCGAGGCGCAGTCCAAGGTCGCGGTCGCCGCCGAGCGCGCCCGCATCGCCCGGGAGCTGCACGACGTCGTCGCGCACAACGTCTCCGTGATGGTGGTGCAGGCCGACGGCGCCGCGTACGTCCTCGACGCCGCCCCCGACCAGGCCAAGCAGGCCCTCGCCACCATCTCGGGCACCGGCCGCCAGGCGCTCGCGGAGATGCGCAGGCTGCTCGGCGTGCTGCGCACCGGCGAGCCCGAGGAGAGCGGGGAGTACGTCCCGCAGCCGGACGTGGAACAGCTCGACGAGCTGATAGAGCAGGTCCGCGGCGCGGGTCTGCCGGTCGACTTCCGGGTGGAGGGCACCCCGCGCCCGCTGCCCAGCGGCGTCGAGCTCACCGCGTACCGCATCGTCCAGGAGGCGCTGACCAACACCCGCAAGCACGGCGGCGAGAACGCCGGGGCGAGCGTCCGGCTCGTCTACTTCGACGACGGCCTGGGGCTGCTCGTCGAGGACGACGGCAAGGGCGCGCCGCACGAGCTGTACGAGGACGGCGGCGCCGACGGCAGCGGTCACGGCCTGATCGGCATGCGCGAGCGCGTCGGCATGGTCGGCGGCACCCTGGACGCGGGCCCGCGTCCAGGCGGCGGATTCCGCATCAGTGCTCTGTTGCCACTGAAACCCGCACACTGACACCTGTCAGTGATGTGCCGCCGCGCATGCCGTGCGCGCGCGGGGCGTGCCCCGCGCATCCGCCGCACCGAGCCCCCGCTCCGTCCGCGATGATGGACGGACGACCCATCCATGAAGGCCATGCACGAAGGCCGTGCACGAAGGCCGTGAAGGGACTCCTTGATGTCGATCCGCGTGATGCTCGTCGACGACCAGGTGCTGCTGCGCACCGGGTTCCGGATGGTGCTCGCCGCGCAGCCGGACATGGAGGTCGTCGCGGAGGCCGGTGACGGCGTCGAGGCGCTGCAGGAACTGCGCTCCACGGCGGTCGACGTGGTCCTGATGGACGTCCGGATGCCGAAGCTGGACGGCGTCGAGACGACGCGGCGCATCTGTGCCGCCGCCGAACCGCCGAAGGTGCTGATCCTCACCACCTTCGACCTCGACGAGTACGCCTTCTCGGGGCTGAAGGCGGGCGCCTCCGGCTTCATGCTCAAGGACGTGCCGCCCGCCGAGCTGCTCGCCGCCATCCGGGCCGTGCACAGCGGCGACGCGGTCGTCGCGCCGTCCACGACGCGGCGGCTGCTCGACCGCTTCGCCCCGATGCTGCCGGGCACCGGCAGTCAGCCGCACCACAAGGAGCTGGGGCGTCTCACCGAGCGCGAGCGCGAGGTCATGGTGCTCGTCGCCCAGGGCCTCTCAAACGGCGAGATCGCGGCGCGGCTCGTGCTGTCCGAGGCGACCGTGAAGACCCATGTGGGCCGCATCCTGACCAAGCTCGGGCTGCGCGACCGGGTGCAGGTCGTGGTGCTTGCCTATGAGACGGGTCTGGTGCGGGCGGGCGGCGGGACGGGCTGACCCCGCCCCCGGGGCGGCGTGCCGCGCGGCGTCAGCGCAGGACGCCCTCGATGAACTCGCTGCCGAGGCGGGAGACCACACCCAGGTCGAGCTGGTGCTGCACGTACCGCCCGCGGCGGCGGGTCGTGATCAGCTCGGCCTTCTTCAGGACGCTCAGGTGCCGGGATATCTCCGGGGCCGTCATGCCGTGCGCGTCGGCCAGCTCCCCCGTGGTGTACGACCCGCGGGCCAGGTGGCGGCACAGGCGCATCCGGACCGGGTGGGACAGGGCGGCCATGCGGCGCGTGAGCTGCTCCACGGAGGCGGGGGCGGCGAGTCCCGGGGAGTTCACCGGATACGTGATCGAGGACTGCCAGCCGAACCGGTGCAGGACCAGCAGATGCGGCCAGCCGAGGCTGGTCGGCACCAGGACCAGGCCGCCCTCGCCCGTCCTGGTCTGGCCCACGGCCATCTTGTCGATCGTGATCCTGCGGGCGTCCTCGTCCAGGGCCACCGCTCCGGAGATGGCGTTCAGCGCCTCGCCGAGGCCCTTGCGGCGCAGCAGGTCCGTCTTGTGCCGGGCGTCCGCCGCGAGCTGATGGCTGACCCGCGACCAGGTGTCCGCGAAGAACGCCTCGTCGCAGTCCTCCATCAGCTGCCGGAACCAGGCCCGCACGGCGGGCGGGTCGTCCAGGAGCCGCTTGGTGAACCGCACCTGGTGGTCACCGCGGGCCGCGGCGAGCTCCAGGGCGTGGCGGCGCGTCTCCGGGTCGTTCAGCGGGTCCGTCGCGCGCTGTGTGTCGTACGCCAGCTGGCAGGTGAACTCCAGGGCGGCGTCCACGAACTGCTGGTCCGTGAGCTTGTCCAGGAGGTCGAGCTCCTCGGCGAGGGTGGCGCCGGGGAGCGTGGTCTTGCCGGGGATGCCCGCGAACGGCGCGAAGACGTCCGAGAACGTCGTCCGCCACAGGAAGTCCGCCTCGCACATGCGGTCCGCGAGGCACGGGTCGAGGCGCGTGGAGACGGCCGTCGCCCAGCCCTGCAGCCCCGGGTGGTGACCGGGCTCGGACAGCGCGTGCAGCGCCATGCCCAGCTCGGCGAGGGGCGAGGGCACGACATGGACCCGCTCCGGCGTCAGGCCGGTGATGTCGATGCTCACGCTCATGACCCCATGGTGCACCGCGCCACTGACAACGCCGTCGTCGATTGACGACTGGCGTCAATCGACGCGACGTGGCCTGCCGGCCCGGCGCAGGGTGGGGTTGTCGCCGTGGTCCGGCGGCGCACCGGGTGCCGATGGTGTCGCCCTCTGCGTGGCCTGAACGTCGGCCTGTGTCGCCGTCTGTCGCGCTTCGCGCTCGTCCTCAATCGCCGGACGGGCTGGATTCCCCCCCCGTCTCGTCGTCGCCTACCCCTTCACCCCTTCGGTGTCCGTTAAGTAACATTTCTCATGAAAGGTCTACGCCATGAGTGTCACCCAGCAGTACCTCCTCGACAGCTACCGCGCCGCCCAGCTCGGGGAGCGGACGCCGCCCGCGCCCGGTGTCTGCGACTGGCAGGTCGTGCGGGAGGTGCGCGACTACGGCCGCTTCAACGCCGTCGTCCACGAACGTCCGGCGCACGGACGCTTCCGGGCCGCGGCCGGGCGGCTGCTGCGCGGGCTCAGGGGAGGCGGCGCACGAACTCCGCGACCGCTTCCCTGACGTCGTCGGGCTTCCACGCCAGGCCCGGGCCGGTCACGGTGACCTCCGTGACGGACAGGCCCGGCGGACCCTCCGGGAACCAGCGCCAGAACAGCTGGGTCCCGGTCTCCTCGGCCTGCGTGAGCGCCGCCTCGTTCAGGACGTCGGGCTCGTACGGCAGCCAGACCTGGAACTGGTGGGTGTGCGGCGGATCGGGGTGCACCCGGAACCACGGCACCCGTGCGGCCGCGAACCCCTCGCGCAGCGCGTCCGCGACCACGCGCGCGTGGGCGACGTATTCCGGCAGGCGCGGCAGGACGTGCTTGAGGCCGAGCAGGGCCGACACGGCGGTCGGGGACTGCTGGAACATCAGGCCGCCGTACCGGTGCCGCCAGGCGCGCGCCTCGTCGG
Source organism: Streptomyces sp. NPDC127108 (assembly GCF_042677545.1). Lineage (NCBI taxonomy): Bacteria > Bacillati > Actinomycetota > Actinomycetes > Kitasatosporales > Streptomycetaceae > Streptomyces > Streptomyces sp. NPDC127108. The sequence goes on along the minus strand of NZ_JBHXTE010000012.1, from coordinate 33,861 downwards.
TCAGCGACTGCGGCCCGGCCAGCGCGGCGCCCGCGATGCCTTCGAGCGACTTGTAGAACGACACGTACACGCTGTCCGCGAGCGCCGCGATCTCCGGCAGCGGGCGGCCGAAGTGCGTAGTGCACTCCCACAGGCGCGCCCCGTCGAGGTGCACGACGGCGTCCCGTTCGCGCGCCGCCGCCACCACGTCCGTGAGCTCCTGCCAGCTGGGCAGGACGAAACCGGCCTCCCGTAGCGGAAGTTCGAGCATCAGCGTCCCGAACGGCTCCTCGAAGTCACGCACTTCGTCGGCCGTGGGGGAGCGCGGCTCGTCCGTGGGGTGCACGGTACGCAGACCGCTCACCACGGAGAGGGCGCCCGCCTCGTGCACCTCCGGGTGCGAACGCGGGTGCAGGGCCACGGTCGCGTTCCCTGTACGCCCCGCCCAGCAGCGCAGCGCGACCTGCTGGGCCATCGTGCCGGTGGGGAAGAAGACGGCGTCCTCCTTGCCGAGCAGCCGCGCGACCTCGTCCTCCAGGTCGGCCACCACGCCGTCGCCGTACATGTCGCTCACCCGGTCCGGGTCCGTGACGTCGGCGACGCCCTCGGCCAGGGCCGTGACGCGTTCGGCCAGGGTCACGGTCATGGGGGAGCGGGTAAGGAGGCGTTCGGCGCCGCGGGCGGCGGCGATCCGGCGCGCGCGGGCGTCCGGTCCGGCGGGCTCCCGCGGCGCGGTGGGGGCGTCCGGAGCGGCGGACTTGTCCGGTACGGCAGACTCGTCCGGCTCGCTGGGGTCGTCCGGCTTGTCGTATGCGGTCATCCACAGATCATCGCGCGCGGTCGTACGAATGCCCACAGCCTGTGGACAGTCGACGGCGCCCCGTCGACGGATAGCGTTAGCATGACGAGAAATCGTCCGGTACCCCGAGCGGACTGGAACGGAAGGCCTCATCGCGTGAACGCATCCCACCGGCCGGAGCAGCGTCCGGAGCCCCGGAAGGACCCCAGGGACCGCCCCGCGCGGCTCACCGTGGGCGTCGTCGGAGCGGGCCGCGTAGGTCCGGCGCTCGCGTCGGCGCTCCAGCTCGCCGGGCACCGCCCGGTGGCCGCCTCCGGGGTGTCCGACAGCTCCGTGCGGCGCGCCGCCGTCATGCTGCCCGACGTCCCGCTCGTCTCGCCCGCCCAGGTCCTCGAGCGCTCCGACCTGGTCCTGCTCACCGTGCCGGACGACGCCCTGCCGGGCCTGGTCGAGGGCCTCGCCGAGACGGGCGCGGTGCGCCCGGGACAGCTCTTGGTGCACACCTCCGGGCGGTACGGCGCGAAGGTGCTCGAACCCGCCCTGCGCGCCGGCGGCCTGCCCCTCGCGCTGCACCCGGCGATGACGTTCACCGGCACCCCCGTGGACGTACAGCGCCTGGCCGGCTGCTCCTTCGGCGTGACCGCCCCCGACGAGCTGCGGCTCGCCGCGGAGGCCCTGGTCATCGAGATGGGCGGCGAGCCCGAGTGGATCGCCGAGGAGGCCCGCCCGCTCTACCACGCGGCGCTCGCGCTCGGCTCGAACCACCTGGTCACACTGGTCGCCGAGTCCATGGAGCTGCTGCGCGACGCGGGCGTCGAGGCCCCGGACCGCATGCTCGGCCCGCTGCTCGGCGCGGCCCTCGACAACGCCCTGCGCTCCGGTGACGCGGCCCTCACCGGGCCCGTCGCGCGCGGCGACGCGGGCACGGTCGCCGCGCACGTCGCCGAGTTGCGCAAGCACGCGCCGCAGACCGTCGCCGGGTACCTGGCGATGGCCCGCGCGACGGCCGACCGCGCCCTCGCCCACGGCCTCCTCAAGCCGGAACTCGCCGAGGACCTGCTCGGGGTGCTCGCGGGCGGGGTGAACGGGGTGGGGGGTCCGGGCGGCGCGGGTGGTCCGGGTGGTCCGGGTGGCGCTGACGGGTTCCGCAGCGACGGCACGGACGGCACAGACGGCTCGGACGGCACAGACGGCTCGGACGGTACGGACGGCTCGGACGGTACGGACGGCTCGGACGATTCGGACGGCTCTTACGGAGGGGACCGATGACCGAGGATTCGAACCCCCAGGTGCCCCAGAAGCCCCAGGAGCCCGAGGTGCCTGTGGCACCCCAGACACCCCAGACACCCCAGACACCCCAAGACGCCCCCGGCGCCCAGGAAGCCCCCCGCGACACCGCCCTCCTGCACACCGCGGCGGACCTCCGCGCCCGTCCCCGCGCCGGGCGCCGCGTCGTCGTCATGACCATGGGCGCCCTGCACGAGGGCCACGCCACGCTGGTCCGCACGGCACGGCAGGCGGCCGGGCCCGGCGGCGAGGTCGTCGTCACGGTCTTCGTGAACCCGCTGCAGTTCGGCGCGGGCGAGGACCTGGACCGCTATCCGCGCACCCTCGAAGCCGACATCAAGACCGCGTCCCAGGCCGGTGCGGACGTCGTGTTCGCCCCCGCCGCGGAGGAGGTCTATCCCGGCGGCGAGCCCCAGGTCCGGGTCACCGCGGGCCCCATGGGCACCGTCCTCGAAGGAGCCACGCGCCCCGGGCACTTCGACGGCGTGCTGACCGTCGTCGCCAAGCTGCTGCACCTGACGGCGCCCGACGTGGCGCTGTTCGGGCAGAAGGACGCCCAGCAGCTCGCCGTGATCCGCCGCATGGTGCGGGACCTGAACTTCGACGTGGAGATCGTCGGCGTGCCCACGGTCCGCGAGGACGACGGCCTCGCCCGCTCCAGCCGCAACCGCTACCTGTCGCCCGAGGAGCGCCGCACGGCGCTCGCGCTGTCCCGCGCCCTGTTCGCGGGCCGCGACCGGCACGCCGCCCAGGAGGCGCTGCGCGCCCGGGCCGCCCTCGCCCCCGCCACCCACGCGCGCGTGGACGGTCTCAACGCGCTCGGCGAGGCCCGCGCGGCCGCCGACGCGCACGCCCTCGCCCAGGCCGTCCCGGCGGGGCCCGCGGGTCCCGACGCGGTCCGCGCGGCCGCGCTGCAGGTGCTCGACGAGGCCAGGCGGCTGCGACCGCCGCTCGTCGTGGACTACCTGGCGCTGGTCGACCCGGCCGACTTCCAGGAGATCACCTCCGGCCACCGGGGCGAGGCGATCCTGGCCGTCGCCGCCAAGGTCGGCACGACCCGCCTGATCGACAACATCCCCCTGACGTTCGGAGCCCCGGCATGAGCCCCCGCACGCACCCGCGCCCGAGCCCCCGCATGAGCGCGCGCCCGTGCGGCACCACCGCCACCAGCCCGACCCGGATCGGAGCCCCCGTATGAGTGCCACCGGCATACGCCTGTACGCCCCCGCGCCCGGCTGGTCGCTCGAAGCCGACGTCGTGGTCGTCGGCTCCGGAGTGGCCGGTCTGACCGCGGCGCTGCGCTGTTCGGCGGCCGGCCTGAAGACCGTCGTCGTCACCAAGGCGCGCCTCGACGACGGTTCCACGCGCTGGGCGCAGGGCGGCATCGCGGCGGCACTCGGCGAGGGCGACACCCCCGAGCAGCACCTGGACGACACCCTCGTGGCGGGCGTGGGCCTGTGCGACGAGGAGGCGGTGCGCGTCCTCGTCACCGAGGGCCCCGACGCCGTACGCCGACTGATCGCGACCGGAGCCCGGTTCGACGAGTCGGCCGACGGCGGCCTCGCGCTCACCCGCGAGGGCGGCCACCACCGCCGCCGCATCACGCACGCGGGCGGCGACGCGACCGGCGCGGAGGTCTCCCGCGCCCTCGTCGAGGCGGTCCGCGCACAGGGCATACCGACGGTCGAGAACGCCCTGGTCCTCGACCTCCTGACGGACGCCGACGGGCACACGGCCGGAGTGACCCTGCACGTCATGGGGGAGGGCCAGCACGACGGCGTGGGCGCCGTCCGCGCGCCCGCCGTGGTGCTCGCCACCGGCGGCATGGGCCAGGTCTTCTCGGCGACCACCAACCCGTCCGTGTCCACGGGCGACGGCGTCGCGCTCGCCCTGCGCGCGGGCGCCGAGATCTCCGACCTGGAGTTCGTGCAGTTCCACCCGACCGTGCTGTTCCTGGGCGCCGACGCGGAGGGCCAGCAGCCGCTCGTCTCCGAGGCGGTGCGCGGCGAGGGCGCCCACCTGGTGGACGCCGACGGCGTGCGCTTCATGGTGGGTCAGCACGAGCTGGCCGAGCTGGCGCCGCGCGACATCGTCGCCAAGGGCATCACGCGCCGCATGCAGGAACTGGGCACCTCGCACATGTACTTGGACGCCCGCCACTTCGGCGCCGACATGTGGGCGAAGCGCTTCCCGACGATCCTCGCGGCCTGCCGCAGCCACGGCATCGACCCCGTCACCGAGCCCATCCCGATCGCCCCGGCCGCCCACTACGCCTCCGGCGGCGTCCGCACGGACCCGCACGGCCGCACCACCGTGGCGGGCCTGTACGCGTGCGGAGAGGTCGCCTGCACCGGCGTGCACGGCGCGAACCGGCTCGCCTCCAACTCCCTCCTGGAGGGCCTGGTCTACGCCGAGCGCATCGCGGAGGACATCGTCGCCCGGCACGCCGGAGGCACCCTCCACGCGCGCGTGCCCGCCGACCCGGCGCCCCCGCGTCGGCCCGCCCACCCCCTGCTGCCCCCGGAGGCCCGCTTCACCATCCAGCGGGTGATGACCGAGGGCGCCGGAGTCCTCCGCTCCGCCGCGTCCCTCGCGGCGGCCGCCGACCGGCTCGCCGCCGTGCACGCGGACGCGGCGGGCGCGCTCGCCGAGGACGGCAAGACCGCCGAGCCCGGCGTCGACGCCTGGGAGACCACCAACCTGCTGTGCGTGGCCCGCGTCCTGGTGGCGGCGGCCAGGCAGCGCGAGGAGACTCGGGGCTGCCACTGGCGCGAGGACCACGCGGACCGCGACGACGCGGCGTGGGCCCGCCACATCGTCGTACGCCTGAACCCCGACAGGACCCTGACCACCCGCACCACCGACACCGCCCGTTTCCCCAGCACCCAGGAGCAGTGACCGACGTGAGCACCACCGACCTCCCCCTCGCCGACGGCACCGGCGGCTGCGGCGACGGCTGCGGCTGCGGCGACGCGGCGCACGACGCCCTGGAGTGCGGCCTCGACCCGACGCTCGCCCGGATGCTGGAGGACGCGGGACTCGACCCCGTCCAGGTCGAGGACATCGCGCACCTCGCCATCGCCGAGGACATGGAGTTCTCGCCGGACGCCGTGGACGTCACGACGGTCGCCACCATCCCCGAGGACGCCGTGGCCACCGGCGACTTCACCGCGCGCCAGGCGGGCACCGTCGCGGGCCTGCGCGTCGCCGAGGCCGTCCTGTCGGTCGTCTGCGAGGACGAGTTCGAGGTGGAGCGGCACTTCGAGGACGGCGAGCGCGTGGAGGCCGGTGACGTGCTCCTGAGCGTCACCACCCGCACCCGCGACCTGCTGACGGCCGAGCGCAGCGCGCTGAACCTGATGTGCCGCATGTCCGGCATCGCCACCGCCACGCGCGCGTGGGCGGACGCCCTGGAGGGCACCGGCGCCAAGGTCCGCGACACCCGCAAGACGACCCCCGGACTGCGCTCCCTGGAGAAGTACGCGGTCCGCGCGGGCGGCGGCGTCAACCACCGCATGTCGCTCGCCGACGCGGCCCTCGTCAAGGACAACCACGTGGTCGCCGCGGGCGGCGTGGCACAGGCCTTCAAGGCCGTACGGGAGATGTTCCCCGGCGTGCCCGTCGAGGTCGAGGTGGACACCCTGCACCAGCTGCGCGAAGTCCTCGACGCGGGCGCCGACCTGATCCTCCTGGACAACTTCACGCCCGGCGAGACGGAGGAGGCCGTGGCCCTCGTCGGCGGCCGCGCGCTCCTGGAGTCCTCCGGCCGCCTCACCCTGGAGAACGCCGCGGCGTACGCGCGCACGGGCGTCGACTACCTCGCGGTGGGCGCCCTCACGCACTCGTCCCCGATCCTCGACATCGGCCTCGACCTCCGCGAGGCGCGGGTCTCCGGAGAGGTGAGCAGCTGATGCTGCTCACCATCGACGTAGGCAACACGCAGACGGTCCTCGGCCTGTTCGACGGCGAGGACGTCGTCGAGCACTGGCGCATCTCGACCGACCCCCGCCGCACCGCCGACGAACTCGCCGTGCTCCTGCGGGGCCTGATGGGCACGCACCCGCTCCTCGGCGACGAACTCGGCGACGGCATCGACGGCATCGCGATCTGCGCCACCGTCCCGTCCGTCCTGCACGAGCTGCGCGAGGTCACCCGGCGCTACTACGGAGACGTGCCCGCCGTCCTCGTGGAGCCCGGCATCAAGACCGGCGTCCCGATCCTCATGGACAACCCCAAGGAGGTCGGCGCCGACCGCATCATCAACGCGGTCGCCGCGGTCGAGCTCTACGGAGGCCCCGCGATCGTCGTGGACTTCGGTACGGCGACGACGTTCGACGCGGTGTCCGCGCGCGGGGAGTACGCGGGCGGCGTCATCGCGCCCGGTATCGAGATCTCCGTGGAGGCCCTCGGCGTACGCGGCGCGCAGCTCCGCAAGATCGAGCTGGCGCGGCCGCGCAGCGTCATCGGCAAGAACACCGTGGAGGCCATGCAGTCGGGCATCCTGTACGGCTTCGCGGGCCAGGTCGACGGCGTCGTACGGCGCATGGCGCGCGAGCTCGCGGGGCCGGACGCCGACCCCGAGGACGTGACCGTGATCGCGACGGGCGGGCTCGCGCCGATGGTGCTCGGCGAGGCGTCCGTCATCGACCACCACGAGCCGTGGCTCACGCTGATCGGCCTGCGCCTGGTCTACGAACGGAACGTGTCCCGCGGCTGACCGCGCGTTTCACGCCGCCGGGTGCGGCGCCTCGACGCCAACTTCTCGCGTCCGCGAGACAACCAGTGCGCCCGTCCAAGAGTCTGTGCTGGGAGGGGTTCTGACCGGGTGTCTGGTGCGGGTGGCTGAAGAGTGTGGGGCGGATGAAGGGCAAGGCACGCCTGTGCGTCGTGGCGGCAGCAGCGCTGGTGTCACTGACGGCATCCCCGGCGACGGAAACAGCAACAGCGACGGCGACGACCACCCCGGCCATCTCCGCTTCGCTGTCCCTGACGCCGTCGACGCCCCCGCCGCCCACCCAAACCACGACACCAACGCCGACGGCGACGGTGACACCGACCTCGACCACATCTCCGACGGCCCCCACCCCCACGGACCGCATGGCCGAAACCGGCGCAGGCATACTCCCCTGGATCGTGGCCGCGGCAGCGGGAGCCCTGGGCATAGGCGCAGTAGCCTTCGCCACCACCCGCCGCCGCCAGGACTGACCCGGCCAACAACCAGCCACCCCCGGCCAGTCCGGCATTCGGGGAACGACGAGGCACTTCCAGCCAGTCCGTCATTCAGGGAACGACGAGGCACTTCCAGCCCGTCCGGCATTCAGGGAACGACGAGGTACTTCCAGCCCGTCCGGCGTTTGAGGACGAGGCCGCAGGCCGATCGGCGGTGCCGCGTCCGACGGGAAGGCGACGACCAGCAAATATCAGCCCGTCCGGCGCTTGAGGACGAGGCCGCAGGCCGATCGACGGCGCCCTGTCCCACGGGAAGGCGACGACCAGCAATATCAGCCCGTCCGGCGCTTGAGGACGAGCGCGCAGCGCGACCGACGGCGCCCCCGTCCCACCCGAAGGGGACACCCACAGACCCACACCAACCTCGTCCCCCAAGGCCCTCAGGCCACGCCCAGGTGTCCGTTAAGAGGATTTTGTTCCCCCAGCGCGTATCGTCACCCCATGCCCACGCCATACGGATCCCGGGGCGGCATGGCCTTCGGTGCGCAGGAGCTGCGAGTGCTCCGCCGTGCGCTGGCCAACGCCCTGCACCCCAGCACCGTTCGTGCCCTTGACGACCAGGCCGTGCAGGACTGCGTGCGCCTCGCCGACGACATCGACGAGGCGGTGCGCGAGGGCGCCCGGCTGCGCGCCTTCCTGGTGGCCGACCTCGCGCGCTACCGGGCGGCGCTGCCCGGCACGGCGGCCGGGTATCTGGAACTCCTGGAGGACGTGCTCGCGACCGGGTACCGGCCGGGCGCGGACGACCTCGCGGCACTGCGCGCCCTGCGCGGCAACCCGCACGCGGCGGCGCTCCTCGACCGCTGCCGGGTGCTCGCGGAACGAGCCGTACGAGCCCGCCTCGCGGCGTCGACGGCGGCCACAGCGGCGACCGCCCCCGCAGCCGCCACCCAGATCCGCGAGACCCGCGAGATCCGTGAGACCCGCGAGACCCATGAGATCCGCGAGACCCGCGAGGTCGACGAAGTCGACGAGACGGCCCGGATCAGACCCCGCCCCACCGTCCCCCCGTCCCGCACCCGCCTCCTCGCCCTGCCCGGCGGCCTCGCCGCCGCTGCCGACGACGACGGCGAGAAGAAGCCCGCACCCCGCCCCCACCCCCCGGCCGAGCGCCCAGCGACCCCGCAGGAGCGCCCCCGCCCCGTGCCGACGCCGGCCGAGGTGTTCCCGCCCAAACGTCCGGCCCCGCCCGCCGCCCCGTCGCAGCGCCTCGCGGCGGGCTAGCTACGCTGGGGGGCATGGACTACGTCTCCGCGCTCGTGCCCCCCGTAGTGATGGCCGTGTTCTTCGTCGGCCTCATCGTGACGATCGTCAAGACCCAGGGCGGCGCCAACAAGGCCAAGGAGGACGCCGCCGTCGACGCGGCGATCGCCCGCACGGAGGCCGTCCGCCAGACCACGAAGACCAGCGACGCCTGAGCGACGGCCGCACCGCCGCACACGCGGCACCCCGAGCCCCCACCGGGGCGCGGGGCGCCGCCCCGGCGCATGACTCCACCGAGTCGTGCGCCCTTTTTGTTGCGGAAATGACCGGTATGCCACGTCCATCACGCCATTAGGGGCCTCGCCCACTATTGTTCAGCTGTGCCTCGCCCCTTGGGAGAACTCGAAGACGCAGTGATGACGCGGGTGTGGAAGTGGAACCGCCCCGTGACCGTTCGAGAAGTCCTGGAAGACCTTCAGCAGGAACGGTCCATCGCGTACACGACGGTCATGACCGTTTTGGACAATCTCCATCAGAAGGGCTGGGTGCGCCGCGAAGCGGAAGGCCGGGCCTATCGATATGAGGCGGTCTCCACGCGGGCCGCGTATGCCGCCGCACTGATGAACGACGCCTGGTCGCAGAGTGACAACCCGGCGGCGGCTCTCGTCGCCTTCTTCGGCATGATGTCACCCTCGCAGCGGGAAGCGCTCAGCGACGCCGTTCGCATGGTGGAAGGCGACGCGGTTCGCAGGGAAGACGAAGCGGATCGCAAGGCCGAAGCGGCCGAACGCGAACTGGGAGGACCGGGAGGCCCTGAAGGGCCTCAGAACCCCGGCGGCCCCGAGCCGGAGCCCGAACGATAGCGTCCGCTCATGCCAGCACAGCCCGACGAACTCCCTCCGGCGCCCGGCGAACTCGGGGCGCACGGCACGCTCCCGGCAAATGCGGTCTCCGTGCGCAGGGCCCGCACCGCCGATGTGCCCGCCGTCCGGGACCTGCTGGACTCGTACGTCCGCCGGGGCGTCCTGCTCGACAAAGCGACCGTCACACTTTACGAGGACATCCAGGAGTTCTGGGTCGCGGAACGCGCGGACGGCAACGGCAATGGGGCGACGGTGGTCGGGTGCGGCGCGTTGCACGTGATGTGGGAAGACCTCGCCGAAGTACGGACGCTCGCGGTGAATCCACAGGTCAAGGGCGCGGGTGTGGGTCATCAGCTGCTCGGAAAGCTGCTTGAGACCGCTCGATGGCTCGGTGTCCGGCGGGTATTCTGCCTCACCTTCGAAGTCGACTTCTTCGCCAAGCACGGCTTCGTGGAGATCGGCGAGACGCCCGTCGATACCGTCGACACAGATGTCTACAGCGAGCTGCTGCGTTCCTATGACGAGGGCGTCGCCGAGTTCCTCGGCCTCGAACGAGTGAAACCGAACACCTTGGGCAACAGCCGGATGCTTCTGCATCTGTGATCGTGACGGAGGTATTCCGGGCAGTCACCTGCCCAGGTGCCCTATGTCCGAAACGCGCATGTTTCCCGGGATCTCGTGCAGCCGGTCTCTCCCAGGGGTTTGTGTTTTTCCGGGAAAAGCGGTTTGCTTTCCGACGTACTGCAGTGCTGCATATAACAGGGGGCGGCGATTCGGCGGCTCACCCCGCATGGTCCGGCCCTGAAGTTATCGATGAAAGGAAATCCGGTGGCACAGAAGGTTCAGGTCCTTCTTGTCGATGACCTCGACGGCGGCGAGGCGGACGAGACCGTGACGTTTGCGCTGGACGGCAAGTCGTACGAGATCGATCTCACCACCGCCAATGCGGACAAGCTCCGCGGTCTCCTTGAGCCCTACCTCAAGGGCGGTCGTCGCACCGGCGGCCGTGCCAGCGGCCGTGGCAAGGCGCGCGCCGCCGCCGTGGGCGGCGGCAACCAGGACACGGCGGCGATCCGCGCCTGGGCGAAGGACAACGGCTTCGAGGTCAACGACCGCGGCCGCGTCCCCGCGTCCATCCGCGAGGCCTACGACAAGGCCAACGGCTGACTGCTCGCACGCCGCAGCCGGACCCGGTGGCACGCAGTGGCCGCCGTGTCCACGAGCCGTACGAGGTCGGAGCCCGCGGCGGAGCCGGAATGGGGGTCGGTTCCGCTGCCGCCCGTGGCCAGGGCGACGCTCGGCGCCAGGCCGGGCAGCGCCGTCAGTGACGGCAGGGTTCGCTCCACCTCGTGGCCGGGCTCGGGGGGCCGCAGCCACACGGCGGCCCCCGACGGGCCGACCGCGCCGGGCGGCGTCGGCGCGTCGATCAGACCGCCCGCGCCGATCGCCCTGAGGTCCAGGGGGATGTCCCCCCACTCCAGCCAGTCGAGCAGCCCCGGCAGCTCGTCCGCGCTGCCCGCGGCCACGAAGAGCCGCATCGTCTCCCCGTGCAGGGCCACGGGTGCCTTCGGGCCCAGCTGCCGCAGCGCCGCGAAACCCGCCTGAGCGGGCATTTCCAGCACGTCGAAACGCAGCCCCGTGACGAGCCGGACGTCCGGCCCCGGAGCCACGGCCCAGCCGAGCCCGTTCTCGTACCAGCACCGCACCGCCGCCGGATCCCAGAATCCGGCCGCCGCCGCGTCCCACTGGCGCGGCACACGCCGCCCCGCCGGATCCGGCGCCGTACGCCGGTCGACCGGCGGCCTGGGGTGAGGAACGCTGAGGGCCATGTTCGGAGCAACAGCGCGGGGCACACTGGAGTTACGGCTCACGTCACGCTGGGTGCCGACGCGACTGCGCACGGTGGCCGAAAAAGGGGCGTGCGGGCGTACTTCGCAGCGCAAGGGTGTTCGCCCGTAGCGGAGGGAACCAGTGCGCGCTGCATGGAGTGTCAGTGCATACGGGTAAGACATCCCTAGTGGGGAGGGGCGACACGCAGCGTTCAGGCGTCTCACGTTCGCCAACGGCGTACTGATGGCGAGGGTAACTGCTTGGCCTGCGGGAACATCGTCTCGCACCATCAGGTTGGAGCATGTGTCGGCGTTGGAGTCAGGAACCGTTCCCTACGGTAGTGAGGGTGATCCGGACGGGTGTCGGCAGTTGGAATGAGCGGTCCCCGCTTGCGGGACTAAGCTGCGGAAGGACAGGGAGGGGAGCGTCCCCTTACTGCCTGACCGCTCTGAGGAGCGATTAACGATGTTCGAGAGGTTCACCGACCGCGCGCGGCGGGTTGTCGTCCTGGCTCAGGAAGAAGCCCGGATGCTCAACCACAACTACATCGGCACCGAGCACATCCTCCTGGGCCTGATCCACGAGGGTGAGGGTGTCGCCGCTAAGGCCCTGGAGAGCCTCGGGATTTCGCTCGAGGCGGTCCGCCAGCAGGTGGAGGAGATCATCGGCCAGGGGCAGCAGGCCCCGTCCGGCCACATCCCCTTCACCCCCCGTGCCAAGAAGGTCCTGGAGCTGTCGCTCCGCGAGGCCCTTCAGCTGGGCCACAACTACATCGGCACGGAGCACATCCTGCTCGGCCTGATCCGTGAGGGCGAGGGCGTCGCCGCCCAGGTCCTGGTCAAGCTGGGCGCCGATCTCAACCGGGTGCGGCAGCAGGTCATCCAGCTGCTCTCCGGATACCAGGGCAAGGAGACCGCCACCGCCGGCGGTCCTGCCGAGGGCACGCCCTCCACGTCCCTGGTCCTCGACCAGTTCGGCCGGAACCTCACCCAGGCCGCTCGTGAGTCCAAGCTCGACCCGGTCATCGGGCGCGAGAAGGAGATCGAGCGGGTCATGCAGGTGCTGTCCCGTCGTACGAAGAACAACCCGGTCCTGATCGGTGAGCCCGGCGTCGGCAAGACCGCCGTCGTCGAGGGCCTCGCCCAGGCCATCGTCAAGGGCGAGGTGCCCGAGACCCTCAAGGACAAGCACCTCTACACCCTGGACCTCGGCGCCCTGGTCGCGGGCTCGCGCTACCGCGGTGACTTCGAGGAGCGCCTGAAGAAGGTCCTCAAGGAGATCCGCACCCGCGGCGACATCATCCTGTTCATCGACGAGCTGCACACGCTCGTGGGTGCGGGTGCCGCCGAGGGCGCCATCGACGCGGCTTCCATCCTGAAGCCGATGCTGGCCCGCGGTGAGCTCCAGACCATCGGTGCGACGACGCTCGACGAGTACCGCAAGCACCTGGAGAAGGACGCGGCCCTCGAGCGCCGCTTCCAGCCGATCCAGGTCGCGGAGCCGTCGCTCCCGCACACCATCGAGATCCTCAAGGGCCTGCGCGACCGCTACGAGGCCCACCACCGTGTCTCGATCACGGACGAGGCCCTCGTGCAGGCCGCGACGCTCGCCGACCGGTACATCTCGGACCGCTTCCTGCCGGACAAGGCGATCGACCTGATCGACGAGGCCGGTTCCCGGATGCGCATCCGCCGGATGACCGCGCCGCCGGACCTCCGCGAGTTCGACGAGAAGATCGCGGGCGTCCGCCGCGACAAGGAGTCCGCGATCGACTCGCAGGACTTCGAGAAGGCCGCCTCCCTCCGCGACAAGGAGAAGCAGCTCCTGGCCGCCAAGGCCAAGCGCGAGAAGGAGTGGAAGGCCGGCGACATGGACGTCGTCGCCGAGGTCGACGGCGAGCTGATCGCCGAGGTCCTCGCCACGGCCACCGGCATCCCGGTCTTCAAGCTGACCGAGGAGGAGTCGAGCCGCCTGCTGCGCATGGAGGACGAGCTCCACAAGCGCGTCATCGGCCAGAAGGACGCCGTCAAGGCGCTCTCGAAGGCGATCCGGCGTACGCGCGCCGGTCTGAAGGACCCGAAGCGTCCCGGCGGCTCGTTCATCTTCGCCGGTCCGTCCGGTGTCGGTAAGACCGAGCTGTCCAAGGCGCTCGCCGAGTTCCTCTTCGGCGACGAGGACGCGCTGATCTCCCTCGACATGTCGGAGTTCAGCGAGAAGCACACGGTCTCGCGCCTCTTCGGCTCGCCCCCCGGCTACGTCGGGTACGAAGAGGGCGGTCAGCTCACGGAGAAGGTCCGCCGCAAGCCGTTCTCGGTCGTCCTCTTCGACGAGGTCGAGAAGGCCCACCCGGACATCTTCAACTCGCTCCTGCAGATCCTGGAGGACGGTCGTCTGACCGACTCCCAGGGCCGGGTCGTGGACTTCAAGAACACGGTCATCATCATGACGACCAACCTCGGCACGCGGGACATCTCCAAGGGCTTCAACCTGGGCTTCGCCGCCCAGGGCGACACGAAGTCCAACTACGAGCGCATGAAGAACAAGGTCTCGGACGAGCTGAAGCAGCACTTCCGGCCCGAGTTCCTCAACCGCGTGGACGACGTCGTCGTCTTCCCGCAGCTGAGCCAGGACGACATCCTCCAGATCGTCGACCTCATGATCAGCAAGGTGGACGAGCGCCTGAAGGACCGGGACATGGGCCTCGAGCTCTCCCAGTCCGCGAAGGAGCTCCTCGCCAAGAAGGGGTACGACCCCGTCCTGGGTGCCCGGCCGCTGCGCCGCACCATCCAGCGCGAGGTCGAGGACACGCTCTCCGAGAAGATCCTCTTCGGTGAGCTGCGCCCCGGCCACATCGTGGTCGTCGACACGGAGGGCGAGGGCGAGAACGCCACGTTCACCTTCCGCGGCGAGGAGAAGGCGGCGCTTCCGGACGTGCCGCCGATCGAGTCCGCCGGCAGCGGCGGGCCGAACCTGAGCAAGGAGGCGTAGCCCGCACAGGGCGCGCCGCGGGGGCTGCCCCGGACCGAGGAATCGGTCCGGGGCAGCCCCTTTTCCCATGACCGCCCCCCTTCCTTTCCACGGCTTCCACAGTCCGGCGTTTCCCGGCGGTGGGCGATCTCGTTGGGCCCCAAGGGCGCGCTCCCGCTGGGCCCAGAGGGCGCGTTCCCGAACCCCCCACGCCCGATGAACGGAGACGCCCAGTGCGCATGACCGACCTCCAGCGCTGCGAGGTACGCCCCGGACGGCTCGTCGAATGGACACTCGACCCGGCGACGGTCGACCGGGCGGCCGAGCTGCCGGACGACGCCCGACCACCGGCGTACGTCCAGGAGTCCCACGTCCGGACGGCGCGGTCCGTGCGCGCCGACGGCCTCTTCGTGCCGACCTGGCTCGGTACGGCCTTCGACATTCCGGGCGCCGTCGATCTCGACGTACTCCAGGACGCCCTGCGGAACTGGACGCGCCGGCATGAGACGCTGCGCAGCGGATTCCGCTGGGTCGGTGATGAAATGCGCCGGTTCACCTTCGCCGCCGAAGCCGTGTCGCTGCACCGCGAAGTGGTCGGCGACTTCCCCGACGCGGACAAACTGGTGCGGCGTCTCCAGGATCGCTTCGACGAGGTCGCGGACGCGCTGAACTGGCCGAACTTCCTCTACACGGCGGTGGTGCGGGAGGACTGCACGAGCGTGTACCTGGCGTTCGACCACAGCAATGTCGACTCGTACTCCATCCAGCGGATCCCCGCCGAGATCCATGAGCTTTACGCGGCCGGTCTGGAAGGCCGCGTGGTGGAGCGGACGCCGATCAGCAGTTACATCGACTTCTGCGAGAGCGAGCGCGCGGACGCGGACCGTATCGACGGAACGCACGCGATCGTCGACCGTTGGCGGGAATTCATCAAACGGTGCGGTGGAAAGCTGCCGGAATTCCCCGTCGATCCCGGTCTTGATCCGTCCGCCCGGATGCCCACGCAGAAACTCATGCGGGAGAAGCTGGTGGACGCGGACGACGCCGCCGCGTTCGAGGCGTACTGCCGTCCCTTCGGCGGGACTCTCGTCGGTGTCCTCGCCGCCACCAGCCTCATCGCCCACGAGATCAGCGGGCAGCCCGTCTACCGCACGATCGTGCCGTTCCACACCCGTGTGAAGTCGCAGTGGCTCGACTCCGTGGGGTGGTACGTCGGCGGCGCGCCCATCGAGGTTCCCGCGGCGCGGGCGCGTGACTTCGAGAGCGCCCTGCACTGCGTGCGCGGCGAGCTGCGGGCCAACAGGTCGCTGGCGCGCATGCCCATCGCCCGGGTCCTGCGGCTGCTCGGCTCGGAGTTCCGGCCGACGTCGTCCGACCTCTACTCGATCGTCTCGTTCGTCGACGCCCGGGGCATCGTCGGCTCCGCGCGCTGGGCCGAGCTGAAGGCGTACGGCCTGGTCAGGGTGTCGTACGGGGACAAGGCGTGCGCCTGGGTCAACCGGCTCCACGAAGGCCTGGAGTTCGCGGGCCGCTACCCGGACACCGACCTCGCGGCCAAGAACATGCGGCTGTACGTCGAGCGGCTGCGGGAGACCGTCGTCGCCGTGGCCCGCCACGGCGCGCACGTCGGCGGCTCAGCGGTGCCCCGGCCCCGCCGCGTCGACGCCGTGTCCGTCGAGCCGTAGGAAGTCCAGGCGGAACGGGTCCCCGGCCAGCTCCGCGAGCGCGGGCGAGCCCTCCGGGAGCGTGACGTCCGGGTCCGGCGGGGCACCCGCCCGCGCGCGGTGCCGGTGCTCGCGGATCGCCCGGTCCAGGTCGGCGCGCGACCAGCCGTGCCGGACCGCCTCGGCGGCGTAGAACTCCAGCTCCGCGCGGGACTCCAGGCGCTCCATCAGTACGACGACGTGGCCCCAGGGGAGCTGGGCGACGGGTCGCCGTGCGATCTGGCCCGGCCAGGTGCGGGCCAGCTTGCGCATGTGCGTCAGGTTCCGTCGGGAGAAGCCGCGTTGGCTCGGGTGGGCCGCCTTCAGGTCGGCGGCGAGCCGCGCCACGAGGTCGGCGTCCCGGCCCTGCTCCTGTCGGGCCAGCAGGAGACTGCCGATCTGCCAGTACGCCTGCACCAGCTCGGCGTTCACGGCGCGCTGGGCCCGCGCGTGCGCGGCGGTGACGCTGCCGTCGGCCCGCGTGAGTAAGTCGTCGTACGCCGACGGTGCGGGGTCCGGTGGGGCGGAAGCCATCGTGTCGGTGTCCTTGCGCATGAGGTCGAGGGTCGCTCGGGGGGTGGTGTGCGGGAGGAGGATCGGGGGTGGATCATCCGAACGTGTGGGGGTGGGGTGGGTGTTCGGGTCCGGGGGCGGGGTCTCAGTAGGGCTCGACCGTGAAATCGACGGCCGATGAACGGACTTGGACATCGAAGGTGTCGGGGACGAGCAGGCGCTGAAGGCGGGGAAAGAGCATCTGGATCCGCTCCAGGTCGATCGGTTCCAGTCTCGACAGGTCCAGGCAGGTGAGGATCAGCTCCGTGACGCCGGGCTGCGACGGTCCGGACGGCGTGTGGCCGAGGTCGTCGGCGAGGGTTCTGAGGTGCGCGACCGTGAGGATCAGGTAGGTACGTTCGCACGCGGCGAGCAGGCGGGACGCGGCCTCGCCCGACACCGACTCGCGGATGTCCAGGAGCCTGGGGCGCAGACCGAGCCTGAACAGCTCGTCGACCTGCTCGTCCGTGCGGAGCGTGAAGTTCGTCCTGCCGTCGTCGAGCTTGCTGATCACCCCGTCCGCGTACAACCGGCAGTCGAAGCGGCTCCAGCCCCACATCAGCTGCCTGCGCACCTCGTCGTGGGGGTGGTCCGCGTACCGTGAGAGGAGGGGGATCGCCGCGTCCGAGCGGACGTGGGTCGCCGCGATCGTCACAAGCTGCGCCTCCTCCTCGCTCAGCCCGTCGAGGCCCGGCAGCAGATCGAGCACCACCGGCCCCACCAGCCCCAACTCCCGTGCGTCCGCAGGCGTACGCGGCGGAATCAGCTCGGCCGTCCTCCGCTCCACCTCCGCCCGCACCGCCGGCGCGAGGTCCGCCGCGTGCTCAAGGCAGGCCGCGGCGAGGAGATGCGCCCGCTTGCGGCCGGGCGACCCGGCGGGGAAGGAATCCCCCTGAGCCAGCAAGTCGCCCAACAGCTCCGCCCGTTCCCGCGGCCGCCCCTGCGCCACAGCCATCCGGATGACGTCCTCCCACTGGTCGTCCGCCGCGTGCCCGGCGAGGACCCCGAAGTCGCCCTCCTCGACCGCCGCCCGCGCGCCCAGGAAGTCCTGGAAGGTGCGGTGCACGAACTCGACCGTGCCGGGGCCGGGTTCGCGGAGGAGGCCGCTGCGGTGGAGGAAGTGGGTGTAGACGGCGTCCGCGTCGCCGAGGGCGGCGAGTTCGGGGACGGCGGGGAGCGCGTCGCCGATGATCGTGGTGGCGCGGGTGCGGTCCATGGCCGTGCGGCCGTTGCGGATGAGCCAGTAGGCGAGGCGTTGGAGGAGCTGGAGCTGGGGCTCCTCGCGCAGCTCGGGGACGGCCATGTGGCGTTCGCGGTCGCGGCGGATCAGGAGCATGGACAGGGCGGCCGTGTAGAGGTCCTTGCGGCCGAGGGGGAGGAAGCCGCGGCGGTCGCGGTGCAGGGCGCAGACGAGGCCGCACATCAGCGGGTTGGTGGCGAGCACGCCCAGGTCGGGCTTGGTGCGCACGGCTTCGAGGAGCTGGGCCTCGTACGCGCGCAGGGCGAGGTCCTCGTCCCGCGCGCCTGTGGCCGCCGCCGTGTGCCAGCGCCGGATGAACGCCGTCACGTCCGCGCCGCTCATCGGCGCGAGCGTCAGCTCGGTGAAGTCCTCGTCGGTGAGCCAGTCCTCCCGTACGGCGGAGGGCCGGGACGTCACCAGCCAGCGGTTGCCGGGGTAGGCCTCGATCAGGTCCGCGAGCCACGCGCGGGTGCGGGCGCGTTCCGCGTCGGGGACCTCGTCGATGCCGTCGACCAGGACCAGGGCGCGGGCCGAGGTCAGGACGCGGGCCTCCCAGCCGTCGGGCTGTGTGCCCGCGAGGGGGGAGCCGACGGCGGCCAGGAAGTCCTTGGGGGCGGGGAGGCGCTCGCCGTGGCGGGTGAGGGTGCGCAGGGGCAGGACGTAGGGGACGCGGTCGTGGAGGTAGGCCATGCGCTCGGCGTTCTCGCCCAGGTCAGGGCGGGCCGCGGAGACCGCGAGCCACTGGATCAGGGTGGTCTTGCCGGAGCCCGCCTCGCCGCGCAGGAGCACGCGGTCGTGGGTGGCGAGGGCCTCGTCGGCGGGGCGGGGCGTCGGGTCGAGGTGGGCATCGAAGACCTGGTGCCAGTCGTCGCCGACCCGGACGTCCCCCAGGTGCCGCCCGCGTTCGGTGGCCGTCAGGCTCAGGTAGGCCGCGTCCAGGGGCCATTTGCCGGGCGAGTCGGCGAGGTCGATGCCGAAGATCGTGAGCTTGCCGTGCTTCTTCGCGATGTACGCGAGGTACCGCTGCTCGAAGGCCACGTCCCGCGCGCCCGGGAGGGGGTCACGGGCGATCAGCTCGTCGACCTTGGCTATGAGTTCCGCCTGGCGGCGGCTCTGCTCGACGAGGGTGCGGGCGACGAACGTGGACCGCTGCGTGAAGAAGTTCAGGATGTGCAGGCAGGCCGTGTCGAGGAGGCGGTGGTGGAGGTACGTGGCGTCGGCCGAGAGGTCCCGGGTCGCGTCCCCGTCCGCCCGGCGCAGCCGGGTCGCGAGCTCCTCGTGGCCCAGGGACACCGCCTCCACGTCGGTGAGCGTGAGGGTGCCGAGGGCGAGCATCGTCCGGGTCAGGGCGTGGCCGACGGCTTCCTCCTCGTCGTGGGGGAGGGGGCGCTCGCCGGTGCGGACGGCCTGGCGGACCAGGGCGGTGACGAGTCGGCGTACGTCCTGCTCGGCGAGGTCGCGCCGCTCGCCGCGGAAGGACACCAGGGCGTCGATCCGTACGGGCTCCGCCACCAGGCCCGCGCCCGGTCCGGGTCGTACGAAGAGCTTCTTGATCAGTGGGGTGACGACACCGGAGGCGATACGGACGCCAATGGCCGCGGGATCCATGGCCGAAAGCGTAGTGGGCGTCACATTCGCGGGTGGTGGATCTTGCGCCCCGGTGACATGACGCACAGGGCATAGGTCACATACGAGGCGGATTAGTGGTGCTTTTCGGCCGCCCGGACGGGACTTTCGGCCTGGAACCGGCGGCATCGGGAGCCGTGCGCCGGTGGCTTCGGCGGTGATCGCGGGCGGGCCCGGGTACGGCCGCCGCTAGTAGAGGGGCGTTTTGGGGCCTCGGCGGGGTGGGGGTTACCAAGGGATGGCCGTCCGGCATGCGCAGTCAGCGTGCCGGATTCCCTTTTGCCGCAGTACCCCCGTACAGCCGGTACCCCCCGTACCGCGTCCCCTTGCCCTGTCCCCGGAGGTTCCCCCATGTCCAAGCGCGCCAAGTCCCACCATTCCGGCCCGTCCCTGCGTCGCACCCGGGCGGCCGTACTCGCCGCCGGTGTCGGCGTCACGACGGTGCTCGGAGCCGGGGTCGCGGCCGCAGCCGACACCAAGGGCGGGGAGCGGTCCGTGACCGCGTCCTCCGTGGGCGCGCAGGCCGTCGCCCAGGCCAAGGCCGCCGAGCAGGCGAAGCAGGCCGCGGCGAAGAAGGCCGCGCAGGCCGAGCAGGCCGCCGCGAAGAAGGCCGCCGCCTGGCAGGACCCGGTCGACAACTACCGCCTGTCCGCGAGCTTCGGCCTCGGCGGCAGCATGTGGGCCAGCAAGCACTCCGGCCAGGACTTCGCCGTGCCGGTCGGCACCGTCGTCAAGGCCGTGCACGCCGGCACCGTCGTCAAGGCCGGCGGCAACGGCGCCGGTGACGGCCCCGCGTACGGCAACGCCGTGGTGATCAAGCACGCCAACGGCACGTTCTCGCAGTACGCGCACCTGTCGAAGGTCGAGGTCCGCCCGGGCCAGGCCATCGCCACCGGCCAGCGCATCGCCCTGTCCGGCAACACCGGCAACTCCAGCGGCCCGCACCTGCACTTCGAGATCCGTACGACGCCGAACTACGGCTCGGCCGTCAACCCGGTCGCGTTCCTGCGCCAGCAGGGCGTCCGCGTCTGATCCCGCACCCCCCCGCGAACGGGGCGTGCGCGTCCGATCCCCCGCGCGTGCCGCCCCGGCTCAGGTGCCGTTGTGCGCCTGGGTCACCAGATCGATGGCGACTTCGAGGATGGCTTTCCGCTTCTCCTCGGGGTCGCCATCGTTGCCTTTGAGCACGAACATGCCGCCGTGCATGGTGAAGAGCGCGCTGAAGCAGCGCACCTGCGCGGTCATCGGCGTCGCCGGGTCGTCGTGGCTGAGGATGTCCAGGAGCTGGAGCATCCGGTCCTTGAAGCTCTCACCCGTCTTCAGGTCGCGCATCGTCGCCTGGTTCTCCTGCATGAAGCGGAAGAGCGGGGCGGCGTCGGTGAGGATCTCGCTGTAGCGGGTCAGGATCGCGCGCTTGGTCTCCAGCGTGCGCGGCTGCTCCTTGCCCCAGGCGATCAGCTCGTCGATGGGTCGCGTCAGATCGTCGAAGATGCTGGTGAGGATGTCCTCTTTGGTCTTGAAGTGGTAGTACAGGGCCGCTTTCGTGACGTCCAGGCGCTCCGCGATCTCGCGCAGTGACGTCTTCTCGTACCCCTGCTCGGCGAAGAGTTCGAGCGCCACGTCCTGAATGCGCTGGCGGGTGTCCCCGCGGCGCCGCTGCCTGCCTGTGCTGCTCATGGTGGCGATCCTCGCACTTCTCCCCAGCCCTGCCCGAACTTACTTGACGCCCGGCTAGTTAGGGGTCTACTTTCCTCTACTGTAGCCAACTTGCCGGGCGGCAAGTAAGTAGCGGTGAGCACGGAGCGGGGAGTGGTGACCATGGCAGGGAAGACGGCGACGGGGAGCCCGGCGGAGCAGGGCAGGCTCGACAAGCGCGGCGCGGGGACGGACCAGGGCGCGGCGCCCGAGCCGGAGCCGCGCAGCGTACGGGTGGTGATCTTCGCGCTGATGGTCGCGATCCTGCTCGCGATGCTCGACAACATGATCGTGGCCCCCGCGATGCCGACGATCGTCGGTGACCTCGGCGGCCTGGAGCACCTGTCCTGGGTCGTCACCGCGTACACCCTCGCGACCGCCGCCTCCACCCCGATCTGGGGCAAGATCGGCGATATGTACGGGCGCAAGGGCGCCTTCCTCGCCTCCATAGTGATCTTCCTGATCGGCTCCGCGCTCAGCGGTCTGGCCCAGGACATGGGCCAGCTCATCGGCTTCCGGGCGATCCAGGGACTCGGCGCGGGCGGCCTGATGGTCGGCGTCATGGCGATCATCGGGGAACTGGTGCCGCCGCGGGAGCGCGGCAAGTACATGGGCATGATGACCGGCGTGATGGCGGTCGCGATGATCGGCGGCCCGCTGGTGGGCGGCACCCTCACCGACCACCTCGGCTGGCGCTGGGCCTTCTACATCAACCTGCCGCTCGGCATCGTCGCCCTGTTCATGGTGAGCGCCGTCCTGCACCTGCCGAAGAAGCGCTCCGAGGGCCGCATCGACTACCTCGGCGCCGCGCTGCTCACCATCGGCATCACCTCGTTCGTCCTGGTCACCACGTGGGGCGGTACGGAGTACGCCTGGGGCTCCGCCGTGATCATGGAGCTGATCGGGCTCGGGGCCGCCTCCCTCGTCGGCTTCTGGTTCGTCCAGCGCAAGGCCGCCGAGCCGGTCATGCCGCTGCACATCTTCCGCAGCCGCAACTTCTCCCTGATGTCCGTGGTCGGCTTCCTCACCGGCTTCGTGATGTTCGGCGCGATGCTCTTCCTGCCGCTCTACCAGCAGGCCGTGCAGGGCGCGTCGGCCACCAACTCCGGGCTGCTCCTGATGCCGATGCTGCTCGCGATGATGGCGGTCTCCATGGTCGCCGGGCGGTTCACCACGGCCACCGGCAAGTACAAGGTGTTCCCGATCGTCGGCAGCGTCCTGATGGCCGTCGGGCTCTTCATGCTCGCGCAGATGGACACCGACACCTCGCGCGTCACGACCGGGATCTACATGGCGGTGCTCGGCGCCGGCATGGGCTGCCTGATGCAGATCACCATGCTGGTCGCCCAGAACAGCGTCGAGATGAAGGACATGGGCGTCGCCTCGTCCTCGGCCACGCTGTTCCGCACCCTCGGCTCGTCCTTCGGCGTCGCGATCATGGGCGCCCTGTTCAACAACCGGGTCCAGGACGAGATGGCGAAGGCCGGGGGCGGCGGCGTCGCCAAGGTCACCGAGCACTCCGCCCAGCTGGACGCGGCGAGCCTCGCCAAGCTGCCCGAGGCGGCGCGGGACGCCTACCAGCACGCGGTGTCCGCCGGTACGCACGTGGCGTTCCTGCTCGCCGCCGCGATGGCGGTGGGCGCCCTGATCGCGGCGTTCTTCGTGAAGGAGACGCCGCTGCGCGGGGCCGCCCCCGCCGACAAGAAGCCGGCCGGTGACGCGGGTGGGGACTCCGCGCGCGGGGAGCGGCAGCCGGTCGCAGAGTCCGTCTGACCCGCTGTCCCGCCCGGTCCGCGGCCCCTCGGCACTTCGGTGCCGGGGGGCCGTTGTCAGTGCCGCGTGCCAGCATCGAAGGCGTGGAGAGACTCCGGCAGCTCCGCATCGCGAAGGACGCGATGGACCGCGACTGGGCCGACCCCGCCCTCGACCTGACCGCGGTCGCCGCCCACGCGGGCTATTCGCGCTATCACTTCCTGCGCGCCTTCAAGGAGGCGTACGGGGAGACGCCCGGGCAGTACCTGTCGCGCCGTCGCATCGAGCGGGCCGAGGACATGCTCCGCTCGGCCGACCTGTCCGTCACGGACATCTGCATGCTGGTCGGCTTCACCAGCGTCGGCACGTTCTCGTCGTCCTTCAAGCGCCAGACCGGCCTCACCCCGAGCGAGTACCGCGCCAAGCACGTGGGGCGCGGCGCCGCGCTGATCCCCGGGTGCTGGGCGCTGCTGTGGGCCGGGGGGTTCCCGGCGCGGGCGGGGCTCGACGGGACGGGGACGGGCGCGGGCGCCGGGGACAGAGCAGGGGCCGGGGGAGCGGAGGCCGACGGATCGGAGGCCGGGGGATCGGAGGCCGACGGAGAGCGCAATTCTTGAGAAGCGCTGCGTCCGGCCCGCTGCCTACGGTGGCCGGGCAAGCAAGAAAGCCCCTCACCAGGAGCACACCATGATCAAGGGACTCGCCATTTCCACCGTCTGGGTCCTCGACCAGGACCGGGCCAAGGAGTTCTACACGGAGAAGCTCGGCCTGGAGGTCCGTACGGACATGACCCTCGGCGAGGGCGGCATGCGCTTCCTCACCGTCGGCGCCAAGGACCAGCCCGAGCTGATGCTGGCGCTGATGGTGCCGGGCGGCGCGGGCATGGACGCCGAGTCGGCCGAGGCCATGCGGACCCTGGTCACCAAGGGCGTCCTCGGCGGCGGCGCGCTGCGCACGGACGACGTCCACGGGGACTACGAGAAGCTGAAGGCGCGCGGCGTGGAGTTCCTCCAGGAGCCGCAGGAGCGTCCCTACGGAGTGGAGGCGATCTTCCGCGACGACTCCGGCAACTGGTTCTCGTTCACCCAGGAGCGCGAGGGCGAGCTGGACCTGGACAAGGACTGGGGCTGCTGAGCCCGGAGCCGACGGAGACGGGCGGGCGTCGACTGCCCGGCGCCCGCTCCGGCCGCCCGGTCCGCCCCGGTCCCCGTCCCGTCTACTTCTGCCACTTCGAGGGCTTCTCCGGCAGTTGCAGCATCGGATAGCTCCCGGTGTTCGTCGGCGCGTGCTCCGGCAGCCACAGGACCGCCACCGCCCCCTCGGCGGCCTCGTCCGGCGAGGCTCCCGGCGGCCGGATGTTGCGGAAGGTGAGGCGGGCGCCGAGCACCCGCGCCTGCCCGGCCGCGATCGTCAGGCCCAGTCCGTGCCCGCGCCCCGCGCGGTCCGCGGAGCCGGTGCGGAAGCGCGAGGGGCCCTCGGCGAGCAGCGCCTCGGGGAAGCCGGGGCCGTGGTCGCGCACCCGGACCACCCGGCCCTCGACGCTGACCTCGATGGGCGGCTTGCCGTGCTTGGCGGCGTTGGCGACGAGGTTGCCGAGGATGCGCTCCAGGCGGCGCGGGTCGGTGGTGACCTCCGACTCGTGCACGATCGTCACCCGCACGTCGTGGCTCAGCAGGGCCATGCGGCGGCTGACGAACTCGCCGAGCGTGATGTCCTGCAACTCGGCCCGCTCGGACGCGGAGTCGAGGCGGGCCACTTCCAGTACGTCCTCGACGAGCGTGCGCATGGCCTGCGCCCGGTCCTTGACCAGCTCGGTCGGCCGGCCCGGCGGCAGCAGCTCGGCGGCGGTGAGCAGCCCGGTCACGGGGGTGCGCAGCTCGTGCGCGATGTCGGCGGTGACCCGGCGCTCGGCCTCGAGGCGCTGCTTGAGGGCGTCGGCCATGGCGTCCACGGCCTCGGCGAGGTCGTCGGTCTCGTCGCGCACGTGCCCGCCGATGGCGTCCCGTACGGACACCTCGGTGTTGCCCTGGGCGACCTCGCCCGCGGCCGTCGCCGCCCTGCGCAGGCGCCGGGCCATCTGGCCGCCGATGAGCACGCCGAGCGCGCAGCCGCCGAAGACGACCGCGATGGAGCCGATGACGAGGGCCTGGTCGAGGTCCTTCATGATCGTGGTGTTGCGGTCGGCGAACCGGCTGTGCACCGAGAGGACGTGGCCGTCGCTGAGCGGCACGGCGCCCCAGATGTCGGGCACGCCGTCGCCGTGCTCCTGTACGAAGGTGGCGCGGCGGCCGGTGAGGACCTTCTGCCGCAGCTCCTTCGGGAGCTGCGGGTCGTCGATCTTGGTGCCGTAGATGGCGCTGGTCGTGCGGCGCGCCTCGTAGTTGCGCTGGGCGATCTGGACGCGCTCGTCCTGGAGGTCGCGGGCGTTGTCGAGCATCGACACCCAGGCGGCGTTGTGCACGACGAGGCTCAGCGCCACCGCGACGAGCGCGCCGACCAGGCCGATGGCGGCGGCGATCTTCCAGCGCACCCCGGTGCGCAGCCGGGTGCCGACCAGCGACCGCAGCCGCTCCGGGAACGGCAGGTCCCTCGGCCGGCGCGGCCCGCCAGGCCCTGTCGGCCGCCGCAGCCGCGCCCGCAGCCCCTCGGCGAACCCGGACCGCTCCCCGTTCATGCCTCTGCCCATGGCAGAGCCCTGTGTCCCCCCACGCCGCGAGCTCACGCCTTGAGCTTGTATCCGAACCCGCGGACCGTCTCGATGCGGTCCTGCCCCACCTTCGTCCGCAGCCGCTGCACATGCACGTCGACGACGCGCGTGTCGCCGCCCCAGCCGTAGTCCCAGACGCGCTCGAGGAGCTTGTCGCGGGACAGCACGGTGCCGGGCGCGGAGGAGAACTCCAGGAGCAGCCGCATCTCCGTCGGCGTGAGCGCGACGGGCTCGCCGCCCCTGCGCACCTCCATGCCCTCCGTGTCGATCTCCAGGTCGCCGAAGCTCAGCACGCCGCCGTCGGAGCCCTGGCCCTGCTCGGCGGCGGGCGCGGCCGAGCCCGGGCCGCTGGCGTGCCCGAAGCGCCGCAGCACGGCGCGGATGCGGGCCACCAGGACGGCGCCGTCGAACGGCTTGGTCACGTAGTCGTCGGCGCCAGCCTCGAGGCCGAGTACGACGTCGATGGAGTCGGCCCGCGCCGACAGCATGATCACCGGAACCGTCGACTCGTCCCGGATCCGGCGGCAGAGGCTGACGCCGTCGAGGCCGGGCACCATCACGTCGAGCAGGGCGATGTCGGGCCGGTCCGCCCGGAACGCCTCCAGGCCCGACAGGCCGTCGGGCATGGCGGTGACCTCGAAGCCGTCGCGCTCCAGGGCGAGCTGCGTGGCCTCGCGGATGACGTCGTCGTCCTCGACGAACAGGACATGGGTGTGTTCTGCCATCGGGTGCTCTCAGTTCCGGTCTCGGTTCGGGGGGCGGTCGTGGTCGGTCGGGCCGGTGGGCCGGTGGGTCAGTGCGTCAGTTGGTCAGTACGTCAGTTGGTCAGTACGTCAGCGGGTCAAGGCGTCAGTCCGTCGACGGCTCGGGCGTATCGCCGTCCGCCGTGGTGCTGTAGTTGTTGCGGGTGCGGTCCTGCTCGGTGAAGTGGCTCGTCGACCAGCGGTAGGTGATGATCTCTTCTCCCGTCGGGTCCGCCACCGAGCCGTCCTTGCCGAACATCTGCTTGCTGACGACCAGGTCGCCGCGGTCGATCTCCGCGTACACGGGCGGCTGCTCGTCGGCGAAGACATTCTCGTACCTCTTGCCTTCGGGGCGATACACGTAACTACCGATGCCCACCCTGTCTCCGCAGGTCAGGACGTTCACGACGACGTCGTCCGACGCTGCTCCGGTCAGGTTGCCGTACGCGACGTCGACCGGGTACTCATCGGCGGCGCACGGCTTCAGGTCGCGCTTGACGGCCAGGCTGACCTTCGGGTCGTCCTTGACGAGCTGGACCGCGTCGACGCTCTTCGGGGTCGGCGACGGGGAAGCGGAGGGCGTGGTGGACGGCACGGCGCCGACGTGGGCAGGGCCCTCGTCGCGGGTGCCGGAGCCGCCCGTGGAGCAGCCGGTGACGGCGAGCAAAAGGCCGAGGGCGGCGAGCACGGCCACCGCCGTACTCCCCGCCTTCCACTCTTTCGTGGCCCGGCCCGCTGGTCCGGTCCGGGCACTCAGGCCGCGCAACGCTCCCGCTCCTCACGTTCGAACATCCGCGCAGCAGGCCCCGCCGACTCGTCGGCGGCACGGCTCTCCAGCTCCTGACGGAGCCGCGCGAGTGCCCGGTGCAGCGTGCTCTTGACCGTACCGGCCGACATGCCGAGCGCGGCGGCCGTCTCCTCGGTGGACATCTGCTCCCAGTGTCGCAGCACCACGACGCTGCGCTGCTTGGGGGCGAGCACCTTCATGATGTCCATCAGCAGGGCGCGGTCCGCGTGCTGCTCGGTGGAATCGTCGACGCAGGCGTCCGGCAGCTGCTCGGTGGGCACCTCTTCGAGCTTGCGGGCGCGCCACCACTCGGTCCGCGTGTTGATCATGACGCGGCGCAGGTAGGCGTCCGCGAGCCGCTTGTCGGCTATGCCGTCCCAGCGGCCGTAGGTCCGCACGAGCGCCGTCTGCAGCAGGTCCTGGGCGTCGACCGGGTCAGGGACGAGCCGCCGGGCGCTGCGCAGCAGGGCGTCCTGCCGAGTGCGGACGTACTCTTCGAACTCGAGCACCTCGCCGTGCGCCATACCCAACCGCCTCCGTTCCCGTTCATCCCCGGCTGCCCCCGGTCGATTCCCGGGTGCCTCGTGACCGCTGATCCCTTGCCTGTGCGGTACGAGAATGAAGTTACGGAGGGCGTGTCACGGCGTTGTGCGGAGCAGCGCGCGACGGACGCACGGCTGTACGTCGGTTGTGTAACAGAAGTAGGCCGGACGTAAACCAGCAGGTGGGTGTGGGGGTGGATGCCCTTTTTGTCGCTGGATTCGTGGCTGGTTGGTTGTCAGCGGGCTGTGATCTGAAGGCTCGGCCCGGCGGATGTCAGGTCAGCGGAAGCCGGTAGTACCCGTCCGGCAGCGGCTCCACCAACCCGTCGGCGACCAGACCGTCGAGGGCGCGTGCCCGCTGCACCGGCTCGTCCCACACCCGGTCGAGCGCGGACTGCGGCACGGGAGAGACGGCCTCGCGCAGCACCGCGAGGAGCTTGCCGCGGACCTGGCGGTCGGTGCCCGCGTAGGTCTGGCCGCGGCGGGCGGGCCCCTCGTGCGCGGGCTTCCCCGCCGCCAGCCAGGCGCACTGCGCGGCCAGCGGGCAGCGGGCGCAGTTCTCGTTCTTGGCGCTGCACACCAGCGCGCCCAGCTCCATCGAGGCGGCGGCCCAGCGGGACGCGGTGCGCTCGTCCTCGGGCAGCAGCGCGCGGGCCAGCTTGCGCTCGGCCGCGGTGGTGGCGTTCGGCGGGTATTGCACGCCTGTCACGGAGCGCGCGAAGACGCGCCGCACGTTGGTGTCGAGCACCGCGTGCCGCTGCCCGTACGCGAACGACGCGACGGCCGCGGCGGTGTACTCGCCGATGCCGGGCAGCGCGAGGAGCTGCGCGTGCTGCGCCGGTACGTCGCCGCCGTGCCGCTCCGTTATGGCGACGGCCGCCCCGTGCAGGCGCAGCGCCCGCCGCGGATACCCGAGCCGCCCCCAGGCGCGCACGGCCTCGCCGGGCGCCTCCTTGGCGAGGTCGGCGGGGCGCGGCCAGCGGGCCAGCCACTGCTCGTACACGGGAAGCACCCGGCTCACCGGCGTCTGCTGCAGCATGAACTCGCTGACCATGACGCCCCAGGGCCCGGCGTCCGCACGCCGCCACGGCAGATCGCGCGCGTTGGCCTCGAACCAGGCGATGACGGGGGAGTGGAACTGCTCGTCCAGCGAACGGGCGTCGGCAGTGCCGGCGCTGACGAGATCGGCGGCGAGGGCGGTCGGCATGGGGACGATCCTGCCACGGGCGCGGGGGGCCTCGGGCCAACGGCGCGGGTGGGCCGCGGGCCCGGCGTGTGCGGGTGGGGTGGGTGTTCCGTCCGGGTGGGACTGGGTTGCCGCCGGTCGCGCTGCGCGCTCGTCCTCAAACGCCGGACGGGCTGGGTTGGGTGGGTCGGTCCGCGGTCTGTGGTCTGCGGCCTCAAGCGCCGGGCGGGCTGGGGGCGCCTCGTCGTGCCCCTCGGGTGGGACGGGGTGCCGCCGGATCGGCGCTCCGCGCCTCGTCCTCAAGCGCCGGACGGGCTGGATTGGGTGGGTCGGTGTGCTGCTGCGGTCTGCGGCCTCTAGTGCCGGGCGGGTCGGGATGGGCTGGTGCTCGGCTGTCAGGGGTGGCTGCGTGGAGGGTGCCCTCGGCTCGCGGGGCCGGGGCCGACGCCTCACCGCCTGGTGCAGCCGCTCCCCCCGGGAGCCACCCGCCCCTCTGGGCGCCACCCGCCCCTCTGAGCGCCACCCGCCCTCCGGGCACCACCCGCCCCCCCGGGCACCACCCCGCCCCCCGGGCACCACCCCGCCCTCCACCCGAACGTGTGCGGAGGAAAGTGAGGGCGGGCGGGTGGGGGACTCCGCCGCGGAGCGGTGGACGCCTCGGCCCCCGCCGGGGGAGACCTGACGATCGGCAGGGGCGGCGTCCACCCCGCGGCACGTACCGTCGAGGGAGTGAAGAGCCCCCGCACGATGGACGTCGCCCTGTGGGCGGCCCTCGCCGTGCCCGCGGTGAGCGCCGACGCGATCGGCCTGAACGAGCCCCGCCCTCTGTGGGCCCAGTTCGGGGGCCTCGCGGTCCTGGCCGTGGCCACGGCGACCTGGCGAAGGCGCCCGGCCGCCGCCTTCCTCCTCGTCGCCGCCCTCGGCCTCACCGCCCCGGCCCTGTTCTCCGTCTCCTACGGGCCCGCCCTCGCCGCCCTGGCCCTGCTGCTCGGCAGGCACGGCACCCGCGCCCGCCCGGCGCTGCTCGCCTTCGCGGCGGTCTGGGCGGCGGGCACGGTCAGGATCCTGGTCCGGGACGTGGACCCGGTCGTGGAGTGGCTGGTGCTCATGGGCACGCTGCTGTTCGGCGTGGTCTTCCCCTGGCTCGCGGGCCGCTACTGGCGCCAGGGCCGGGAGCTGGCCGCGGCGGGCTGGGCGCGCGCCGACCAGCTGGAGCGCGAGCAGCGCATCGTCGCCGACCGGGCCAGGCTGCGCGAACGCGCCCGCATCGCCCAGGACATGCACGACTCCCTGGGCCACGAGCTGAGCCTGATCGCGGTCCGCGCGGGCGCCCTCCAGGTGGCCGCCGACCTCCCCGCGCACCACCGGTCCGCCGCGTCCGACCTGCGCGAGGCCGCCGCGACGGCCACCGACCGGCTGCGCGAGATCATCGGCGTGCTCCGGGACGAGGGCGACGAGAGCGCCCCGCTGGCCCCGCCCGGCGAGACGGTGGCGCAACTGGTCGCGCGGGCGGCGGAGTCGGGCCTCGCGGTGCGGTACGAGGGAGACGGCGCCGACAGCACCGAAGCGTCCGACGGCGCGGGCCGCCTCGCGTACCGCGTGGTCCAGGAGGCCCTGACCAACGCCGCGAAGTACGCGCCGGGCGCCCCGGTCACCGTCACGGCGTCGACCGGCGCCGACGCCACCACGACGATCGAGGTCACCAACGGCCCGCCCCCGCACGGCGATTCACCCCGTCCCGCCCCACCGGCGGGCGGCTCGGGCCTGGCCGACCTGCGGGCCCGGGTCGCGGCGGGCGGCGGCACGCTGACGGCGGGCCCGCGGGGCGGCGGGTTCCGCGTCAGGGCGCGGCTGCCGGTGGGCGGAGCGGCGCCCCGCCCCGCGGCGCCCGAGCCGACGCCCCCGCTCCCGGGCTCCGTCCTCGCCCACGCCCGCCGCCGCACCGCCCTCACCTTCGGCGCCGCCGTCGCCATCGGCACCGTGCTCGTCGCGGGGGCGTTCACCTGGTACGCGTACACGAAGACGCACTCCGTCCTGCGGCCCGCCGACTACGCGGCCCTGCGCGTGGGCCAGCCGCAGTCCGAGGTCGCCGCCGTGCTCCCGGACCGGAGCGTCACGGACCCGCCGGTGGAGCGCGCGCCGACCCCGCCGCCCCCGGGCGCGGACTGCCGCTACTACCGCTCCAGCGGGGAGCTCTTCACCTCCCTCACGCACTTCAGGCTCTGCTTCGACGACGGAAGGCTGGTGGACAAGACAGTGATCCCCAAGGCGGGCGCGGACCAGAGCATGCGGCGGGGGGCGGCATGGGCGCGGTGATCCGGGTCCTGCTCGCGGACGACGAGGCGATGATCCGCGCGGGCGTGAGCGCCATCCTCGCGGCGGGCACCGACATCGAGGTGGTCGCGGAGGCCGCCGACGGCCGCGAGGCGGTCGACCTCGCCCGGGCGCACCGCCCCGACGTGGCGCTCCTGGACATCCGCATGCCGCGCCTGGACGGCCTGGCGGCGGCGGAGGAGATCGTCAGGACCCTGCCGGACACGGCGGTCGCGATGCTCACGACGTTCTCCGAGGACGCGTACGTGGCACGGGCGCTCGGCGGCGGCGCCACCGGTTTCCTGCTGAAGTCCGGCGACCCGCACGAACTCATCGCGGGCGTACGGGCGGTGGCGGGCGGCGCCGCGTTCCTCTCGCCGCGGGTGGCGCGGCAGGTCATCGACGGCTTCGGCGCCCGCCGCCTGGCGCGCGGAGCCGAAGCGCGCGCCCGGGTCGCGCTCCTGACACCCCGTGAGCGCGAGGTGCTCGGCCTGGTCGGCGCCGGCCTGTCCAACCCGGAGATCGCCGCTCGC
Organism: Streptomyces sp. NPDC127108; assembly: GCF_042677545.1. Classification (NCBI taxonomy): domain Bacteria; kingdom Bacillati; phylum Actinomycetota; class Actinomycetes; order Kitasatosporales; family Streptomycetaceae; genus Streptomyces; species Streptomyces sp. NPDC127108. Next base: position 2,325 of record NZ_JBHXTE010000012.1, on the reverse strand, counting down.
CTCCACCTGGTGGAGGGCACGGTCAAGGCCTACGTCAGCGCGGTCCTCGACCGCCTGGAGGTCAAGAACCGCGTCCGTGCGGCGGTCGTCGCGTACGAGGCGGGCCTGGTGGCGGACGACGGCGCGGGGGAGTCGGCGCCGAGGTGAGGGGGTGAGGGGGTGAGGGGGTGAGGGGGGTGACGGGGGAGGGGGCGAACTCCCGCTTCAGGAGCGGGGGTCGGGGTCCTGGGGCCGGTACTGCGGCTGGAACTGAGGCTGGTGGCCGTAGGGGTCCTGCCCCTGGTACGAGCCTTGCCCCTGGTACGCGTCCTGTCCTTGGTACGCGCCCTGCCCCTGGTGCGCCTCCTGCCCCTGGTACGCGTGCTGCCCTTGATGAGGATCCTGGTACGTGCCCTGGTACGCACCCTGATGTGAGCCCTGATGCGAGCCCTGACGCGCGTCCTGATGGCGGCGCAGCGTCATCGTCTGCTCCTGGGGCTGCTCGGCGCGCGCGGGCCGGTACGGCAGCGAGTTCTCGTACGAACCGGACTGCGGCGGCACGAACTGTCCGGCCCCCGCGGCCGGAGCGACCGCCGAGCGCGCGCCCTCGCCCGCGAACCACCTGACCACGCCGGTCCGCGACCCCCGCATCGTCTCTGTGATCCGCGTCACGGGCCGGGCGGCGAGCCTGACCGCGAGGAACACCACGACCGCGCCGAGGACCAGGCCGACGGCCACGTCGTGCGGGTAGTGCACGCCCACGAACACCCGCGAGAACGCCATGAGCACCGCCATCGGCAGGGTCAGGGCGGCGATCCGGGGCCAGGCGAGGGCGAGGCCCACGGCGGCGGCGCCCGCGATCGTCGAGTGGTTGCTCGGGAACGACCAGTCGCCGTGCGGCGGGCACTCCACGAGCGGCTTGAGCGCCCCGGACACCGCCCGGCACGGCCGCTCCTCCTCGATGAAGGACTTCACGGTCTCACTGATGACGTACGCCAGGGCCGTGCCGAGCGGCGCCAGGACCGCCACCGCGACGGCACGCGGGTCCCCGCGCCGCGCCCGCCACCAGGCCACGACGAACAGCACGCCGAAGAGCAGCAGACCGAGTTCCGTCCACACCTCCGCGAGGTGCTGCACCCACGACGGGGTGTCATGGGCGAATTCGGTGACGTCTAGGTAGAGGCCGGAAGAATCCATGGTGTCCATGATTCCGGACCGTACGCAGTGGTCGGGCACCCTCACATCCGGCGATGGGCTCATCGTGGACCTGACGAAAGTCAGGGGTGGGTGCCGTCGTGGGGCCACGAGAGAGCGGCTGGGGGCCCGCGGACGGGCCGTCGGACGGGCCGGTCCGGGATGATGATCCGCAAAAGTTGTGGCCTGAGGCGGCGGGTGGGGCAGGACAACGCCCGGTTCTCTCGTAAGGTTTGGGCGTGGGATCTCTGCGCAATCCGATCGGGCCGCTTCCCTCCTCCATCTACTGGCGTCGGAGGGCCGTCCTGCTGTCCGTCGTCGGACTCCTCTTGCTGCTTGTCGTATGGGCCCTAGCCTCGGGCGGAGGCGGCGGGGGCAACGGCGCTGACGGTCCGTCGGGCAACGGCCCCGCGACGTCCATCACGCCCGGGCCCTCCGGATCCGGGCCCGCGATCAGCGAACACCCGGGCGGCCGGGACGAGTCGGAGGGCGAGGAGGACGGCGGAGGCGACGGCTCCGGTGACTCCGACGGCTCCGGTGACTCGAAGGGCTCCGGCGGCTCGGGTTCCGGCGGCGACTCCGAGGGCGGCTCCGGCGGCTCGGGCGACGCGAAGGGCGGCGGCGGGTCGGGCGCACGGCTCCCGGCCGGTTCGACCCTCGCCAACTGCGCGCCCGGTGCGGTCGAGTTGAAGCTGCGCAGCGTGCGGAACTCGTACGCGCCCGGACAGAAGCCGAAGCTGGAGCTGACCGCCGTCAACAGCGGCGGGAAGGCCTGCAAGGTCGACCTCGGCGGCAAGGGCGCCGTCGTGACGATCACCCTGTCCGGTGCGGACGACGCGATCTGGTCCTCGAACGACTGCCCCGGTGCCGCCGCGAGCCTGCTGTTCAAGGTCCCCGCGAACGGCCACGCCACCTACTCCTTCGAGTGGGACCGCAAGGCCAGCGCCCCCCAGTGCGCGACGCCTCCGGCGGGCGGCGCGAAGGCGGGCACGTACCTGGTGGAGGCGAAGGCGGCGGGCCTGGGCGGCGACCAGGCGTCGTTCGTGCTGACGAAGGACTAGGTTCTGTCCGGCGGATCATGTGACTGTCGGGTTGCCTGCTCGTTGTTCTCGGTGTGGGGCGGGGTGATCTGACGAACGCGGAGTGGGTGCG